>NZ_JBSGVD010000026.1:0-90594 GCF_053608285.1 Nocardia sp. NPDC055053 | reverse complement strand
CGGTCAGGTGCCGTTGCGTAGGCGACGAAGGAGCAAGCAACGGTGCCTGACCGGCGGGACACAAGGGGCCGCGAACTCGAGCGCGCCAGCGCTCAGACCAACACAGAGCCGGTCAGCCACACACCGGCGGCGACCAGCGCGCCGAGCAGCTCGACCAGCATCGACAGCCCGACACCCTTGAGCGCGTGCGCCGTCGCGGGCCAGGCCAGCTGGTTGGTCTTCAAGCGGTACAGCTCTGCCAGGTAGACGCCGAGTACGAAGCCGATGAACAGGCCGACGATCGGGATGACGAAGAACCCGACGACGCCGAGGATCGCGCCGACCAGCAGCGCCCGGTTCGACACTCCAGCCTCGCGCATCCGCCTGCCCGGCCAGGTGTATTTCACGATGCCGGAGATGCCGAGCGCGACCGTGGCGATCGCGAGCACCGTCCAGGCCTCGGCGCCGCCGGTCATGAAGGCCCACACCGCGATCGCGGCGAAGATCAGGATGACGCCGGGCAGGATCGGCACGATCACGCCGACGAGACCGACCAGAATGACGAGGCCTACGATGACCTCACCCCACACGCTCACTACGGGTCCTCCCATTGTGGCGCCGAGTCGCGCCACCGGAATTCTCGCCCATGCCCTACCCGGGCCGCCATCCCGACGCTATTGTCAGAGTGTCAATACCGTTCGACGATGAACAGAGGTCAGGTGTGAGCGAGTCCACCACCGCCAAGCAGGGACCCCTCGCGGGGATCAAGGTCATCGAGCTGGCCGGCATCGGGCCGGGCCCCCATGCCGCGCTACTGCTGGCCGACCTCGGCGCCGACGTGGTCCGCGTGCAGCGTCCCGGCATGATGCCCGGTTTCATGGAGCGCCCGCAGTGGCGTGGCCGGACCATTGTCGAAGCGAACCTCAAGGATCCCGCCGACGTCGCCAAGATCCTCGACCTGGTCGAGAAGGCCGACGTGCTGCTCGAGGGCTTCCGGCCCGGCGTCACCGAGCGCATGGGCCTCGGCCCCGACGACGCGCTGGCCCGCAACCCGCGCCTGGTCTACGGCCGGATGACCGGCTGGGGTCAGCACGGCCCGCTCGCCGATCGCGCGGGCCACGACATCAACTACATCTCGCTGACCGGCGTGCTCAACGCCATCGGCCGCAAGGGTGAGCGGCCGGTGCCGCCGCTGAACATGGTCGGCGACTTCGGTGGCGGCTCGATGTTCCTGGTGTTCGGCGTGCTCGCCGCGCTGGTCGAGCGGCAGGGTTCCGGCAAGGGCCAGGTCATCGACGCCGCGATGATCGATGGGGCGCTTGCCCTTTCGCACATGATCTGGGGCATGCGCGGGGTCGGCCTGTGGTCCGACGAGCGCGGGACCAACCTGCTCGACACCGGCATGGCGTTCTACGACACCTACGAGACCTCCGACGGCAAGTACATGGCCGTCGGCGCGATCGAGCCGCAGTTCTACGCCGAGCTGCTGGCCGGGCTGGAGATCGACCCGGAGGGTCTGCCGATGCAGATCGATCCGAACGGGCAGGAGCAGCTGCGCAAGCTGTTCGCGGACAAGTTCAAGACCAAGACCCGCGACGAGTGGGCCGCGATCTTCGACGGCACCGACGCCTGCACCACCCCGGTACTGACCTTCACCGAGGCCGAGCAGAACCCGCACATCGTGGCCCGTACCGGCCTGATCGATATCGAGGGCGTCGTCCAGCACGCGCCGGCGCCGCGGTTCTCCCGCACTCCCGGTGGCGTGCCGACGCCGCCGCCGTCGGAAACGACACCGATCGAATCGGTCTGGGTTGACTGATTTGCCTGCCTGTCGCCGGTAGTCTGATCGACTATCGACGACAGGCATCGGACCCGCACCGGCCATCGGCCACCGAAGGTGCTCGCCGCGCTCATCGCGGTCACCACCTTCGGCGCAGCGCTGCTCGCCTTCGCCATGGCCGAAGGAATGTTCGACGATCGCAAGTCCCGGTTCGTCGCATCGCGGTGTCACAGCGAGGCCCCGGTGCCCGCGGCGGTCAGCGCGCTCAACGGCCTCGCCGCCGGACTGTTGATGGCCAGCACGATCTCGCTGGTGTTCCTGCTGGTGCTGTTGTTCCGGCATCCGTCGCCGCGCAGCGCCGTCGCGGTGCCGCTCACCACGGTGGCGATCCTGATCTCGATGCTGTTCATGCTCGGCGCCGGCTACGAGACGGTGCGGCCAGCGTCCGCGTCGGCCGGAGCCCACCCGTGCGGATTCGGCTGACTCAGTAGCAGGTGAGCGGTTGCAGCGGGTCGGCGGCGCGCGGGGTCAGGGCTTCATAAGCGGCGGCGATGGATTTCACGGCAAGGCGCAGCTCTGGTTCGGGGTGGGTGAACGGCAGGCGCAGGAAGCGTTCGAAGGCACCCTGGACGCCGAAACGTGGTCCGGCGGCGAGTAGTACGCCGTGGTTGGGGGCGGTGGCGGCCAGTGCGGTGGAGACGGGGCTCGGCAGCTGCGCCCAGACCGACATGCCGCCCGCGCCGGGGGCGATGTACCAGCCGGGGAGATCTTCGGCGACGGCGTCGAGCAGGGCGGCGCGCTGGGTGCGCAGCTGCTCGCGGCGGCGGTCGAGGATGGGTTCGGCGTTCTCCAGCAGGTGGACGGTGGCCAGCTGGTCCATCACCGGGGTGCCGAGGTCGACGGTGGCGCGGATGCCGAGCAGCTTGGTGATCAGCGCCTGATTGGTGCGGATCCAGCCGACCCGCAGACCACCCCAGAACGACTTCGACGCCGAACCGATGGTGATGATCTCCGAGCCCTTCGCGAACGCGGCGACCGGTGGCGGCATGGTCTCGCCGGACAGATTCAGATCGCTCATCGACTCGTCGACGACGACGGTCATCCTGGTGTCGCGGGCGATGGCGGCCAGTTCGGCGCGGCCGTCGGCGTCGAGCAGCAGACCGGTGGGGTTGTTGAAATCGGGGACCAGATAGGCCAGCGTCGCCGCGGTCTGCCTGGCTGTGCTGCGCAGGCCGTCGAGATCCCAACCGGCGTGCGGGAATTCGGGGCGCAGCGGGACCGGGATGGGACGGGCGCCGACGTCGCGGATCGCCTCGATGGCGTTCGGGTAGGTGGGGTGCTCGATCAGCACGCGCGCGGCGGGCGAGGTGAGTACGTTGAGCAGCAGCCGGAGGCCGTGCTGGGCGCCGAGCGTCACCAGGATCTGTTCGGGCTCGGTGGGCAGGCCGCGGGCGGTGTAGCGGCGGGCCAGCGCCTCGCGCAGGGCGACAACGCCGACCGGGTCCATGCCGTGCGTGCCGAGGTAGGCCGGAATGCCTTGCAGTGCGGTCGAATACGCATCGTGCAGTTCCGGTGGGGCCGACATCGCGGCGTAGGTCATGTCGATGGTGGGCAGTTCGGGCTGGGCCATCAGCGCCATGATTCCGCGGGCCGGCTTGGAGCCGTCGTGCTGGATGGCCGGCGGCAGGGCCACCGTGCTGCGGGAGCCCTGGCGGCTGATCAGGTAGCCGTGCTCGCGCAGCAGCGAGTACGTCGAGGTGATAGTGGTGCGGCTGACGCCGAGGGTGGTGGCCAGATCGCGCTCGCTGGGCAGGGCGACGCCGAGCGGGGCGCGGCCGTCGTGGATCAGCAGGCGGATCGCCTCGGCCAGCGCCAGATAGGCGGGGCGGTGTGGGCGGCGCTCGGGGGAATCGCCGCCGGTTTCGGGGTCACGCCACCGGCCGAGGTCGCGGGCCAGGCCCGACGCGCCGATCACTCTTGTCGCCATGAAGTCCAGTATTCCGTAAGTGGATATTTCTGGGCAAGGCCAGTCGGAGGATTCTTACGATATGACCACTTTCCTCGCCCTCGCCGTCGCCACCGCCTTCGGGTACGCCGTCTATCACTTCTCGCCGAAACAAGGGGAATTGCCGTTCTGGCCCTTCCAATACCTGCCGCACGACCGGGCTTTCGGCACTTACGACGATCAGCGTCTGTTCCGCGATCTCGATGCGGTGCGGGTACACGAGGACGAGTCGACATCTCCGAACAGTCCAGTCCAGTTGTCGAAAACTGGACCTTCCGAATCCGGAGAGCGCGGGCCGCTCGCCGCGTGAGCGCGGGGGCGGGCCGGAATCTGTCACCGGGTCGGCGCACACTGTGATCATGAGTTCCGGAACCAGGACCGAACCGGTTGCCGCGGCACTGTTCGACACGGCGATCGGCCTGTGCGCGATCGCCTGGCACGGCGAGACTGTCGTGCGGTTCCAGTTACCCGAGGCGAGCGAGGAGGAGACGCTGGCCCGGATCACCAGGCCACTCGGCGGCGTGCCGGTGGTCGAGGACGAACCAGGGCCTGCGATCACCGCGGCGATCGCGGGGATTCGTGCCCATCTGACGGGCACGGTCGACCCGTTGCGCTGGATCGACGTCGACCTGGGCGGTGTGCCCGAGTTCTACCGTGCCGTCTACGCGGTGACCCGCGAGATCGACCCCGGCCACACGCTCAGCTACGGCGACATCGCCACCCGCCTCGGCGCGCCCGGCTCGGCCCAAGCCGTCGGGCAGGCGCTGGGGCGCAACCCTGTCCCGCTGATCATCCCCTGTCACCGGGTCCTCGCCGCCGATCACGCGCTGCACGGGTTCTCCGCGCCGGGCGGCATCGGCACCAAGGCGCGACTGCTCGAGATCGAGAACACCCCGGGTTTCGGCGAGCCGATGCTGTTCTGATTCCGACCGATGAATCCGCGCGGCGGGCGCCGTCTGCACCGGTACCGGACAAGATCGAATTCGCCGGGGCGCGCCGGCGGCGGATGCCCGGCGTAAACCCGTGCCGACCTGCTAAGACCCGATCGCGTAACGTCGAGTCCGGTGGTCACACGGCCCGTATCGAGAGGAACCACAATGCAGACTGTGACGTCGGCCGACGGCACCACGATCGCCTACGACCGCGTCGGGGACGGCACGGCGGGGACGGTCATCCTGATCGGCGGCGCGTTCAGCTACCGCGGGTTCGCGACCATGGTCGAGCTCGCCGAGACGCTGGCCACCGAGTTCGACCTGACGGTGCTGAACTACGACCGGCGCGGGCGCGGTGACAGCGCCGACTCCCCCGGCGTGTACGACGTGGCCAACGAGATCGCCGATATCGCCGCGCTGGTCGAGGCCGCGGGCGGGAAGGCCGCGCTGTTCGGCTGGTCCTCCGGTGCCGCGCTCGCGCTGCTGGCCGCGGCCCAGGTGCCGGGCGTGACCGAGGTGGTCGCCTTCGAGCCGCCGTTCGTGGTCGACCCGAAAGACCATGTGCCGCCGAAGGATCTGGAAGCCAAACTGCATCCGTTGATCGCCGCGGACGACCGCAACAAGACGGTCCGCTACTACATGACCAAGGCGATGGGCATGCCCTGGCTGATGGTCACCGCGATGCGCGTGACCCCGTTCTGGAAAGACCTTGCCGCGACGGCCAATTCGACCGCCCACGACTGGGCGGTGATGAAGCCGTACATGCGCGGCAAGAAGCTCGACGCCGCCGAGTGGAGCGGCGTCACCGTTCCGGTGCTCGTCCTCGCGGGCGACCGCACCGCCCCGATGCTCACCAAGGGCGCCAAGGCCGCCGCCGAGGTCCTGCCGAACGCGAAGTTCGCCGAGCTGCCCGGCGTCACCCACAACCCGAAGGTCTCGATCCTCGCCCCCGCGATCGGTGAATTCCTCACCCGCGCACAATGATCCGCACGCGGCCCTGAGCATCGACGACTTGGGGTCTGCCGCCGTCGCGATACAGGCCGATCGGTCATGGTGGCGGCGGGTGGTCCCGGTAGAACTGGCAGGGATCGCCGGTGAGATAACCGTCCATGCAGGCGAAGTAGGTCTGGACGCAGGCATTGCTGGTGCAGCCCGCCGTGTAGAGCATCCCGCGGATCCGCTCGTTGCGCTGCTGGGAGGGGATGAGTGTCTGGGCGGGCGGGAGCACCGAACTCACCGGTGCCGGGCTGGGCGGCGGGGCGGGTTCGCCCGGCGAGCTACAGCCGGGCAGGACGGCGAGCGTGAGCAGCGCCGACACGGCCAGACCTGCGCGTATCGCCATCAGCCACCTCCGTCCGGAACCGCTTCGACGGTACCCCGGGCACGGCCGGCGCCACCCGCAGACCCGTCGGGAGATGACCCTGAACAGCGAAAACTGCCCCTCCCCGAAACCGGGAAGGGGCAGTTCGCGAAGGAAACTCAGCCCAGGACGTCGTGGCGGACGATGGTCTGGTCGCGGCCGGGGCCGACGCCGATGCACGAGATCCGCGCGCCCGACAGCTCTTCGAGCCGCAGCACGTAGGCCTGCGCGTTGGCGGGCAGCTCCTCGAAGGTGCGTGCCTGCGAGATGTCCTCCCACCAGCCGGGCATCTCCTCGTAGACGGGCTTGGCGTGGTGGAACTCGGTCTGGGTGGTCGGCATCTGCTCGACCCGCTCGCCGTCGATCTCGTAAGCGACGCAGATCGGCACGGTGTCCAGACCCGACAGCACGTCGAGCTTGGTGAGGAAGTAGTCGGTGATGCCGTTGACGCGGGTGGCGTAGCGGCTGATCACCGCGTCGAACCAGCCACAGCGACGAGCGCGACCGGTGGTGACGCCCACCTCGCCGCCGTTCTTGGCCAGGAACTCGCCGAAGTTGTCGAACAGCTCGGTCGGGAACGGGCCGGAGCCGACGCGGGTGGTGTAGCACTTGAGGATGCCGAGCACCGTGTCGATCTTGTTCGGGCCGATGCCGGAGCCGACCGCGGCGCCGCCGGAGGTCGGGTTCGACGAGGTGACGAACGGGTAGGTGCCGTGGTCGACGTCGAGCAGGGTGCCCTGCGAGCCTTCCAGCAGGATCGTGTCGCCACGCTCGAGCGCCAGGTTCAGCTCGAGGCGGGTGTCGGAGATGCGGTGCTTGAACGACTCGGCCTGCTCGAGCACCTCGTCCACCACCTGCTGCGGGTCGAGCGCGCGGCGGTTGTAGATCTTCACCAGCACCTGGTTCTTGAACTCCAGTGCGGCTTCGACCTTCTGGGTGAGGATCTTCTCGTCCAGCACGTCGGCCACGCGGACGCCGACGCGGGCGACCTTGTCCTGGTAGCAGGGGCCGATGCCGCGGCCGGTGGTACCGATCTTGCGGCTGCCGAGGAAGCGCTCGGCGACCTTATCGATGGCCACGTGGTACGGCATGATCAGGTGCGCGTCGGCGGAGAGCAGCAGGCCGGAGGTGTCGACTCCGCGCTCTTCCAGACCGGCGAGCTCGTCGAGCAGCACACCCGGATCGACGACGACACCGTTGCCGATGACGTTCTTGACGCCCGGGGTGAGGATGCCGGACGGGATCAGGTGCAGAGCGAACTTGTCACCGTTGGGGAGGACCACCGTGTGGCCCGCGTTGTTGCCGCCCTGATAACGGACGACCCACTGCAACCGCTCACCGAGCAGGTCGGTAGCTTTGCCCTTGCCCTCGTCGCCCCACTGGGCGCCGATGAGGACGATTGCCGGCATTTCGCGTCTCCTACAGATCGACAGCAGCACACTGTGTACTGCAGCTACCTGCCGTAGGACGCTGCGCGTCCAGTCACTGAGGCGGTGGCCGGAGACACAGTCTAGCCGACGCCTGATCAGGGACCATCGACGTGCCCTGCCCGAGCGTGCCGCCCCCCGGCCCTCACCGACGCCAGGATCGGATACGGTTACTTGCCGGCAGGGGGTTTTGCCGTGTGCTTGTGGGCGACGCACCGTCGGCCGTACCGAGGAGGGTGTACCGCAGTTTGAGTACCCACGTTCTCCGATGTGGTGACATACCGGTCCCGATCGCGCTCGCCTCGCTGCCGACCACCCAGACCGGCCCGCTCCCCGATGTCGCCGTCATCGACGAATTGCTGCCCGTGCTGGCCGCCGACAGCCTGCCGCGCTTGATCGTGCTCGGCTCCGACGCGGGCCTCGCCTCCGTGCTCACCCATCTGATGCGCACCGAACGACTGCACGTCGAGGTGGGTTTCGTTCCGGTCGAGACGACCTACGCCTCGCGGGTGTATCAGACCGCCACCGGCAACGCCGCCGCGAAGATCGCGATCGACGGCCGCGCGATCGAGACCCCGCTGATCCGCGACGACACCGGCACCGTGCTGGTCGGCCGGGCCAGTATCACCGGCATCGACGGCGCCGCCCTGGAGGGCGAGGCCTACGTCGACGACACCCTGCTGTTCAGCGGCACCGTGGCGACGATGCTGATCTCACCGACCATGACGATGCCAGGGGTCCGCGCGCGCGTGCGCAAGGGTTTCCGCAAGCGCACCTGGGTGTCCGGGCGCGCCGCGCAGCTCGGCACGCCGGGCGCGATCGTCACCCGGGACGGCATCACCACCGAGCGCAAGGTGCCGCGCTCGACCTTCTACCGATTCGAACAACCCTGGCTCTTGGTGCGATGACCTATTCCTTCACCCCGGGCAGGCGGGCCGACCACAGTGCCATCCGTCCCAGCCCGGTCTTCCTGCTCATCGTCTTGATCACCGTGGCCGGTGGCGCGCTGGCCTGGGATGCCGACATCCAGTCGGTGCGGGCGAAATTCGGCGTGTTCGTCCTCGTGGTGTTCGGCTGGATCATCAGCCTGTGCCTGCACGAATTCGCGCACGCCTATGTCGCGTGGCGGGCGGGCGATCACGAAGTGGAAGTGCGGGGATACCTCACCCTGAATCCGCTCAAGTACAGCCATCCGGTGCTGTCGATCGGCCTGCCGCTGGTGTTCATAGCCCTTGGCGGTATCGGTCTGCCCGGTGGCGCGGTGTATGTGGACATCACCCGGTTCCGGTCGAGTGTGCAGCGGTTGGTGAGCGCTGTCGGTCCGGCGTCCAACGCGCTGTGCGCGGTGGTGCTGCTCGTGATCGTGCGGGTGTTCGGGTCGGTCCAGGAGCACGCGGCGTTCTGGGTCGGGCTCAGTTTTCTGGCGTTCCTGCAGATCACGGCGTTTCTGCTGAACATTCTTCCGGTGCCGGGCCTGGACGGGTACGGCATCATCGAGCCGTCGCTGAGTTACGAGACCCGCAGGGCGCTCGACCAGTTCAAGCCGTACGGCATGCTGATCCTCTTCGCTGTCATCTTTTTCACGCCGCTGAGTCAGGTTTTCTTCAACGGTGTTTACGCTTTGTTCGAGCTTTCCGGGGTACCAGAGGGTTGGGCCGCCTACGGCAGCCACATGACTCGTTTCTGGCGTTGATAGCCTGTCGCGGGTCAGCCACGACTCTGGAACGGAAACGCGTATGGGCCCCACTGAATCGCCCGTAGTCCTGTCCGTCGTCATCCCGACGCTGGACGAAGCTTCCTGCATCACCGCCTGCCTGGAACGCCTAGTCGGCCAGGACACCGTCGACGAGATCGTCGTCGTCGACAACGGCAGCACCGACGGCACCCGCGAGATAGTCGCCGAACTAGCCCTCCACCATCCCAAGATCGAATTGCTAGAGGAGCCGGATCCCGGCGTCGCGCACGCGCGCAATACCGGCTTCGACAAGTCCCGCGGCGACTACATCGGCCGCATCGACGCCGACACCCTCGTCGCGCCCGACTGGGGCGCCACCGTGCGGGCGCACCTCGACGCGCATCCGGACACCATGGCGGTGACCGGCATCAGCACCTACCACGATTCCCCGATCGGCTTCTTCCTCGCGGCCGTCATCGGTGGGCAGGAGCGCCTCGGCCTGATCAAGCACCAGCCCGTCGGCAACGTCCACGGCGCGAACATGGCGATCCGGCGCAGCGCCTGGCAACAGGTGCAAGACGCCACCACCACCCGGCGCGACCTGCACGAAGACCTCGACCTGGCGCTGTGCCTGACCAAGGCGAAGCTGCGCATCGACCAGCTGCCACAGCTGCGGGCCGAGATCTCCGCGCGCCGCCGCAAGACCCCGCCGAGCGTCTGGTGGAAGTACCAGCTGCGCGGCCTGCAGACCATCGCCAATCAGGGCTACACCGTGGTGCCCTTCCACCGCGCCGTGATCACCGGCGCCTGGCTGATGCACACCTCGCAGTGGCCGATCTACCGGGTGTGGGACTTCGACCGCAAGCGGTTCTCGCTGCGGCCGGGCCGCCCCCGGGTCTCCCCGGTCGGCGACTGAACCCTCATTCCTCCGGCGTCACATACGGATTGGGCACGGTGGGCGGGAGCAGCGCCATCGCCGAGATGCGCTGCATCCCGCACACCACCATCAGATCCACCACGATCGACCTGATCTGCGCGAACACCACATGCGCCGAAAGGCCGGCCCCGGCAACCAGTTCCGGGCGGGCGTTCTTGGCGACACTGCGCAGTGCGCGGGTGGCCTCGGCCTGATCCGGCTGCTCGCCGGGGTCGGCCAGCATCATCTTGCGGACCACGTCGGTGGCGTTGCCCAGCTGGTTGACCAGGTCGATCAGGCGCGGGTCGAGCACCTCGTCGTCGCGGACCAGGGTGAGTGAACGGCGCAGCAGCACACGGGTATTGCGGACGGCGTTGTCGAGCGGGTCTGCCGCCGAATGGATGCGGGCGAGCCGCTTGCGGGAGTTCCAGTACAGCGGCGAGATCCGGATGACCTCACGGCCGCCCGCCAGCGCCGAACGCAGCGCATCGATCTGGCTCTGGGTGGCGCGCACCGCCGACAGCGCGTCGTGCACCTTGGCCGAGTCCTGCTCGAGCAGGCCGTCGGCGCAGGTGATCATGGATTTGCTCATCACCGACAGCACGTCGGCGGCGTGTTCACGGGCCCGGCGCACCGGGTGCAAGGGGATCAGCCCGACCATCAGCACGCCGACGAGGCCGCCGACCAGCGCGTCGATCATGCGGCTCGGTCCCGCCCCGGCGGCCTGAGTCAGCGTGGAGACCAGCACCGCCGAGCCGGCCGCCTGGATCGAGATGATCGAACCACCGTCCAGGAACACCGCGCACGCCATCGCTAACGCGACGACCAGCCCCACCTGCCAGACACCGGTACCGACCTGTGCGATGAACAGGTCACCGATGCCGATACCGACGGCGACGCCGACCACCAGCTCCACCGACCGGCGGATGCGGGCGCCGAAGGAGATGCCGATGGAGACGACCGCCGCCGTCGGCGCGAAGAACGGTTCGGGATGGCCGAGAACGTTGTGCGCGATGAACCAGGCCAGCGCCGCACCGAGCGAGCACTGGATGATCGGGATCGCCGACAGCCGCAGCCGCACCGAGGACGCCTTGAAGCGATCGACAGTGCTGGTTTTGGCGGCCGCTACGACCGGGGATGCCGCGGCGACGACGGAGTGGGAATCGCTCACCTACGACTCGGCCACGACTCAGTCCAGGCCGAGTTCGGCGGCCGCGCGCGGATCGCAGTCTTCGAGCAGATCGAGGCAGCGGGCGTACTCTTCGGTCTCGCCGATCGTCTTCGCGGCCCTGGCCAGCGCGCCGACGCTGCGCAGGAAGCCCTGGTTCGGCTCGTGGTTCCACGGGACGGGGCCGAACCCCTTCCAGCCGTTGCGGCGCAACAGGTCGAGGCCGCGGTGGTAGCCGGTGCGAGCGAACGCGTACGCGGCGACGGTGTCGTGATTGACCTCGCCGCCCGCGCGCTCCAGCGAGTTCTCGGCGAGCTGGGCCCAGGCGATGGACGCGGCCGGGTGGTCGGCGGCGACCTTGACCGGGTCGGTGCCCGCCGCGATGGCGTCTTCGGCGTCGATCAATTCGGGAAGGAGGACCGGCTGCGGTCCGAGCAGGTCACCGAAGGAGGTCATGGGTTCATTGTGCACCGAGCCGCCGGACGACGTCGCCCGGCCCGCCGCGGGGCGATCGGCGGACTCCCCCGCGCGGCGCGCATTAGGCTGACCCAGGAGTGGCAACGTTCGAGCCTGAGCGAGGGGTACTAGGTGTCCGACCCGACCGACGAGAACAACCCGGCAGCCGAGCCTGCCGACCCCGGCGCGACCGGGCCGAGCGCCCAGCGTGGCGCCGATTCGTCGAGCCCCGCGCCGCCGACCGGCGCGCCCAAGTCGACCCCCGAAGCGGTCACCGAACCGGGCAGGGCGACCGTCACCCCGCCTGCCGGGGGGACCGCGGAGACGGTTGTCATCCGGCGCGGTGAGTCACCGGGGGCCGCGGGTGGGGCGGCTTCCGCCGGTGGCCCGAGCTCGGCCGGCGGGCAGGGTTCGAATGGCGGCTCGGGTTCCGCTGCCGGGCAGCGTCCGGCTGGTGGGCAGAGTTCAGCCGGTGGGCCGGCGCAGGCCCCCGCATCTGGTGGACAACAGCCTTCGAACCCCGCACGGCCCATGGGCGCACCCGGCGGTCCGCGGCCCCAGGGCGGCCCCGGCGCGCCGCAGCAGGCGGGTCACCCCGGCAACGCACCCCAGCACCCTTCGGCACCACCCCGCCGCGCCCAGCCCGTCGGTCGATCGGGGAATGCCGCGGGTGGACAACAAGCTTCGCGACCGGGCAGCGCTCCCGGCCCACAGCCCACTGGCCGCCCCGGGACGCCGCAGACTGGTTCACGCCCAGGGAGCGGCCCCGACGCGCCGTACGGCAACTCGCCTGGCGGACAGCCGTCGGGTCAGGGCAACGTGCCTGGTGGGCGGCAGCCCCTCGGACCCGGTGGGCCACGTCCCCAGGGTGGGCCCGGTGGCACACAGCCGGGTGGACACCCCGGCAATGTGCCGGGCGGACAACGGCCTTCGGGTGTCGGCAACGCCGGCGGGCCGCAGCCTCAGGGCGGGCCAGGCGCGGGCAATGCGCCCGGTGGACAGCAGCGTTCGGGTGGCGGCAACGCACCTGGCGGGCCGCGGCCTCAGAGCGGTCCGGGCGAGGGCAATGTGCCCGGTGGACAGCAGCATTCGGGTGGTGGCAATGTCCCCAGCGGGCCGCGGCCCCAGGGCGGCCCCGGCACGAGTGCAGGCAATGTGCCTGGTGGACAACAGCGTTCGGGTAGCGGCAACGCTCCCGGCGGACCGCAGGGCGCCGGGCAGCCGGCGGCGCGGCCGGTCGATAGGCCGGAAGGTGCGCCACGAGTTGGCGGACCGGGAGTCGGCTCCGCTGCCGCGGGATCGCAGGACGTTGGTCGGCAAGGGTCCGATGCGGGTCGGGTCGGCGACCAGGCGCGTGGCGCGCAGAACCCCGCGCAAGACCAGGGCTCGGATGCCGCCGCCTCGCCGTTGGCTGGACTGTCGCAGGGTCTGCCCGGTGGGGTCCGTTCCGAGCAGGCGAGTTCGGAGAGCGCGGGCCGTCAAGGCGATCGCGCGGTCGATCTCGCGAGCCCCGATGCGCCGACCACCGCGATGCCCATCCCTGGCCGGAAAGCATCTGCAGCTCAGGATGATTCGTCGAACGACGTTACCGCGAAGATTTCGAGCGCTCAGTCGAAAGCCGCGCAAGCGGACATCCCGACGGCCGGCATGAGCCAGGTCGACCGTCCGTCGACGTCGGCCGCGAAGTCCGGCAAGGCATCCGCCGCCGCAGGTGCGGCAGCGGGTGCGGCGCTCGCCGGTGCTGCCACAACAGGCGCGGCACCTGACGACACCTCGGCCGACGACACGGCCGCTGCCGTGGATCGTCCGGCTTCGAACGAAGGCCACGCAGACCGCGCCACCGCCGCATCAGCGGATGCCTCCGCTTCGGCAACGGGTGACACGGCGGACAAGGCCAGCGCGGCAGAGACGCGCGGCTCGGGCGAGGCTGACGGCGGCGGGGATGCGGATGCGGACGCACCCACGGTCTCCGGAGCTGTTGTCGGCAAGGGTGGTTCGCGGGCCGCTGACGCGGAGGCGACCGAGAAGTTCCAGACCGGAACGCCGGGGCGTGCAGCAGGCGACAAGCCGGGTGCCGACCGCACCGGGCCGGGCAGCAAGCCGGGCGCGGGCCAGGCCGGACCGGGCGCAGGACGTGCGGTGCCGGGTGGCAAGCCCGGCGTGCGGCCGGGTGCTGCTGCGGCAGCGGCGGCAGCTGCTGGGGCGACGGCAGCTGCTGCCGGGGCGGGCTCGTTGGTGAAGAAGGGTGGGAGCGAGGTTCCCCCGTCCGAGGATCAGACCGTGGCGATGCGGATGGTCGATCCGGCGGATGCGCCGACGACGGCCATGCCGATCCAGCGGCCGACGGATCGGGTGGTGCCGCCCGCCGGTGGCAGGCCGATGACGCCGCCGCCGAATACGCCGCGTGGGCCCGCGGGGCCGCGGCAGGCGGGGCATCAGGGCCCGGGTGGACCGCATGGGCCCGGGGTCGAGGAGACACAGCCGTCGCCGCCGCGTGGGCCGAGTGTTCCGCCGAAGCCGGCGTCGGCTCCCTCGCCCGCCGACATCCAGCCGACGCGCCCCGCGCAGCAGCTGGCCGAGGGCAAGCGCCAGGTCGCGCCGCCGGACGGCCCGCGGCCGGGCCAGCAGCAGCCGGGTCAGCAGGACGGACCGGGCCGAGGCCAGCAGGCACCGGGCGGCCCGCAGCAGGGTCAGCAGCCGTCGACCGGGTGGGCCGGTCAGCAGGACGGACCGCGGCCGGTCCCACCGCCGCAGCGGTTCGACGCGCCACCGGTCGCGGTGGCCGAGGACCCGAAGGCCGCCGAGCGCTCGAAGCGCTGGCTGCTTTCCGTGGCCGGTGCCGCCGTGCTGGTGATCGCCTTGATCGCGACCGTGGTGGCATTGATGTCCGGCGACAACTCGCCCGAGGGGCAGGTCCGTACGGCGATCGGCGCCTACGCCGACGCACTGCGCAGCGGCGACCTGGATGACCTGCGGTCGAGCACGTGCGGCCAGCTGCACGAGTTCTACCAGGGCATCACCGCCGAGCAGTTCACCGGCGTGCATCAGCTCTCGACGGAACGCGGTTCCATTCCGGTGGTCGACAGCGTGGATGCGGTGCGCATCACCGGCGACACCGCGCTTGCCGAGGCGACGGTGTACACCTCCGCCGACCCGTCGAAGCGGACCGCTCGCACGTTCGACCTGCAGCGCACCGACGGCAGCTGGAAGGTGTGCGACCCCGCGGGCACCCCGTAACCCGGCCTCGACCCGTCGTAGCGGGCATTCCTGCCTGCTATGACGGGTCACACATAACTGGTCATCCGGTTGGATCCTCGACTAACATTTTCCGGATCATGAGCAAGGTACAGACAGTGTCGCAGCCGGACATCGAAGCTGTGGTCCCGGACGCGTCGCTGGTCGGCCAGCGCTTCGGGTTCCGCGATCACTACGAGGTCGGCCGCGAGAAGATCCGGGAATTCGCCAGGGCCGTGCAGAATCTGCACCCCGCCCATCACCAGGAAGTCGACGCGCGCAAGCTCGGCTACGAGGGCATCGTCGCGCCGCCGACCTTCGCCTCGGTGATCGGGATGAGCGCCACCAGGGCGCTGCTCGACAGCGTGCTCACCGAGTACGACCTGTCGCAGGTCCTGCAGACCGACCAGGTCTTCGAGATCTACCGGCCGATGCTGGCGGGCGACCGGATCAGCACCGAGATCGACATCGAGTCCATCCGCCAGTTCGGCGACAACGACTTCATCAACGTCGGCTTCAAGCTGATCAATCAGGACGGCGAGACAGCCGTGCAGGGCACGACCACCATCGTCGCCCGGCGTGGTGTCGAGGTCGACCCCGGCATCGTCGACGCCGTCGAGAACATCAGCATGCACCCGCGCCCGGCCACCATCGCCGGTGTCGACACCGGCGACACGCTGATCCGCCGCACCGGCCCCGCACCGGCGGCCGCGACGCGCGAGTTCGCCCCGGTCAACACCACCCCCGAGTTCGACTCCCTGGTCAAGGGCGGCGAGCTGCCCGCGGGCATCGCCAGGGTGACCCGCGGCGACCTGGCCAACTACGCCGGCGTCTCCGGCGACCCGAACCCGATCCACTTCAGCGACCGCGCCGCCGAACTGGCAGGCCTGCCGACCGTCGTCGCACACGGCCTGCTGACCATGGGCCTGGCCGCCCAATACCTGACCGACTGGCTCGGCGACCCCACCGCGATCGAGAAGCTGGCCGTCCGCTTCTCCGGTTTCGTCCCTGTCCCCCCGGCCGAAGCGGGCGTCATCGAGTTCTCCGGCAAGATCAAGTCGATCGACCCGGAACGCCGCGCCGCCACGATCCTGCTGAGCGGAATCTCCGAGGGCCGCAAGCTCTTCGGCCGCGCGGTCTGCGAAGTCCGCCTTACATAGCCGCCTCCCCGCGAATTCTGTCGCGGTCGTCCGTCGGTGAGGTGTGCGGCGACGGTTCGCCGGGGCTGGGGTTGTTCAGCGCACGGCGACTACTGCCGGGCCATGGCCACGCGCATTTCGCTCGCGGCATCGGTGATCGATGTGCCGGAGATGTCGATGGTCACGCTGTGCAAGGTGCCGGTGAATCGGAACGGCGCGCGGTACTCGGACGTCACCACCGATCCGGGGTTGGCGCCGCAGCGCAGACCGCCCGGGTTGAAGACGATCGGTGTGGTGAATGGGAAATCGGCCTGGCCGACAAGGCGGTCGTCGAGGTACAACAACGCACGGCCGGGAGCGCCCTTACCTTGCGCGAAGTCGGGGAGTTCGGTGGGCTGGAATTCGAAGCCGAGCCGGTGGCGCCCGGCCGGAATCGCTTCCTCGGAGGACACGGTGAACCAGGACCGGCGCACATAGTTGTGCACGTAGTGCAGTCGGCCGTGCTGCAGGTAGAACGACCAACCGCCGGTATAGGCGCCCTCGCACAGCAGCACGCCCTCCGCCCCGTCGGTGGGGATGGTCACCTCGGCGATGATGCTGTGCGGCCGATTGAACAGTCGGGGTGCGACCGCTATCGGCAGCGACTGGGTGCCGGGCCGGAGGGTGTATCGGGTGCGGTTCTCGGTGAGTTGAGGTCGCCCGTCCAACAGCCGGGCCATCCCTCTGCCGTCGATGGGAAGGACCTGGTACTTGCCTGCCTCGGCGTACCACAGCCGGATCAGCTCGCCGAGCTTGTCCGGGTGCTGGGCGGCCACATTGTGGTTCTCGGCGAAGTCCTCGGCCACGTGGTACAGCTCCCAGTGTCCGGCATCCAGGTCCGCGAGGTCCTCGGCCGTGATCGGAGTGCCGAATGGTCGCTCGGACTCGGCGAACGACGGCCCCGGCCACGGGCATACCGCTCGCCAGCCGTCGTGATCGATCGCGCGGTTGCCGAGCATCTCGAAGTACTGGGTGTGGCGGCGGGTCGGCGCGGTGGGATCATCGAGGGTGTGGGCGAAGCTGACGCCGTGCAGCGGGGTTTGTGCCACACCATTTATCGATTCCGGCGGCTCGAGGTCGAGCAGGTCGAGCACGGTGGGCATGATGTCGATCAGATGCGCGTACTGGGTGCGCACCTCGCCGCGCGCCGCGATGCCGCGCGGCCAGTGGATAAGGAACGGGTCGCTTGTACCGCCGCGGTAGGTCTCACGCTTCCACCGCCGGAATGGGGTATTACCGGCCCAGGTCCAGCCCCACGGATAGTGGTTGAAGGTGGCGGGGCCGCCGAGGTCGTCGATGTCCCTGAGGCTTTCCTCGAGTGTTTCCTGCGCGTTGTTGAAGAACTGCAGTTCGTTGGTCGTGCCGGTGACACCGCCCTCGGCGCTGGCGCCATTGTCGGAAACCACGACGACGATGGTGTTGTCGAATTCGCCGGTCTCCTTCAGGAAGTCCAGCACGCGGCCGATGTGGTGGTCGGTGTGGGTCAGGAACCCGGCGTACACCTCCATCATCCGGGCTGCCAGTCGGCGCGCGTCGGGACTCAGCGAGTTCCACTCCGGCACGTCGGGATCCCGTTCGGACAGCTCGGCATCGGCGGGGATGACGCCCAATTGCTTCTGCCGGTCGAACACCATTTCCCGATAGGCCTCCCAGCCCTCGTCGAATCGGCCCTGGTAGCGGTCGGCCCACTCCCTGGGCACGTGGTGCGGAGCATGTGCGGCGGCAGGACAGAAGTAGAGGAAGAACGGCTTGTCCGGTGCGGCCTGTTTGGCGTCGGCGACGAACTGGATTGCCCTGTCCGCCAGGTCTTCGCTCAGGTGGTAGCCCTCTTCGGGGGTGCGTTCCGGCTCGACCTGGTGATTGTCGTGGACCAGATCCGGGTACCACTGACTGGTGTCGCCGCCGAGGAAGCCGTAGAAGCGTTCGAAGCCACGTCCCAGCGGCCAGCGGTTGTAGGGGCCTGCGGCCGATTCTTGGTCGGCGGGTGTCAGGTGCCACTTGCCGACCGCGTACGTGTTGTAACCGCGCGCCAGCAGCATCTCCGAGAGAAAACCATTGGAGAACGGGATGTTCCCGTCGTATCCGGGATAGCCGGTGGTGAACTCGGTGACCGTGGCCATCCCGTTGGCATGATGATTACGTCCGGTGATGATGCACGAGCGCGACGGTGAGCACAGCGCGGTGGTGTGCATGTTGCGGTAGAGCAGGCCACCGTCAGCCAGCGCATCGAGGTTGGGGGTGGCGATCGGGCTGCCGTAACACCCGAATTGTCCGTAGCCGACGTCGTCGAACACGATCACCAGCACGTTCGGTGAGTTCGGGTTGGCACGGACCGGCCTCGGCCAGGCGGGACTGGACTGGTCGATGGTGGGTCCGGCCGTTCCCGTAAAGGTGGTGCCGGGGGTGTACTCGTTCAATGCCATTCATCGCTCCTCTGTTTGGCGATGGAGAAAACGCTGTATGGGTTCTTTGCTCAGTTCCCGCCGACCGGGGCCACGCTCTCGGGGTCGGCAAGCTCATCGGACCGTTCGAGGGAGCCGCTCGTCGACTCTCCGAGGGACGCCATGACCATGGCGAGGACGAACATGAGGGCAGCTATGAAGTAGAAGACCGCGGAGATTCCCCAGTGATCCAGAATCGCTGTGATGGCGAACGCGCCTAGGATGTTACCGATCCGGGCCGCGGCGATGGCCCAGCCCGAGCCGATCGATCGGAAGCGGGTCGGGAAAATACGTCCGCGTGAGCCCGCGCTGAGCTCAACCGGGCCTACGAAACGGCGATGAACGTCAGCACGGTTGCCCCGACCCGGATGACATCACCGTCGGCCAGCAGCGCGCCGCTGTCGATCGGCACCTCGTTCACGTAGACGCCGTTGGCCGAGTGCAGGTCCTTGATCAGCAGTCCGGCGCGGCTCGGCATGATGTGCGCGTGGTAACGGCTGGCTTTCGGGTCGTCGAGCACCAGCTCGTTGTCCGTCATCCGCCCGATCCTGATGCCGCCGTGCGGAATCGGGATGGTGCGGCCGTCGGCGAAGCGCAGGTTGCCGTTGCGGATCGAGCGCGGCACCTCGGTGACCGTCTCGGTCATCGCGGCGGCGAGCTGCTCGGATCGCCTGGCCTCCACCACATTCAGCGGTTCCTGCCGCAGCACCCGCTGTTCCAGCTCGATCAGCGCGGCGCCGGGATCGATGCCGAGTTCCTCGGCCAGCACGCTGCGCACCCGCCTGCATGCCTCGAGCGCGTCGGCCTGCCTGCCGGACAGGTACAGCGCGGTGATCAGCTGACCCCACAGCGGCTCGCGCAGCGGGTGCTCGTTGGTCATCGAGACCAGCTCGCCGATCACCGAAGACGCGCGCCCACAGGCGATTTCGGCGTCGACACGGGCGGAGACGGCGAGCAGCCGCTCCTCGTCCATCGCGGTCGCGAAACCGTCGGCGAACTGCAGTCCGGCCAGATCCGACAGTGCCCGCCCGGTCCACTCGCGCAGTGCCGCGCCGAAGAGATTGGCCGCGCCGGGGTGGTCGCCCACGTCGAGGCAGCGCGAACCCGCCTCGCGGGCGTTCTCGAACCGGCCGAGATCGCAGGCGGTGTCCGGGATTTCGAGCCGGTAGCCCGCGCCCTCGGTCCGCAGGACCTGCGCGGAGTCGATACCGGCGTTGCGCAGCGCCTTGCGGATGTTGGAGACGAACACCTGCAGGCTGGCGGCATAGGAGTCCGGCGGATCCTCGTTCCACACCATCTCGGCCAGCACGGCAGAAGACACCGCGCGCCGCCGGTTGACGGTGAGCGCGGCAAGCAGAGCGCGCGGCTTGGGCCCGCCGACCGCCACCGGCTCACCGCCGACCAGCAGTCGAACGGGCCCGAGCACACGGACATCAAGACTCATGAGCTCGGGCCCCGTTTGATTGTTGCGAAAAACCGATCAGGAACCCGAGACCGAACGACCGGCCGACTTCAGGTCGTTGCAGGCCTCGACGACGCGATCGGCCATCGAGGTCTCGGCCTTCTTCAGGTAGCTGCGCGGGTCGTAGACCTTCTTGTTGCCGACCTCACCGTCGATCTTCAGCACACCGTCGTAGTTGGCGAACATGTGACCGGCGACCGGGCGGGTGAAGGCGTACTGGGTGTCGGTGTCGACGTTCATCTTCACGACGCCGAACCGCAGCGAGTCCTCGATCTCGGACTTCAGCGAGCCCGAACCACCGTGGAAGACGAAGTCGAACGGCTGCGCGTCGGCCGAAAGGCCGAGCTTGGCTGCCGCGACGCGCTGGCCCTCGGCCAGCACCTCGGGCTTGAGCACCACGTTGCCCGGCTTGTACACACCGTGCACGTTGCCGAAGGTGGCGGCCAGCAGGTACTTGCCGTTCTCGCCGCCGCCGAGCGCGTCGATGGTCTTCTCGAAGTCCTCGGGCGAGGTGTAGAGCTTGTCGTTGATCTCCGCCTCGACACCGTCCTCTTCACCGCCGACGACGCCGATCTCGACCTCGAGGATGATGTTGGCGGCCTTCGAGAGCTTGAGCAGCTCCTTGGCGATCTCGAGGTTCTCGTCGATCGGGATGGCCGAGCCGTCCCACATGTGCGACTGGAACAGCGGGTTCAGGCCTGCGTTGACGCGGTCCTGCGAGATCGCGAGCAGCGGACGCACGTAGGTGTCCAGCTTGTCCTTGGGGCAGTGGTCGGTGTGCAGCGCGATGGTCACGTCGTACTTGGCGGCGACAACGTGCGCGAACTCGGCCAGCGCCACCGCACCGGTGACCATGTCCTTCACGCCGAGACCGGAGCCGAACTCGGCGCCACCGGTGGAGAACTGGATGATGCCGTCGCTGCCCGCGTCCGCGAAGCCCTTGATCGCGGCGTTGATCGTCTCCGACGAGGTGCAGTTGATAGCCGGGAATGCGAACGAGTGCGCCTTGGCCCGGCCGAGCATCTCGGCGTAGACCTCCGGAGTCGCGATAGGCACAGCAGTGACCTCCGTCTGTGGGGGAGCGAAAAACCAATTCTGTCAGGCCACACCCTAAGTTAGGAAGTGATCGCGGGGTTCACCGGCTTGTTCCCCGCGCATCTGCGAACACCGCAGGACACTCATGTCACAGATCGGACCGGTACTGTGGGGGCCGTGACTTTGCTGGCGGTA
The DNA here is from genome assembly GCF_053608285.1 of Nocardia sp. NPDC055053. NCBI lineage: Bacteria > Bacillati > Actinomycetota > Actinomycetes > Mycobacteriales > Nocardiaceae > Nocardia > Nocardia sp. NPDC055053. The sequence continues at coordinate 69,351 of NZ_JBSGVD010000026.1, read as the reverse complement.
TCCGATGCGGTGACGAACAACCTTGCGTTGACCCAGTTGCTGGACCCGTTGTATCTGCTCCAGGAGACCTGGCTGAAGAACGCGGTTCTACCCGCCATCCTGGCCATCGTCTTCATCGAGACCGGCCTGCTCTTCCCGTTGCTGCCCGGTGACTCGCTGCTGTTCACCGGCGGCATGCTGGCCGCGCAGGGCAGCCCGAACATCTGGGTGCTCGTTCCGCTGGTCATCATCACCGCCTTCGCGGGCGATCAGTGCGCGTACTGGATCGGCCGCAAGATCGGGCCGGCGATCTTCCGCAAGGAGGACAGCCGCTTCTTCAAGAAGCAGTACATCGTGGAGACGCACGAGTTCTTCGAGAAGCACGGCCCCAAGACGATCATCCTGGCCAGGTTCGTGCCGATCGTGCGCACGTTCATGCCGGTGCTGGCTGGTGTGTCGAAGATGAGCTACCGCAAGTACGTGGCGTTCGACATCGTCGGCGCCGTGCTCTGGGGCGGCGGTGTCACGATCATCGGCTACTTCCTCGGCAATGTGCCGTTCATTCGCGAGCATGTGGAAGCGATCTTCCTGCTGATCGTGTTCGTCTCGATCCTGCCCGCGATCATCACGGTCGGTAAGAAGGTCCTCGCCCGTCGCGGCGCCGCGCCCACCGAGGCCGCGCCCGCCAGCGAGCTGGCCGCTTCGGCGAACGAGGCGCACTGATCACGTGACCGCAGTACCGTCGATTCACGCTCTGGGCAGCTTCGATCCGCTGATCTCGGCAGGCCCCGCCGTGGTCTGGACGGTGGTGCTGGTCTTCGTCTTCCTGGAGTGCGCGTTCATCATCGGGCTGTTCCTGCCCGGAGACTCCATGCTCATCACCGCCGGCATCGTGATGGCCTCGCACGCCAACGGCGAGGCCCAGGTGTGGGCGTTGTCAGTGGGCACCATGCTGGCCGCGATCGCGGGCAATCAGGTGGGGTATGTCGTCGGCCAGCGGACCGGGCATCACCTGGTCGCGCGCAAGAACGGCCGCTATATCAACACCAGGAATCTGGCGAAGGTCACCGCGCTGCTGGAGAAACACGGGTTCTTCGCCGTGCTGGTCGCGCGCTGGATTCCGTGGGTGCGCACGCTGTGCCCGATGGTGGCGGGCGCGGCCAAGATGGATCACCGCCGCTACACCATCGCCAGCACCCTCGGCGCGATCATCTGGGCGCCGGTACTGCTGCTGATCGGCTATTACGCGGGCGAGTTCCTCGAGCAGGTGCCCTGGCTGATGCCCGCCGTGATCGGCATCATGATCGTCGGCCTTGTCATCGGCACGATCCTCGGTCTACGGCACTACCGCCAGGAGATGGCCAAGCCGATCGAGGACTTCGATCTGGATCGGGCGGCTGCCGACGCCGACCACTGAGGGTCACAACCCCGCGGCGGTCACCTGGTAGGCGGCTTCCATCAGCATCCAGCCGGACAGCTGCACCGACAGGTCGCGTTCCGGCACGGCGGAGGCGGTCACCGAACCGCCCGCGGTGAATTTGCCCGCACCCGCCGTGCCGCCGGGTAAGCGGGCGGGCTTGCTCCAGTCGTGCCCGAACAGCGGCTCGCCCTCCACCTCGAGGCGGTTCGCCCAGGCCGCGGTGGCGGAGGCCTTCACGATGGCCGCCGCGACGCGCCGATCACCCTCCTGCCGCTTGCCTTCGCCGGGCAGCATCAACGCGACGACCGCCAGGTAGCGGGCGAGGATGCCGTTGAACAGGCCGCCGTCCCCACCGCCTCCGCCGGAGATCACCAGCCGGGTGGTCATGTTCTCCTCGACCGCGGCGAGCAGCCTGCTGACCCGCTCGGCGTGCCGGTCGTCGTCGGTCTGCACGGCCAGTTCGGTCTCCAGGCCGAGCACGACGCCCTGGCAGTAGCTGAACACCGGGCGCTCGATCTCGCCCGACGGCAGGTGGATGCCGTCGAGGATCAGACCGGATTCGGGGTCGCGCAGGGTGGCGTCGAGCCAGTCGGCCATCTCCTGCGCGCGTTCGACCCGGCCCAGGCGCAGCAGCGCGATGCCCGCCGGACCGTTGGCAGGCGCGTTGAAGAAGTCGGAGCGGACCCGCCACGGGATGCCGCCACCGGTCTCGGGAGCCCAGGCGCCGTAGAGCTGCTGCTCGAGCGCGACCAGGCCGCGGCGGGCCTCGGTCAGGTCCTGGGTGCGCTCGGCGCGTTCCAGCGCGATCGCGAGCCAGGCCATGTCGTCGTAGTAGCGGTTGGTCCAGCCCGTGAGATTGCGGATGCGGATGGCGCGGGCGATGGCGCCGATGCGCCTGCGCCGCGCGGGGGTCGGCACGCGGTTGGCGGCGTCGACCGCGATGTCGAGCAGGTGCGCCTGCCACCAGTAGTGCCAACCGGCGAACGCGCGCTCGCGCCGGGTCGCAGGCCAGCCGACGACACCCAATTCCGTTCCGGGACAACCCCACAGCATGCGCAGGTGCCGCGAGACGATCGCCGACTCGGCCATGTCGGCACGCTCGGACCACAGCGCCGGAGTCGGCACGGATCCGGCGCGATCAGTGGGCTGTGGGCGCCGGCCGCTGCGCGAGGTCATGGGACCATGGTGCCAGTTGCCGCCCGGTTTTCGCGCCCGTTCTGTTACCGATTCGAAGCTGATTCGATCACAACCAGGCCGATGCACACATCAGGACGGTCAGGAACCAACCGGTCACCAGGCCAACGAGAGGTCGGCGTGCTGGCGGATCCAGGCGTGCATGGCGATTCCGGCGGCGACACCGGCATTGATGCTACGGGTCGAACCGAACTGCGCGATCGAAACTGTCAGCGCCGCAGCATCTTTCGCGTCCTCGCTGACACCGGGGCCTTCCTGGCCGAACAGCAGCAGGCACTCGCGCGGCAGCTGGGCGGTCTCCAGTGGGACCGCGCCGGGCACATTGTCGACCGCGACAACGGTCAGCCCCTCGCGAGCGGCGAACTCGCGCAGTTCGGCCAGGTCGGCGTGGTGCATCAGGTGCTGGTAGCGGTCGGTGACCATGGCGCCGCGCCGGTTCCAGCGCCGTTTGCCGACGATGTGCACGGCGGCCGCAACGAAGGCGTTGGCGGTGCGGACGACGGTGCCGATATTGGCGTCGTGGCCGAAGTTCTCGATGGCCACGTGGAAGGGGAAGCGGCGGGCGTCGATGTCGGCGACGATCGCCTCGCGGGTCCAGTACCGGTACGCGTCGACGACATTGCGCCGGTCGCCCTCGGCCAGCAACTGCGGGTCGTAGCGGTCGTCGGTGGGGGCCGGGGTGCCGTATTCCTGCTCCCACGGTCCGAGTCCGTACGGATGCTCGCCCCATTCGGTCGGACCCGCGACCTCGACCTCGGGCGATGGCACTGACTCGTTCACCCCGAGAATGCTAGGTGGGGCCCGGTCCGGCCGACGACCCGGCCGGGGCTGGGTACATGCGCGAATCGTGATCGCGAGGCCGCCGACGACCCGAACACGCGACCTATCCTGGAACCGTAGGGCTCACGGGTGGTTTGTCGGTATGGAGCACACGCGCATTGTTCAGGCGCTGACCTGCGTCGTCGCGATGTATCTCGTCGCGCTCGCGGTGTGGCTCGGCTGGCTCGCGCCGCACACACCGCCGGGGACGATGCCCTATCAGGTCTTCATCATGGTCGGGCTGTTCGGCGCCGCCGCGGGCATCGCGATGGCGATCGCCTCGATGCCGACCAAAGCCGACCGGCGGCTGCGCAAACACGGCCTGGAGGGCTGGGCGCACATCAACGGCGTGCGGCCGCTGACCCGCACCGACCATTCCAGCGAACTCACCGAACTCGATGTCGAACTGACGGTGCCGGGATCCGACAGCTACCACGGCAAGATCGTGGTCGACGTGATGCCGGTGGACAAGCCGCGCATGGCCATCGGGCAAACCATCCCGATCCGCGTCGACCCGACCGACCGAGACCGCATCATCCTCGTGTTGTAGCTGGGTCAGTCCGCTTTCTCGGTAGGCGGGGCCGTGAGGAGATATTGCGCGGCCGCGTAGGTCGCCAGGATGACGCCCTCACTGATCCGGCGGGTGCGGTCGTCGTTGGCGAAGAGGCGGCGGAGCACGATCAGGCCGTCCGAGACCGTGAACAGCAGCGCGCCGAGGCCGAATCGGCTCCTCGGGTCACTGTTCGGAATGTTCAGTCCCGCAATGTTCTTCGCGCCGGGAGCCAGCGCGGGGTCCGATGCCAGGGTCGCCGCGGTGCCGAGGGTGGCGCCGTAGGCGGTGAGCGGGATCGCCAGGACCGGGGCCTTCGCGCGCAGCAGACCCGCCGCACCGGCCCATGCCACCAGCCGGGGTGCGGCGATCGCGGCGCGGGGCCGGGCGCCGCGGCGCCACCACAGCAGCGAGTAGCCGGTCTGCATGATCGCGAACGAGGACGCGCCCGCGATCAGGCGCTTGTCGTCGTCGGGATCGATGAGCAGCACGTCACCGACGGTGGCCGCGGCCAGCGAGCCGAGCAGGATCCGGCGCTCGGCCGGATCGAGCTCGACGCCGCTGGTGACGGTGTCGGCCGCCAGCAGCGGCATCAGCAGCGGCTTGGTCAGCCATTGGAGCCGGTCGCGGCCGGTGACGGCACCGAAGACGGTGACCGCCGCCGCCGCGAGATAGCCGGCGCGCAGCGGTCGCACGTCAGAAGCTCGCTTCCTGCGGCGCGGGCGGCAGGGTGACGACCTGGCCCGCGTAACTCAGCCCGGCGCCGAAGCCGAGCAGCAGCGCCAGCTGACCGCCCTTCGCCTTGCCGGTGACCAGCATCTCCTCCATCGCCAGCGGAATCGAGGCGGCCGAGGTGTTGCCGGTGTTCTCGATGTCGTTGGCCATCGGGATGTTCTCGGCCAGGCCGAGGTTCTTCTTCATCAGCTCGTTGATCCGCGCGTTGGCCTGGTGCGGGATGAACACCTCGATGTCCTCCTTGGCCACACCGGAGGCGTCCAGCGCCGCCGACAGCGCGCGCGGCAGCGTCACCGCGGCCCAGCGGAAGACCTTCGGACCCTCCATCCGCAGCGCCATCTGGCCGACCAGCTCGACCTCGGGGTCGGTGCCCTGCATCTGCTGGGCCCGCGTCTGGAACGCCAGGAAATCGATGTTCTGGGCGATGGCCTCGGCGTTCTCGCCGTCGCTGCCCCACACCGTCGGGGAGATGCCGTTCTCCTCGGCCGGACCGACGACGACAGCGCCGGCGCCGTCACCGAAGATCATGGCGGTGCCACGGTCGGACTTGTCCAGGCCGACGGTCATCGTCTCCGCGCCGATCACCAGCACGTAGTCGACCGAACCGGCCCGGATCAGGTCCGCGGCGACACCGAGGCCGTAGCCGAACCCACCACAGCCGGAGGTGAGGTCGAAGGCGGCGACACCGTTGAGGCCGAGATCAGAGGCCACCGACGGGGCACCGTGCGGGGTGAGCTTGAGCCAGCTCGAGGTGCACAGGATGACCGCGCCGATCTTCGTGCGCTCGATCGGGGTGTTCCGCAGCGCGCGGTCACCAGCGGCAACGGCGATCGACCGGATCGTCTCGTCGCCGCTGATCCAGCGGCGGTTGTGGATCCCCGTGCGGTCGAAGATCCACTCCGGCGTGGAGTCGAGTTGTTCGCACACCTCGGCATTGCTCACGATGCGCTGCGGTCGGTACGCACCGATCCCGAGCATCGCAACGTTGTCACGACTCTTGTTTACTGCAATGCTCACCACAGGTGACTCACACGTCCTTCAGACTTTCCGGACGACCACATCGTCATCCAGGGTTTTCGTTGTTCAGGCTAACTCAGAGCAAGGTCATCGAGACCGAGGATGGATCGATACTCCAGCCCCTCGGCGGCGATGACCTGGTCAGCACCGGTTTCCCGGTCGACAACGGTAGCGACGCCGACCACGATCGCGCCCGCGTCACGCAGCGCGCGCACCGCGGTGAGCGGCGAATTGCCGGTGGTGGTCGTGTCCTCGACGACCAGCACGCGCTTGCCGACGATGTCGGGGCCCTCGATCTGGCGCTGCATGCCGTGCGCCTTGGCCGCCTTGCGCACCACGAACGCGTCGATCGGGCGGCCCGCCGCGTGCATCACGGCCATCGCGACCGGATCGGCGCCCATGGTGAGCCCGCCGACGGCGTCGAAGTCCCAGTCGGCGACCAGCTCGCGCAGCAGCGAACCGATCAGCGGGCCTGCCTGGTGGTGCAGCGTCGCGCGGCGCAGGTCGACGTAGTAGTCGGCCTCCTTACCCGAGGACAGCGTCACCTTGCCGTGCACGACCGCGAGCTCGCGCACGAGCGCGGCCAGCTGGTCGCGATCTGCCTCGGTGAGCGCCTGACGTGCCTGGTCGATCATCGTTTGCGTGTCCTTTCGGTCATGATCCGGGCCTATGGTTACGCTACGCGCCGCGTCCGGGCCCGACGCTCATGCCCTAGGTCCGTCCGCGCGCGTTGAAGAGTCCGCGATTCATGCGGGCCACCAGGGTCCGTGGGACGAAGCCCGCCACCGCGGTGAGCACCTTGTACTGCACGCCCGGCACGCTGATCACCCGGCCCGCGTCCAGGTCGTGCAGACACCCGTCGACGACCTGGTCGACATCGAGCCATAGCCGCTTGGGCAGCGAACCCATCTCGATGCCCGCCCGCTCGTGGAACTCGGTGTGCACGAACCCGGGGCACAGCGCCTGGATGCGGACACCGGTGCCAGCCAATCCACCCGCCAACCCCTCCGAGAAGGATACGACGTAGGCCTTGGACGCCGAATAGGTCGACCCCCGTCCGGGGATCAGCCCGGCCACGCTCGCCACATTCACGATCGACCCGGTGGCCGCGGCGATCATCGCGGGCAACGCGGCCCTGGTCAGCTGCAGCACCGAGGTGACGTTGACATCGAGCTGAGCCTGCAGTTCGGCGGGCTCCAGGGTCCAGAACTCCCCCGAATGCGCGAAACCCGCGTTGTTGACCAGGAATTCGAGCCCCTTGGCCGCCCGATCGGCGACGCGGGCGCGGTCGTCGTCATCGGCCAGGTCGGCGACGAGCACCTCGGTGGAGGTGGCGTAGCGGCGGCCGAGCTCGTCGGCGAGCGCGCGCAGACGTTCCTCGTTCCTGGCGACGAGCACCAGGTCGTAGCCGAGCGAGGCGAGACGGTGGGCGAAGCCCTGCCCGATCCCGGACGTCGGACCGGTGATCATGGCGACGGGACGATGCGAGCCGGGCAGGCGAAGCGGGCTGTCGGTCACTTCGGTACGGGCCCCTGGTACGGACGGAAACCGGGGTGGAACGGTCCGCCGGGCTGGCCGGAGTCGGCGTCCTCGTCACGCGATGCGGGCGCTTCGGCGCGCGGACGCGGTTCCGGGACGACAGCCAGCGACGGTCGCTTCGGCGGCTCACCGAGCGGGCGGCGGCCCGGAGCTGGCTGGTCTTCGAAGTCGGGATCGTCGAGGTCGGGGTCGTAGTCGTCGCCGGCGTAGGGCTGCGGTCGGCCCGCCGGTGCGCGGCGGCCGAACTCGAAGTCGTCCGGTTCGGGGGCTTGGGCGGCCGGACCACGGCTGCCGTACGGCTTGTCGCCGGGACCGTAGCGGTCGTCGTCGGGTCCAGGGAAACGGGCGCGGCCCGGCTCGTCGTGCTCACCGGCGGCGGGACGCCCGAATTCGGCGGGCGCGCGGTCGTCGTCGAGATCGTCGTCGTGCTCGGCGCGGGAGCCTGCGCCCAGCGGCTGATCGGCATTGCTGCGCGGGCGGGTGTATTCGCTCGGCTCGACGACCGGCGGCAGCACATGCAGCAGGCCGGACAGGCGAAGCACCGCGTCGATCGCGGTCTCCCAGTCCTTGGATCCGCTGCCGACGGGCAGCATGCCGAGGGTCCAGTTGCCCTCGCTCCACAGCATCTGCACGGTGTCCGAGAGCGACTCGATGAAGCCGACCATCCGCTGATCGACCGCGTGCCTTGCGATCTCGGGATCGGTCGCGAACACGACCCGGTCGCCGATCGCGCCGAGCAGTTCCAGATCGTGGTCCTTCGGCGGCGACGCGGTCTTGAGCCGCATGTCGACGTCGATCTCGGAGCCGATCTGGCGACGCACCGCCACCAGGGTCGCCGCGTCTTCCAGGTCGAAGAGCACGAACTTCTCGCCCTTGCGAATGCCGGAGACCACGTCGACCGCGGAGAGATAGCCGAGCTTGGCCAGCGCGCCACGACGCCACGTCGCGGCGAGCGCGGGCTCGACCGAGACGTAGGTATAGCCCTGGGACTTCGCCCAGACCTGGCGCGCGTGCCCGGTCCGCTGTCGCTGGACCCGATCGAAATAGAGCAGTACGACCGCACCAACGAGTGCGATCGCCGCCAACCCGAACCACATAGCCGTCATCGTCGCCTAGCCTATCCAGCCGTCGCCGTGATTGCCCGGCAGTGCCGGGCTTTCGACGCGCGGGTCGCTCATCGGGGGCCGCTTGGTAACGCCGTACTGATGATGATCTTGGCGTGGATCGACCCGTCTGGGTTCTTGTCGCCCTGCACCATAACCATGTCGCCGACGGGCAGCTCGCTCGCCTTCGTGCTGGTCAGCGAGATCACCTGGGTGGCATCGTCGATCAGTACCCGGACCGTCGACCCGCCGAGGGTGCTCATGGTGATCTCGGTGCCGGTGTTGGCGGTGATGCTGCCCATCGTCGCGCCGAGATCGTCGCCACCGCCGAGACCGGGCAGCCCGGGCAGGCCGCTCGTTGTCGGCGGCACGACCGGAGTCGTCTGTCTGCCGGTCGGCGGCACCAGGAATTGAGTGGTTGTCGGCGCCGCCGCCGTGGTGTCGTCGGACTCGCCGCCGCTGACGACCAGACCGGCCAGCACGCCGCCGATCGCGATCAACGCGAGGACGCCGAGGCCGAGCGCGATCCACAATCCGGTGTTCCGCCTGGGCGGTTCGCCCTGGTCACCATCCTGCGGGCGGGGCGGGTAACCCGGCGGCGGTGCGCCCGGATAACCCTGGTCGTAGCCGGGGGGCGGTTGGTGCGGTGGTGGTTGCGCCGCGGGATAACCACTTTCGTAGGCACCCCATTGCGCGTCGTGCGGCGGCAACGCCTGCGTCGGGTTCGACGGCTGCCCCCACTCGTCGAACCCGCCACCGCCGTACGACTTGGTCGAATCCATGCCCGGCGAACCCAGCCGTTCGGTCGGCGAATCCTCCGGGCGTTGCCCCCACGGATCGTTCGGGTTCGTCATGAGCTCCAGCGTAGGACAGCGCGGTGCGTTGGGAGGTCCCTACGCACCGCGCTGTGGATATTTCACGAGCTGTGGACAACCTCGCGTCCGACGACCAGCTTGTCGGTGGCGTCGTCTACGCTCACCCGCACCGTGTCGCCGTCGGCGACCGCGCCGGAGAGCAGTTCCTTGGCCAGGCTGTCGCCGATGGCCTGCTGGATCAGCCTGCGCAACGGCCGCGCGCCGTAGGCCGGGTCGTAGCCGCGCACCGCCAGCCACTTCTTCGCCTCGTCGGTGACATCGAGCGTCAGCCGCCGCTGCGCGAGCCGCTTCTGCAGCTGCCGCAGGTTGATGTCGACGATCGATTCCAGCTGCTCGGCGTCGAGCGCGTGGAACATCACCACGTCGTCGAGCCGGTTGAGGAACTCCGGCTTGAACGCCCGCCGCACCGCCTCCATCACCTGGTCCTTGTCGCCACCGGCGCCGAGGTTGGAGGTGAGGATGAGGATGGTGTTGCGGAAGTCGACCGTGCGGCCCTGGCTGTCGGTCAGCCTGCCCTCGTCGAGGACCTGCAGCAGGATGTCGAAGACGTCCGGGTGCGCCTTCTCGATCTCGTCGAACAGCACCACCGAATACGGCCGCCTGCGCACCGCCTCGGTGAGCTGTCCGCCCTGGTCGTAGCCGACGTAGCCGGGCGGAGCACCGACCAGGCGAGCCACCGAGTGCTTCTCGCTGTACTCGCTCATATCGATGCGGACCATCGCGCGTTCGTCGGCGAACAGGAAGTCCGCCAGCGACTTCGCCAGCTCCGTCTTACCGACACCGGTCGGGCCGACGAACATGAACGACCCCGTCGGCCGGTCCGGATCGGCGACCCCGGCCCGCGCCCGCCGCACCGCGTCCGACACGGCCCGCACAGCCTCTTCCTGCCCGACGACACGTCCGGCGACCTCGGTCTCCATCCGCAGCAGCTTCGCGGTCTCGCCTTCGAGCATCCGGCCGACCGGCACCCCGGTCCACGACGACACGACGTCGGCGATGTCGTCGGGCGTGACCTCTTCGTTCAGCATCACGTCACCGTCCGGCGCCGCACCGCTGACCTGCTCGGCCGCGGCGAGCTCCTTCTCCAGCGCGGGGATCCGGCCGTAGCGCAGCTCGGCGGCCTTGCCGAGGTCACCGTCGCGCTCTGCGCGCTCGGACTCCCCGCGCAACGCTTCGAGCTGCTCCTTGAGTCCGCGCACGGAGTCGATCGCGTTCTTCTCGTTCTGCCAGCGGGTGGTGAGCTGGCCGAGCTTCTCGCGGTCGTCGGCGAGTTCGGAGCGCAGCTTCTCCAGCCGCTGCTTGGAGGCCTCGTCGGTCTCCTTCTCCAGCGCGACCTCTTCGATCTCGAGCCGGCGCACTGCCCGCTCGACCTCGTCGATCTCGACCGGTCGCGAGTCGATTTCCATGCGCAGCCGCGAGGCCGACTCGTCGATCAGGTCGATGGCCTTGTCGGGCAGGAACCGGGAGGTGATGTAGCGGTCCGACAGCGTCGCGGCGGCCACCAGCGCGGAATCGGTGATCCGCACACCGTGGTGCACCTCGTAGCGCTCCTTGATGCCGCGCAGGATGCCGATGGTGTCGGCCACCGACGGCTCACCGACGATGACCTGCTGGAATCGGCGTTCCAGTGCGGCGTCCTTCTCGATGTACTTGCGGTACTCGTCGAGCGTGGTCGCGCCGACCAGGCGCAGCTCACCACGGGCGAGCAGCGGCTTGATCATGTTGCCCGCGTCCATCGCCGAATCGCCGGTGCCGCCCGCCCCGACGATGGTGTGCAGCTCGTCGATGAAGGTGATGATCTCGCCCGCGCTGTTCTTGATGTCGTCGAGCACGGCCTTGAGCCGCTCCTCGAACTCACCGCGATACTTCGCGCCGGCGACCATCGCGCCCAGGTCCAGCGAGATGACCTTCTTGTCGCGCAACGATTCCGGCACGTCGCCTTCGATGATGCGGCGCGCCAGACCCTCGACGATGGCGGTCTTGCCGACGCCGGGCTCGCCGATGAGCACCGGATTGTTCTTGGTGCGGCGCGAGAGCACCTGCACCACCCGGCGGATCTCGGTGTCGCGGCCGATCACCGGGTCGAGCTTGCCGGCGCGGGCGAACTCGGTGAGGTCGGTGGAGTACTTCTCCAGCGCCTGGTAGGTGGCTTCCGGCTCCGGGCTGGTGACCCGCGCGCTGCCGCGCACCGTGGCGAAGGCATCGCGCATCGCCTCCGGGCTCGCGCCGTGCCTGCGCAGCAACTTGGCGATCTCGGAGTCGCCGTCGGCGAGCCCGACCAGCAGATTCTCGGTCGAGACGTACTCGTCGCCGAGCTCGGTGGCCAGCCGCTGCGCGGCGGTGAGCGCGGCCAGCGCCTCGCGGCCCAGCTGCGGTGTCGTGGTCGCGCCGGTCGCGCGCGGCAGCCGGTCGGCGATGTCGCCCGCCTCGCGCTCGACTGTCGCCGGGTCGACTCCGATGGCCTTCAGCAGCGGGGCGGCGATGCCATCGGTCTGATCCAGCAACGCCACCAGCAAGTGCGCCGGACGGATCTCCGGATTGCCTGCCGCCGAGGCGGCCTGAAGGGCGGCGGTCAGCGCCGCCTGTGTCTTGGTGGTGGGATTGAACGAGTCCACAGATCTCCTTGGGTGTGTCCGGTATCGACTGGTTCAACGCGCACAAAGTTGAGTCTGTTCCGCTCAACTCCAACTTTTCCCGATGGACGCCGGAATCGGTGTTCACGCTACGCCGCGACACCACCGAAGACGATCAATCACCGCACGTCGCAGCCCTGCACACCTAAGATTGCGCAACGAGATGCTTGATCTGCCGCAACCCGTTTCGCGGCGCGCTCGACGACCACCCGGCTCCACAGACACAGGAGACATATGCGCGCGATCGTGGTTCAGAAGTTCGGCGCCACCCCTGAGCTGGCCGACGTCCCGGTGCCGGAGCCGGGACCAGGTGAGGTGCAAGTCGCGCTGGACGCGGCGGGAGTCAACCCGTTCGACCTGAAGATGGCCGACGGCATCCTCGAGGGCAAGATGCCCACCGATTTCCCGATGATCCTCGGCGTGGACGGCGCGGGCACGATCTCGGCGATCGGGCCTGGCGTGCGCTCGTTCGCCGTCGGCGACCGGGTGGTCGGCAAGTTCCTCACCGCGCCTGCGGGCCACGGCAGCTGGGCCCAGTACGCGACCCTGCCCGAGGACGCGACCCTCGTCCCGATCCCCGACGGCGTCACCTCGGTGGCCGCGGCCGCGCTGCCCGTCGCCGGCGTCACCGCCCAGGACCTCGTCGACACCGCCCAGATCCGGCCCGGCCAGACGGTCCTGATCGTCGGCGCGACCGGCGGCGTCGGCTCCTTCCTGGTCCAGCTGGCCAATATGGCGGGCGGCCACGTGATCGCCACCGCCCGCGGCGACGCCACCGACCAGGTCGCCCGCCTCGGCGCCACGGAAACCATCGACTACACCCGAACCCGCCCCACCGACCCCGACGTCGTCGACCCCGACCCGGCCACCCGCCGCGACTCCAGCGTCACCGGCGCCGTCCGCTTCACCCACCCCGACGGCATCGACGTCCTCTTCGACCTGATCAGCGGCCCCGCCGACTTCGCCACCCACGCCACCCTCGTCCGCCACGGCGGCCGCGCATACTCCACCACCTGGGCCGCCGACGAAAACTCGTTGCGCGAACGCGACATCACCGGCGGCAACTTCGAATCCAAGGGCCGCGGACCGGAATTGACCCGATTACTGGGCCGAGTCGCCTCCGGGGACGTGGTGGTACCGGTCGAGGCGACAGTCCCCCTGGAAGCCGCCCCCGCCGTCCTCGGCGCAGGCAGCGCCCGCGGAAAGACCGTCCTGGCAATCTGATTCGCCGTTTACCTCGGTACGCTCGCCGCCATGTCTGGAGTGACACTGGCGAACCTGTTGGACGATGCGGCTCTGTTCTCGTTCGAGCATCAACTGCATCTGATGGACGTGGTGGGGGATCGCCCGTGGAGCGTCGACCTGCGCGCGGGCCGATTCACCTTCACCGGGGAGCAGCCGATCGAATGCTCGGCCGTCCACCTGCTCGGCTCGGCCGCTCCCGGTCCGCAGTCCTGGCTGTGGTCGTGGGGAAATCCGGCCGGCTACCCGGAGACGGTCACCGGCCTGGCCCAATCGGCCCGCGACTTCGGAATCCACCACCGCATCAGCGAACTCGCGAACGTGGAAGTCCCCTTCGCGGCCCTGCCCGGCGGCCCGACCCAGGCCGAGGGCGCGGTGAACACCTTCATGGACGCCTGCGAAGCGATCTCCGGCGTCTGGACCGCCTACAACGGCCCCGTGGGCGGCGGCACCCGAGCCGCGTTCCTCATCGAACACCCGCTTTTCCAGCTCCCCGCACCCGCGGCACCGCGCATCACCCGAGTCCTCCAGCAGGGCCTCACCGAATTCCCCCTCACCGACCACCGCCGCGCCCTCCACGCCTACGCCAACCATCGCGGCCTCACCATCACCTGGTCCCCCGACTACTCCCAATCCACCGTCACCGGACCAGGTTTCACCGCGACCCTGACCTTCGACGAGCTGGCGCGAACCAAGAGCATCGACGTGCGGATGGGGCGCTGATAGCGAGCGATCAACGATCGAGACATAGCGCACAATTGGGATCCGCGGTCTGATTCGGAACGTCCAATATCTCGACAGCATTGGTGCCGAGAGTGGGACTTTCGATGATCGACGAGCTGCCCGCGGCGATGCGGGCCGGAAACGACGTTGCGCGAACCGAGATGGGCTCGCCGTCGGATTCGTTGGCGGCGAAGCCTTTCCGGAGGCTCCTGCCGTGAGTTCGATCAACGCTGATCCCGCGGCGCTACGCAGCACGCAACCCTCGTTCGACGCGGTCGCATCGACCATCACCACCGCAGTCGACAAACTCGCGGCCGCCCTCGCCGCCGAAGGCGAGTGCTGGGGCGGGGACGAGATCGGGCAGGCGTTCGCCCAGAACTACACACCGGGCGTGGAAAAGGGCAAGACCTCGGTCACCAATCTGGCGAAGTCGATGACCCAGCTCGGGGCGAACATGGTCACCATCGCCACCGAGTTGTCCGAGCAGGACACAGCGACGGCAGCCCAACTGAACCAGACCGGCACCTGACCACGTGGGCATCGAAATCCCCGATTCGCTGCAATGGGTAGCGAAATACATTCTCGGCGCGGGTGATTGGCCCGAAGGCGACGAAACCGCCATGCGGCGAGCCGCCGACGCGTGGACCAGCATGGCGCAAACCCTCAACACCGTCGACGACGAGGCGGCCAAGGCGCTCAACTCCGCGCTGACCGCGTTGTCCGAGGGCGAGACCCACAACGCCCTCGCCGCCTACCGCGACAAGCTCCTCGCCGGTGACGAGGCCGCGTTCACCGCGATCCGCAAATGGTGCGAGAAGCAAGCCGAACTCCTCGACGACGGCGCCAACGACATCGAGCACACCAAGATGGTCATCATCGGCACGATGATCGTGGCGGCCGTGGAAATCGGTGTCGCACTGGCGACCTCGTGGACCGGCATCGGTGCCGTCGCCGGTGTCGCCGCACGGGTCGCGGCGCAGGTCGCGGTGCGCATCGCGATGAAATCGCTGCTCACCCGCATGATCGCCCGCGGCATCGCCAAGGCGGCCGCCCGAGCGGCACTGCGCGGAGCTGCGTTCGAAGCGCTCGAAGAAGGCGGGATCGACGGCATCGCGCGCACCATCCAGGTCGCCAACGGTGACCGTTCGATGGACGAATTCGGTTGGTCCGACCTGGGATTGGCGACATTCGGTGGCGCGGTCGGTGGCGCTGTCGGCGGTAGCCTCGGCAGCAAACTCGATGGTGTCGGCGACGGCATCACGTCCGGGCTGGGCAAGCTCGCCGCGAAGTCCGCGACCGGTGCGGCCACCGAGCTCGGCGCCGACCTGTCCGCTCAGGTCGCCTCCGCCGGAGCGGCGACCCTGTTCATGGGACAGGATTTCAACCTCGATATCGGGGTGGACACGTTCACCAGCGCGGGTGCGGGTGGTGTGCAGAGCGCGCTGGAATCCAGTGGTGGAAACGGGAACTCGCCCGCGCCGACCGTTCCCGAGTTGGGCGATGATGTGCCCGGCGATACCGACGCGCCCACGACACCCGCGGGCACCGGTGAGCCGGGAGATTCAGCGCCGGAGCCGACTTCACCCGCGTCGACGGGTGATCCGGGAGCCACCTCTCCCGCGTCAGCCGGAGCGGGGACGCCGTCGGCCGCAGAGGGTGACGGAACTCAGCCTGATGGAGCGGGAACGCCCTCGTCACCGGGTGAGGGATCGCCCTCGACCAATCCGGCCGGGACTGGACAGAGCGGCGATCCAGCCAGCGGGACTCCGTCGAACGATGGTCCAGCCGACAGCCCCAACACGCCCAGCGACGGCGCTCCGAGTTCGCCGTCTGATTCCGGTGCACCGAACAATCCGAGCACGCCGAGCGCCCCGAGCGAGCCCAGCGGAACACAGCCCGGCACCCCGGCCTCGCCTGGCGATTCGACCCCCGCTCCGAACACCAATTCACCCACCACGCCAGCCGAATCGAGTCCTGGCCCGTCGCCGCAGGGCGACACCACTCCTACAAACCCGACTGGCACCGGAGCCCCTTCGACGCCGAGCGACAACGGAAATGCCGCGCCACCCACTCCGAGCGATGGCGGCAATACCGCGTCGCCCGCGCCGAACGGTGGCATCAATACCGCACCCGCCGCACCGAGCGATGGCGGTAACACCGCACCCGCCGCACCCGCCGCGCCCGCCGCACCCGCCGCACCCGCCGCACCCGCCGCACCCGCCGCACCGAATGATGGCGGCTCGACCGCGCCTGCTGCGCCCCCCAGCAGCGGAAACCCCAGCGTGCCTGCGAGCCCCGCGACACCAGCCGAATCCCTCTCTCCCACCACAGCCGGTCAGCCCAGCACACCCGCTACACCGTCTCCCAGCCCGTCATCGCCGGACCTTCTGCCAGCCGACACCCCACCGAGCACTCAGCCGACGGCACCCACCACGCCGACTGATACATCCCCAGCCCAACCGAACTCGACCCCGCCGTCCAACCCCACAACAACCACGCCCGTAACCCAGCCGGCGAATCCGACCGAGCCGACCGCCACCACCCCGAACCCCAGCACCAACCCTTCGACCACGGTGCCCGGAACGACTCCGCAATCCGGCAACCCGTCGACTCCGGCCGTAACGCCGACGACGCAGGCGCCAGCCGACCCCAGCCGTCAGAACCAGTCGGCCGACACAGACACCACCGCGGCCGCGACAACAACTGCTCCGCCCCCGACACCCACCGCACCGACGACGACTCCCCCACCGACAGCCGCAATACCCTCCAACCCCGCCTCCGCGTTCCCTGGATCGACCCCGCCGATCGGCACCACTCCGGTCACGCCGCCGACGAATCACCCGGCAACGACGAATACTCCACAGTTGTCCACAGGCAACCAGCCGAGTGCATCGCCACGAGACACGCCAAGCCCCACCCCCACACCGACATCAACTCCGGCAACAACGCCTACTCCAGCCACTTCCCGGCCGGGGAGCAGCACTGCCGATACCGAGCCGGAACGATCAGCCGGGCCTGCACGCATCGATACCAATTCGCCTGCAGCCACTTCGACGACCCCGTCAGAATCCACCCCCGCAACGAACCCGGCCCCGAGCACCAACCCCACACCGCCAACCGACACCCGGCCGACCCACAACACCAACCTCACCCCGCAACAACTGGAGAACGCCAACCGCGCCCGCCAAGCCCGCGAATCCCTACGCCCGCTCTCCCCAGAAAACAACCAAGCCCTCCAGGTAAACCCCACCACCGGCCGCCCCTACCTGAGCGCCAGCTACCCGAACGCCCTCGGCGCACCAGTCCGCGTAGTCCGCGTAACAGCAGCCGTAACCAGCTCCCCCACAACATCCCCCGACACCGTCGCCACCATCACCGACCGCACCCAACTGGCCACCGACCACACCTTCAACCAGGGCAGCCAATTCCCCCTCGGCGACTGGCTCATGGTCGACGTCGTCCCCACCACGGACCCAACCACCGCCGACCTCACCATCGACGCCGACACCGACCCAACCCTCACCGACCTGGCCAACACGGTCCGCACCAACCTCGGCCTACCCCCAACCTCCACCCCAACCCTGACCCCCGAAGACATCAGACAACTCGGCGCCGACATCTCCCGAGCCGACCTGTCCAGATCAACCACCCCATCCTGGGCCGACCAACACACCGACTCCACCCCACCCCCAACCGACTCCACTCCCACGCCCGACACCGACACCGACCTCGACACCGACACCGACACCGACACCACCGTCGACCTCGACGCCATCCACAACCAGTTCGCCGAAAACACCCCCGCAGGCGTCTCCCACCACCGCGGCGACCCCACCATGGGCGACCTCCCCCACCGAGTCCCCGCCGACCCCACCCGCTTCACCGCCGACACCCACATCACCCCCGATGGCCAAGCCCAAATCGGCCCCCACACCCTCACCCCCGAGCAATACGGCGACCTCCTCCGCCGCTCCGGCTGGGACGGCGTAACCCCCATCCGCCTAATCGGCTGCGACGCCTCCTCGAACGGCTTCGCCGACCGCCTCGCCCAGCACCTGGGTGTCGAAGTTCTCGCCCCGACGCAAGCAGCGTGGACCGACGCCAACGGAAACGTCTTCAGCGCCAGCACCGTCACCAACCCCGACGGCACCCGCAGCCCCCGCATACCCCCAGACGGGATGTGGCAGACCCACCACCCCAACGGCGCCACCACAGCCACGGATACCAATCCTTCGGCACCCGGCCCCCACCCGAAGGACCTCCATCCCGACACCGCGGTAAGCCGCGCTGCTCGGCCTGGCGGCCGTGCGAACCCGTCCCACAACGACATCGACTGGCAGGAACCCCCGTTCGACCAGACTGTCCGCAGCGTCGTACAAGATGGCGAACCCTTCTACAGCGATCACCGGCCTCCGGCCGACAACCCGACGCTAGAACCTCGTACTCGATATGAAATTACCGACTCCAGTGGTCGCCGAACTGTGGTCTATACCGATGACTCGAATCCACCGCGTATTACACACATCGACGCCTCGGTCGATAACAAGCGGACCGGCTATCCGGGCAGCCCTGTCGCCAACCCCGATGCCAGCTATCCCATCGCCAACGTCGACTACAGAGTCGATACCAACCATCCCGAGCCCTTCACCTTCCGCACGGGCGATGACGGCCGTCCACAGTTCCAAATCGACAATTTCGGTCGCCCAGAAGGACCTGACTTCGAGCCTGCCGGTGACAATTACCGCAGAATCGATGACTGGGACCGAAGTCGACCCTTCAGCTTGCGCACCGATCTGGAACCGAACCGCCGGTATTCGGTATATGATTCCGACGGAAATTGGCATGGCGACTTCTATACCAGCCCAGAACTCGATGCCAATGGTAATGCGCAATTAACCCACATTAAGACATGGACCAGTAACAACCCGGAACTGGGCAACACCCAGACCATGCGCAGAAATGATGAGCGACCCACGCCCGGAGCTCCTCTCGCCGATGGACTCCCTCTGACGAATACGCGATACGAGGTCGATGATCGACAATTCCACACCGATGAATCAGCAAATGGATCCGTGTCGTTCAGGCCCGACTACAGCCCCGGCGGCCACCCCGGTCGCAACGGTACTGTGCAGGGCCGCACTGGACACGCCGGGGAGCTCGATTACCCTGGGGCAGCCTACCGGGGCGGCCATACCCACGACCACGTGGCAGGATCGATCAACGAAGCACTTGGCCTTGTCGCACAACTCTATCGAGAGAACAATATTCTGCTGCCTTCTACCGACCCACTGAGCCTTCACAACGACAGCTGGCGCCGATCGGAGCTCGATCGCAAGAATGCGCACGACGCGGGCCATAGTCTCGAGCGCGTACGAGTCTTCCCGAGCTCGGCATCCGTTGGCGTAACACCCGACTACCTATATTGGATGGTTCAGGAAACGAGGCCTGGCAGCAGTCAGATAGTTCTACATTTCAGAAGCCACCAGAATTTTTAGGAGCCGAAACATGGCATTGCCACACCCACTCGATCGACTGGGAATCCCACGTCAAACGAAAGACGATAGGTTTTCACAGAGCAGGCTTATCCTAGATTGGGTATCGATGCAATTCATTAAGGCCGCCCAACAAGATTGGCGGCGTATCGAAGTGGATGTGCTCGGTTCCGGCGCAGACTTTGACGTCAAGTATTCAATACTGAAGGAAGACGGTTCAGTAGGCATAGGTGACATACCAACGCAAGCTATGCGCGCATTCAGTGACATGCGCCACCTTCGGTACGAAGAGGATGGCACTGGAACATGGTTTTCAATGCGGATGTTCCTCGACCCGCCAGACTTCATGAATGCCATATACAACTCATGGGTCGACCCCATCTGGGAACCACCGATTCCGCCAGAGGCATATGCTGAAGACCTGCGGTATTTTCCACGAACAGAACAAAACATCCCGCGATGGCTGAAACAGAAGTTGAACCCGGACGTGCCATTGCCGCCGGTTACTCCAGGCGACCCCGAGCCCGGCGTGGATCAGATCGAAGCACAGATCAAAATTGCCTTTCCCTCCGGAACAACCTACGCACAGGTTCACTTCAGCGAAATTGGCAATCACCGGGAAATAAGTGGACTGATCCAGGATATTACCGGGCGAATGATCCCCTGGACACCGCCATCCGAGGTGGCGGATAGGTTCAGCGAGTACCGCGCAGCAACGCGTTCTCGTCCAGCGGTGTGGTTCTCCGCCCGCATCGAGGTCTGGTACGACGGCGCGCACAAGTTCAACATGTTCGGCCCCACAGAGCCGAAATGGACCACTCCGCCTTCGGCCGATGACTACCGGCAAGAAGTACAGCTTGCCGAGCTCTACAACGTCTCGCTCCCCGATTGGGTGGCAAGCCGTTAGCCAGCCCGAGGAAGGTTTCGTGGCCGATATCAGTGAGTCCAGGCTCCTAGCGGAACTGGTTCAGGCAACCGGCGAGGCTGCCACGCTCGCATATCCGGATTGGACCTACGCGGTATCGACGAGGGTCCCGCCCTCGCGCGGGTCGGCACCTGGGAAGTGGTCGCCTACCGGGGCGACGAAGGAATGAATCTCGACCTTTTCGACCACCATGACATCGACCGCCGCGTGCAGACTTATTCGACCAAGTTGCTCGCCGCACAGGGGCAGGAGTGCGTGGGGCTGAAATGCACAGCTGGTGGAGATCCTTCGGCCACAGGACCTGTGAACAGCTGATCGAACTCGAAAGGGCGACCGATGGGTGATGTGACGATCTCAGCACAGCGAATCTGGGATGCGCTGGTGGAGAAGGGTTTCGAGCCAGACATGCGGCGAGGAACCCAAGACCCCAGCCGGTACGAGGAGCTGACCGGAGTACCGGCCCCGACCGAGGTCGCCGAACTGTGGTCGGTGCTCGGTGGCCGCGACATCCTCGGGATGTGCCTCGAAGGCGCAGAATCGGCCGGTCAACTTTGCGCCGCCCGTGCGGATGAGGCCGAGTCCAGCGGCCCCGGAGTGCCCTACGAGGAATTGGACGGCTCGACCGACGGCGCGGTTCGCATGGTGTGGTGGGATCGCGAGTGGTGCCCACTGCTCGCCACCTCCGACCATGCGATCGCGGTCGACACCCACCCAGGTTCGACAGGCCACGCCGGGCAGGTCATCTACTGCAGTTTCGAGGTCTACTTCGACCGGGAGGAGGTGTGGAGTTCAGTCGCCGAATTCCTTCGCGATGTCCTGACTGTGGTCTCCTCGGATGCAGTCGCGGTGGAGGAAGGATGCGGAACGCTGGCCCACACTGACGGCTGGGGCAGGACCGTCACGATGGCGGTTCTGGAGGTCGGGCGCGCCCGTCGAGATGGCCGCCCGATCCCACTACCCGGAATCGTCGGGGGCTCCTCGCCACACTCGACAGGCGCCGGAGCCGACCGCGCCTGACGGCAGGAACCACCCAGCACCCAGCGGGCCCGCACCACACGGTCCGCCGCCGCGGTTGCAGTCCATAACATATTCATTATAATCGCAGTATGTCGAGCTGGCGGCTTGTCGTACATCCTGAAGTGAGGGAGTGGTTGCATGAGGTTCGCAAGACTGACCATGCGACCGCCGCGTTGATCGGCGCCGCACTACAGCAGGTGTTGTCCGGTCGAGGGCCCGACGAGGGCAGGCCGTTGGTGGATCGCGGTGTTGGGCACAGCGCGTTGCACAACCTGAAGGAGTTGCGACCGCCGAGCAGCGGCAACACGGAAGTCAGGGTGTTGTTCGTCTTCGACCCCGAGCGACAGATGGTCCTGTTGGTCGGCGGCGACAAGTCCGGCAGGTGGCAGGAATGGTATCGATCGGCGATTCCGCTCGCGGAATCCCGTTATGCCGAGTATTTGTCGGCACAGCAGATGCAGGAAGGAAGGGCATGATGACGGATTCGCCCGACCATGTGGAATGGCCGTCATACGACGGTGTCGAGCAGTTGTTCACCGAGTTGGATCTGACTGACGATGATCTGAGCCGCGCGAGCCAGGTCGTAGACGATCACGTGCGTGCGTGGCACCTTGCTCAGGTGCGGGCAGACCAGGACCGCTCCCAGACCGAACTGGCGGCCGCGATGGGTGTCAGCCAGCCCCGAGTCAGCGCTTTGGAACGAGGTGAACTCGATGGGGTGACGCTGTCGACGCTTCGCGCGTATGTGCGGGCGTTGGGCGGCAAGCTGAACATCGTCGCAAACTTCGGCGACCGCGAGTACCGGCTCACCTGACGGCCGGACTTGTTCGGCGGCGGCGATGGCAGGCTCCGGTATCGGTCCACGCGCCATAGGTTTCTGGACTTCCCAGGACGGGATCATCGCGGCCGCGGATCCGGTCAGTGGGAGCGGTAGGCGCCCTGGCGCGCTTTGGTGGCGGTGGTGGTGAGGATCGAGGTGAGGGTGGCCTGGAGGCGGGTGGGGGTGGTGGGTTTGGCGATGAAGGTGGTTTCGCCGTAGAAGACGTAGCGGCCGTCGTTGGTGAGGTCGTGGAGCTGGAAGTCGTCGCGGCCTTCGGTGTGGCGGTTGTCGACGCTGCCGTGGGCATAGACGCCGATGTGGGTGAGGGTGTCGGTGGGTTTGGCGAGGAAGGTTTCGAGTTGTTCTCGGGGGGTGGGGTTCCAGCGGTCACGGACGTGAGGGCGCGGGGCCGCGAGTTCGGCTGCGGTGACTTTGATTTCGCGGCCCTTGCCGGGGCCGACTTTGGGGAGGGTCGACAGGACCGCCGCGGCCAGGGCGTCGGGGGCCATCAGGTGGAGGGTGACGTCGCCCGGGTCGGATTCGTCGCCGGGTGCCTGGATAGCCAAGGCGGCGTAGGTGTCTCGGGTACCACCGTGCGCGCGGATCGTTCTCGTGCGACCGGCGGCGCCTGCTACCTCGACTCGGGCGTGCGGGGCCAGCAGGGCGGCCATGGCCGCGTCGAGGTCGCTGTCGAACTCGGCCATCATGTTCTCGGCGGCTTTGCTGCGGAGCCGGAGGATCTCTGCCTGGGATTCGACGTCGGTGTGGCGATGATGCAGGGGATACGGGAGGACATCGCGGCCTGCCGCCTCCCACAGGGTGCGGAAGTCTAGAGCGGTGAGATGCCAGGTACGCACGGGAGATCTACTCTGTTCCATCGGGTTTCACGATTCAGTCGGCGCCGATGACGGGCGGCACCATCTTGGGCACGTTGTCCAGACCGGTGAGTTCGTCACCGTGTTCCTGTGTGATCAGGTAGTCGGGGATGCCCTTGGTGGATTCGTCGTCCTTGCCGCCGCCTCTCGCGCCGGGGGCGCCCATACCCGGCATGCCGGCACGGCCAGCTGCGCCGCTGCCCGCACCCGCTGCTCGGCCGCCCGCGGCGGTGGTGCCCGTGGCTGCGCCGGCGCCGGGGACCGAGCTACCGGGGGCGGGAGAGCTCGGAGAACCGGATCCGGGAGCGCCCGCGCCGCCGCCGGGTGAACCGGATGGAGACCCTGAACCCGGATTTGCCGCACTCGGGGTCGTCGCTGTCGGTGTGGTCGCAGCGGGATCAGTCGACTGAGGCGTGGTCGCGTCGTCGTCGGTCGTCGAATCGTCGTCGGCCGACGTGTCGTCGGTCGTGTCGTCGATGGTGTCGTCGTCGGACGGGGTGGTCGGTTCGGGAGTTGCGGCCGCGGGGTTCGTCGCTGGTTGATCGGTGACCGGCGTCGACGTATTCGGGTTGTTCGAGGTGGGTGTCGTCGGGCCACCGTTGACACCGGGATCGCCGCCGTTGTTCTCGACGGTCTTCGGGATGGGAATGACCGGAACCTTGGTATCGGATTCGTGAATCACCGGGGCATAGACGGTCTTCAGGACGCGCACGGCCTCGACTCGCGCATTCTCCTGTGCGACATTGTCATTGCGCCATGCGCGGCCGGTGAAGAGACCGCCGAAGTTGTCCAGGCCGCTGCGATGCTCGGGTTCGAACGGGACGAGCCGCTTCGTCGGTTCGAGGCCGGTGCGCAGTTCGTCCAGCTTGCTTCTGGTGAGCGCGGCGGCGGTGGTGACCTTCTTGCCCGTAGCGTCGTATGCCGCAACGGTTTCCGCTGCCGCGGTCGCGGCGGCACCGGACCACACATCGGGGGCCATGCCGCGGGTGATCTGCTTGCGGAACTCGTCGAGCGAGGTGCTGTTGCGGGTCGAGATCTCGTTCCACGCGCTGATCAGGTCGTTGACGGCGTCGAGGTCGATCTTGTCGACCTTGGCGCGCAGCTCGGCGACGGATCCCTCGAAGTCATCGGTTTTCGTCACCACTTTGGGGCGGTACTCCCCGTCGAAGCCGAGGTCGGCGGCGTTCTGACGGTTCGTCGCTCGCTGATCGTTGTACCGATTCTGGATGTCGGAGATCTCGGAGCCATCGAGTTCGCCGTCGTCATCTGCGAAGGGGGACAAGACGAAGTCGCGGAGGCCGCCGAAAAGGTCGAGTCCTGCGATGTTGGGTTGCATCTACTGCACCTGCTCGGTGGTGTAGTCGAGGGCGTTGGCGGTTTCGATGTCCTGGCCGGTTAAGCGTTTGAAGGAGATGGAGAAGACTTCGCGCAGTTGCTTGACCGCTTCGATGTCTTTGAGGATGACCTCGTAGATCGAGTTCGGCTCTCCGAGTGCTTGGGCGCGGAACTTCGCCTCGAGCATCCTCGCCATGTCGAAATCACCGAAACCGGTGACGTTCTGCACGGTTCTCGCGACATCGAGCAAGCCCTGGAGATCGGAAAGCCGCACATCACATGCCTTGTACATGTGGTAGGCCGCTGCATCGTCATTCAAGCAGACCTCGCCAGCTCGAGCCTGCGCGGCCAACTGGCTGTAAAGAGTCGTTTCCGCCATGGTCAACGCCTACTTTGGGAAGGTCGGAACCAGCACAGCACCAGCACGCTGAAGGTTCTCGCAGGGGTCGTCCAACGGCCCGTCGGCGATCGCCGAGTTGCCGACCTCCAACTGCACCACACCTCGATCGGTGGGGAAGACCACATCGCAGATCAGGTTGCGCGAATCGCCTTGTACCTTGAACTGGCGACCGGGCCTGCCCGCGATCGTGACGTCCGTGAAGTTGATGTTTCCGGGCCTCTGCTCGAAATACGCCACCGTTTTGGCAGTTGTGTAGACGGTGAGGGAGTATTCGGACCCGCGCCATCCACAGATCTCCCACCCCGACTGCGGAATCCCGGCTACCCCCTTCTCCTCGGTCGCCGGATCCACCCCCGCGGCCCGCAACGCATCATCCGAGATCTCCGTACACGGATTCCACAGCACCGGCTTCGCCGTAGTGGTCGTCCCCTTCGACGACGTCTCCCCCGAGTCGCACCCGACCAGCCCGATCACTGCCAAGCCGGCCACCACCACTGCTGTACCTGCGCGTTTCATCCCGCCCCTTCCAGCCATCCGCCGCTCTGACCAGGGACATTAGCATGGTAAACGTCGGTCGGCCCCGGCCGCGTAGGTTGGTCAACCATGAGCGAACTTCGACTTTCCACCCCGTTCGACGGGCGCGATCCCGAGGGCAAACCGGTGGTGAATCGACCTGCCGTCGACCCACAGATCCGCGATCGAGTCCTGTCTTACCTCGCCCACGCGCCGGTGGTTTTGAGCGCACGCAGCTACGACACCGACGACTTCGACGCGCAAGTTCGGGATGTGCCGATGAACTTCCACACCGACGGGGTGTTCGTGTGGCCCGGCGCAGTCCCGCATTACCTGCGCAAGTACGGCCTGCCACCGGAACCGGCGCTGGTCCAGCACATCGTCGGCAAGAACTTCGAGATCGGGGAGGTCGCCGAGGACGCGAGGCAGGCGGCGGTGCGGTTGGTTGTCGGCTGACCAGTTGGGAGCGATGCCAACCAAGGCGTGAAGCACCACAACCGAATTGGATCTAGAACCTGTCCTGGCGATCGGGCTTGTCAGTGCTCGGAAAGCAACGTGGCCGCGCCAGCTATGTGCTGGCGACGAGCGGCGGCCTGGGGTTATGCCGTGTGGACATTGTTGCTCGCCAACGGGTTTGGGGTGTACCGTCGCGAACGAAGAACGGCTCCCGGCAGCGCTACCAACGCTACCGAGAGCCTGGGTACGAAACAGACTGCAACTGTTCGCACCGTAGGGGGAACCCTACCGCCAACACCTCGGCGTGCTCAAAGGCCGGGGCCGCCCGTCTGATGCCAGGAGCCGATGGCTCCCGCGTCCGGGTGTGAGCTGTCTCGTTTCGTTCTCGGGCCCGCGAGCCGTTCCTGGTCGTCACCGACGAGCCCGACCAGGGGAGCGCCAACCCCGTCACACCAGCCGTCTGCGAGTACCACTGTCGTACGCCTCGCACGTACGCACCGTGTCGGCCGGGCGTGCACACCTTCGACATGGTCCAACCAGCCGCGCGTCGATTCGACGCGGGGCCAGAAGTGTTGGCCGAGAGGGTCTATCGGGGCACGGTGATCGGGAGTCCGGGGCAGTGGGGAGACGACACCGGCACCCCTGGGTGCTCGATAGGGTCGTGGCCGCGCCGCAGGCGTCCTATTCCGCCAGGCCGTCCACGATCCGCATGGTTTCCACACTGACCGTGGTGACCTTCGCGATGAGGTCGACCAGGTACTTGGGCGTGTTCGCCTGCCAGTTGCCGGGGTCGTTGGTGATGGTGGAGTCCTTGTCGGTTTTGAGCTGGTAGCGGTCGAGGAGCCAGGCCAGGGCCGAGCGGGCGCCGAGGAGATAGGTCTCGGCGGCTTCAGGGATGCTGGAGATGGTGACGTGGGTGTTGTAGATCAAAGTGGTGCGGTCGTCGATGTTCTTGCCCGATATCGGGTCTTTTCGCTTGGCCCACTTCATCTTCTGCACACGCCAGGTGTCGGGGTCGGCCGGGTCGGCGCCGGGGCGCACGGTGACGGTCAGCGGGTAGGGGGTCACCGACTCGTAGTCGATGTGCAGGGCGGCCAGGGCGCGGCCCGCGGTGGCGAGCTGGGTGAAGCGGGCGTGGGTGGTGGGTGTGGGGATGTGCGGGAGCATCTTCTTCAGGTCGGCGGCGTAGGTGGTGCGGTAGGCGGGGTCGTGCAGGATGCCGTAGACGTAGTAGAAGATGTCGTCCTTGGTGAGCTGGTCGCCGATCTCCGCGCGGTAGGTGGCCAGGATGGCGTCGGTGATGTTGTCGACGCGCTGGTAGCCGTGTTCGTCGAGGTCGTCGGAGGTGATGGCGCCGAAATCGAGTTCACCCTCGGGGGGTTCGGGTTTGGTGTAGGTCCAGCGGGGGAAATACTGGCCGCCACTGCCTGCTCCGGTTACATGGAGGTCAGGGAGCGACTCGAAAGCGATGACTGAGAAGGGAACCGCGGAGCCCGTTCCCACCTGATAGAAGCCAAAGTTGGAATGATCCTTCGTCGGGAACATCGTCGGCAGCTGGTAGAGCCTCGCGTTCATATCGCGGTGGAAATAGACCGCCTGCCGATAGAACGGCCGGTACTGCCCGGTCAGCACCCGGTCGGGATGGAAACGGTAGGGGCGGTTCGCGGCGAGGTCCTTCTTGGCGTTGCTGTTCCAGCTGATGCGGTCGGGCCGGGTTAAGTCGGGGTTGGCGGCGAGGAATGTGTCGACGGTCTTGTCGGTGGGTTTGCGAATGTCGTTGTCGGCCAGGAACTGCTGGAAGATCGGGCGGATCGCCTCGTAGGTGTCGATCATCGCGCGCACGTTCGCGGTCAGCTCACGGACCGAGGAGTTGTAGCACCAGCTGTCGCGTTCGGTTTTCAGTCCCGAGGAGTAGGCCCGGAAGACCTGAACCGATCCAGGAGTGGGCTTCTTGTCGCCCAGTACCGGCCAGTTCTGGAAGTCGTCGCTGCGCTGGTTGATCCAGTCGCCGTGGGTGTTGGGGGCGATGGCTTGCCAGTCGACGGTGTCGAGCGAACCGTCGGCGACGATGCTCAGTTTCTCCTCACGGGACAGATAGTCGCCGATATCGCGGTAGCGGATCTCGCACGGGCCGACATGGTCCGGGTCCTTGATGCCGAGGAAGACGGCGACGGTGTTGCGGCTACCGGAGCCGAAGATCTTGCCTCCCTCGCGCCGGGACTGCTCCCCCGCGGTGCGCTGATTGCCGCGCAGGTTGTAGACGTAGATCCGGGAATAGTCCTGGGCCAGCGACAGGCGGATGCCGTCGGCGGTGTTGCCGTCGATCCAGCCGCCGTTGGAGACGAACGCGACAATGCCCGCGTCGCCGATCCGATCGGTCGCCCAGCGGAAGGCGCGCAGGTAGGAGTCGTAGAGGCTGTTCTTGTTCGTCGCGGTGGACCGGGCCGCATAGGTTTGCGCGATGCGGGTGTCCAGGTTCGGATACGGGCGGTTGGCGTTGAAATCGTTGGCACTGGTCTGGCCCACCGAATACGGCGGATTACCCACCACCACATTGATTTTCGTGTCGAGCTGGGCAACGATGCGGTCGTTGTTCTGCGGGAACATCAGCGCGTCCATGCTGTCGCCGGCTTCGCTGATCTGGAAGGTGTCGGCCAGGACGATGCCGGGGAACGGCTCGTAGCCGGTGGACTGCGCCGGGTCGAGTAGGGCGTGATAGGTCGCCTCGATATTCACCGCAGCGATGTAGTAGGCCAGCAGCATGATCTCATTGGCGTGCAGTTCGCTGGTGTATTTGCGGACCAGGTCGTCGCGGTGGATCAGGCCAGATTGCAACAGGCGAGCCAGGAAGGTGCCGGTGCCGGTGAACGGGTCGAGCACATGGACATTGGTGTCGGTGAGGCCGCGGCCGAAGGTGTCGCGCAGGGCCGCGTCGGCGGCGCGCAGGATGAAATCGACCACCTCGGTCGGCGTGTAGACGATGCCGAGCGCCTCGGCCTGCTTGGTGAAACCGATACGGAAGAACTTCTCGTAGAGTTCGGCGATTACCTTCTGTTTGCCCTCGGCGGTCTGCACATCCCCCGCGCGTACCCGCACCGAATCGTAGAACGGTTGCAGCTTCTGGGTTTCCGCGCCGAGGCCGGCGCCACCGAGGGTGTCGACCATGCCCTGCATGACCTTGGAGACCGGGTTGTGCGCGGCGAAATCGTGGTCGGTGAACAGGGCGTCGAAGACCGGTTTGGTGATCAGGTGCTGGGCCAGCATGCTGATCGCGTCGGCGGCGGTGATGGAGTCGTTGAGATTGTCGCGCAGGCCGGCCAGGAACTGGTCGAAGGATTCGGTAACGGTGGCGTCGTCGGTGCCGTCGAGCAGGACCCGGATCCGGGTTACCAGCGTGGTCGCGATATCGGCGACATCGTTGGCCCACGATTCCCAATAGGTGCGGGTACCGACCTTGTCGACGACCTTGGCCACGATCGCTTCCTGCCATTCCGACAGGGAGAACAGGGCCATCTGGGTGACCAGCGCGGAATCGGAATCAGCACCACTCGCCGCCGGATCGGTGTCGGCGGGCTGGTCGTCGGCGGGCAGATCGTCGCTGGTCGGGCCGATATGGCCGCCGAGCAAGTGGTCGGTACCGATACCGGTGGCCGTGTCGGCGCCGCTGTTAAGTCCGATCGAGTTGATTTCGGCGTTGAACCGTTCGTCATGGGAACGCAAGGCGTTGAGCACATCCCAGACGACGCGGAAACGGCGATTGTCCGACAGTGCCTTGGCCGGGGAAACCCCGGACGGCACCGCGACCGGCAAGATGATGTAGCCGTAGTTCTTGCCCTCGGCGCGGCGCATCACCCGGCCCACCGACTGCACCACATCGACCTGGGAATTGCGGGGGTTGAGGAACATCACCGCGTCCAGGTCCGGCACATCTACGCCCTCGGACAGACAGCGCGCATTCGACAGGATGCGGCATTCCCCTTCGGGGAAGGGGGCTTTGAGCCATTGCAGTTCGGCATTGCGACGCAGCGCGTTGAAGGTGCCGTCGACATGGTGGACCTCGCAGTGCAAGTCGAGGTTGGTCGTGTTGACGGCGTGGCCATCGGCCTCGCTGTCGGCCAGCAGTTCCCGGTAGGCGTCGACGACGTTCGGGAACACCTCGGCCACCTGCTGGGACGCCGCGATGTCTTTGGCGAAGACCACCGCGCGGCGCATCGGCGCCTCGTTGGCACCGAAGCCCGCGCCGTCGGGGCTGCTGCCCGCGCGCTTGGCCAGGGCGTTCCAGCAGCCGACGATCTTGGAGGCGTCGTCGAGACGCAGCTCGGCGAACTGCCCGGCCAGCTGTTGCTGCAGCGGGGAGGCGACCAGTTGTTCGTCGACGGTCAGCACGATCACCTTGTAGTCGGTGAGCAGGCCGGCCGCGACCGCCTTGCCGAAGGAGAGTCGATGGAACTCCGGGCCATACAGCGACTCGTTGTCCATCGAGACGAGCACGGCCGAATGTTCCTCGGCCTGGTCCTTGGCGGCCTGGGCGAACAGCCGCGGCGTCGCGGTCATATAGAGGCGGCGGCGTGCGCGCACGTAGTCGGCATCGTGCACGCGGACGAAATGGGACTCGTCGGCGCCATCGAGGGTGACGCCGGTGGTGCGGTGCGCTTCGTCGCAGATCACCAGGTCGAACGTGTCGATGCCGAGGTCCTGCGCCTGGGCGACCACCGGCAGTGACTGGTAGGTGGTGAAGACGACGGTCAAGCCCTTGGCTCGCTTGCCGTGGCTCATGGCCGTGGCCAGCGTCTGCGGGGTCGTGGTCACCGGGATCGCGACATCGTGCACGGCGATGTCCTCGGCGGCGCGCGAAACCTTGCTGTCGGAGCAGACGGCGAAAGCACGCAGCGGCAGTTCCGCCTGGGCGGTCCATTCGCGCAGCGTCTGCGACAGCAGGGAGATCGACGGCACAGCGAACAGGATCCGGGCGCCGCCCCCGTTCTCGGTCGCGGTGCGTTCGGCGATCTTGAGCGCGGTGAAGGTTTTGCCGGTACCGCAGGCCATCACCAATTTACCGCGGTCGACGCCCGTCTCGAAGCCGGCGAACACCGCGTCGATCGCTTCGCGCTGGTGTTCACGCGGGCCATGCTTTTTCGCCGGACTCAGTGTGACCCGCAGTTCGCCCGCGGGCCAGGCCACATCCCAGTTGATCGGCGAATCGGCGATCTCGGCCATCCCGATGCGCCGAACCTGCAGCGACTGGCCGTCGAGGGCGTCTTCGGCATGCTGGCTCCACCGATCGGTGGTGGAGATGATGATGCGGTCGGCGAATTCCTTCTTGCCGGACGCGGTGAAGAAGGAATCGATGTCCTTCTTGGACAAGGTGTGCGTTGGCTCGTAGAACTTGCATTGGATCGCGGTCAACTCGCCTGTGTCGCGGGCGCGGGCCACAAGATCGATGCCGGTGTCGGGCTTACCGTCACGACCTGGCCAGTCGATCCAGCGCCAGACCTTGTCATACTGCTGATTCTGGGTGGGGTCGAGTTCGAGGAAACGCACCATCAACTGCTCGAACTTCGTTCCGCGTTCAGAGTTGGACGGCTCCTGCCGCAACGCCTCGATCACCTCGTGAACCGAACCCACGACACCTCCCAGACCGCACCTGCCTACCGCCGGTATCTTGCCCTACGAGGGAAGGCTGCACCCGGGATGGTCTCGGAATTTGCTCGTTCTAGCAGCCTTCCCATGGACAGATGACCGGAACGTCGACGGCCTGGAAAAGCCGGACGTTGCGGGTGGCCACCGTCAGGCGGTGGGTGATCGCTGTCGCCGCGATGAGTGCGTCGACAGGGTCGATCGGACGGCCTGCGCGGTCCGCGCTCACCCGGCAGGCGCCCCAATCTAGCACCACGTTCACATCCGCAGGCAGCAGTCTGCGCTCGAATCGCGCCGGGAGTTCCTCGGCGAGCCAGCGTTCGAGTCGAGCACGACGTTTCCCGTCGGGCAAATGGTCTATGCCCCTGCGTAGTTCGCCCATTGTCACCACACTCAGGCGTGTTCGGTTTCGTCGTTCTCGGCCAGCCAGCTCAGTAATCCACGGTCGGGACGGGGCTTCACCAGCTCCGATATGGCGTTGGTGTCGAGCAGGTAGTTCACAGCTCGACGGCCCGGTGCGCCGGGTCGCTGCGCTCGCGATCGAAGAGTCGCAGCTCATCGTCACTCAATCCGGCCAGCAGGGATGTGGAGAAGAACTTGGCCAAAGTGCCGGTGCGCGCGGTTGCGCGGCGCCACTGTTCGACAGGAACGACAACAGCGACCTCACGTCCATGCTTGCTGATCACCTGCGGACCCTCCCTTTCCACCGTGTCGATCAATTCCGAGAACCTGGCTTTGGCGTCGGCCAGCGGCCACGCGACATCGAACGACCGTTCACCGTCCTTACGTGCCATCACCTACACCTACCAGCTTTGACTACTCGGGGAGATCACGGACCCTTACCGACATGACCTCGGATTCTTCACTCACGCCAATGACTGCAACAAGCAGGCGGGCCCGGTCCTCAGGCGACTTCAACAGCGTCATCGGCGCCGTCCCCTCGATGCCCGGGTTCGCCGTGATCCACCAGTCGGCGGCATCCCACGGTCGCTGACCTGCCTTCAGCGCCGAATTGATCCGCCGAACCTCGGGATGAATGCCACCACCGTTTGTATCGAACTGAAAGCTTGGGAATCGGAACGACTTGCCGATCGGTAGCGCCAGTAGTTGGTTCCGCGACCGCAAGTAGCGCACTGCACTCGCCCTGCGTTTCGGCACCGTGCTGACGTCGATGTTCAGGCCGGCTTCGGCTGTACCCATACATTCGAAGTGCCGCAGGATTTCCCGATGCTCAGCAGCGACAGGATCAGCGCGGGGAGTGTAGCTGGAGCACCAGATGGGCTCGCTCGTCCACCCCTTCGGGCAACCCAGGTGATCGTCCGACAATCCGAGGCCACCGAAATCTCTGGCCACCAAATCGACCACCCGACGCCGCCACGTCGAAGCAGGGTCAAGTTGCGCGGTAAGGAAGGCGAGGACCGCCAAGGAAGAGTAGATCCGGGATTTGGGTCGGGGGTCGGACGCATGGACGAGCTCAGGAGTACCTTCCAGCCGGCCGAGCTGATCGATAATGTTCCTGTTCCACAGCCGACCATGATGAGCACAGACGTTCCGTATGTAGGCCAGGTTCGAGATCCAGCTGCCGAGCGCAGCCCCATCGCCGTCACAGTCCGCATCGAAGACGCCGAACATCTCAGCGATCAGGCTCTTCTGACGTGACTTCAGCCCTCCGATCAGCACTACCAGACTGCCGAAGGTCAGAAGCTCGGTAACCACCCAAACGGGCAGCGGCATACCATATTTGACTTTGAAGTGCGTGACGAAGTCTTCTTTGGACCTGTCCTCTTCGTTCTTCACCTTCGAGAGCCACTTAGCATGCTCGCTTCCGAGCCAATGCGATCTACTGGCGAGCGGCCTACGCTCGTCGAAACGGGTGAACGCGGGTTCGAGCGACGCCGGGTCGAGATGGGCGAATGCACCGCCCTCACCAAGGATGTACCCCAACCGCATACGCAATGCCACCTCGACGCGTTCGATCCCGTCCAGGACGAGCAGCCGCAGCTTGCGATCGAACTCATACAGGTCGATGACCTGGTCGAACGTGGTGCCACTGACAAATGCGTCGGTACGCTGGGAGCAATCGCAGGCGGCCGCACACGTCACGGCGTGCTCGCGAAAGATGTACCAGTAACCACTCAGCCGGTAGTAGCCGATCGCCAGCAGCTGAGCTGTCGCAGCGGTTTCATCGCCGACCGTCAGCCCTCGGTCACGAAGCAGTGCAACCTGCTCCGGCAATGTCTTGAACGGTTTGTTGTAGCTGGTCACGAGCGGTTGTGCGCTGATTTCCCCAACCCCCTGCTAGTATCTAACTACATGGCCGATCGTCCACTCCCGCACCAGGGAGGGGCGGTCGGTTCTCTCGTAGGTCACACAACCGTCGCGCTAGAGGCTGGCTCGTAGTTCCCTGAGGCTCTTGCCGGACCGGACATGAACCCAGTTGTGCCAACCATCAATATCGGTTCCAACCAAGCTCTTGAGCGCGGGCGATGGCGCACTGTATACACCGTTCACTGTGCGGATCGAACCACCTTCGACCACCTCGCCGACGAGCACTTGCCCC
Source organism: Nocardia sp. NPDC055053 (assembly GCF_053608285.1). Taxonomy (NCBI): domain Bacteria; kingdom Bacillati; phylum Actinomycetota; class Actinomycetes; order Mycobacteriales; family Nocardiaceae; genus Nocardia; species Nocardia sp. NPDC055053. Next base: position 35,492 of record NZ_JBSGVD010000026.1, on the reverse strand, counting down.
TTCCGCACACGCTCGTGGCGCAACTGGTCTCCGATATCAATCAAACCCGCATCGACGAGTGCCGACAGCCGCCCGATACGGGGGCCCCTTTCAGCCCGATCATCCACCGCCCCCCTCGGGGATTCCCCACCGAGCAAGAGGCGCCGCAGGACGTCGTTGGGCTGCTCGAATCCTTGACGATTTCGCACGAGTGCCCGATACACGTCATCGTCTACGCGGATCTCATGTTCCATGCTTGCCTCCACACACCATACTAACTCCAACGCTTTAAGTCTGCAAGATTTCCAAGTATCAAAGTCTTCCATGGAAGGTCACCGACGCATATCGATGCCGGCGACCCCTCGCCAAGGGGCGGTCGAGGGCTTACGATCCGTCCGGCGAATGGGACCGTGACGAGCATCCCTGCACCCAGCGGCAGGTTTCGGGGGATACTTGACACGGCACCCGCTCCGAGGCGGGGCCACATTGCAGCAATTCCAGGGAAAGGGAGCTTGACGACGTGGATGCGCGTTCGCTTGCGCTGGTCCGCGCCGATTTCCGCGGGGTGTCGGAGACACCCGGTGGTCCTGAGCGGCTGATCAGCGCTTTCTACGGTCACCTGTTCGCGCAGAACCCGGCGTTACGGGAGCTCTTCCCACCCGCCATGGACATGATGCCCAAGCGTCTCGTGACGGCGCTGCAGTATGTCCTGGACAATCTGGAGGACTTCGAGCGCGCGCAGAAGTTCCTCGAGCAACTGGCCCGCGACCACCGAAAATACGGGGTCGAGGCCGACCACTACGACATGGCGGGCCGGGCGCTGCTCTCGGCGCTGCGCACCTTCCACGGCAACCGCTGGACCAGGGAACTGCACGAGGGCTGGAGCGACATCACCATCCTCGTCTCCGCGTCGATGGCGATCGGCGCCAACGAGGACAAGTCGCAGCCGTTCTGGGGCGCGACGGTGGTCGGGCACCGTCGGGTGCTCGACGACCTGGCGATCGTGCGGTTGCAGGCCGACGGGCCGATCCCGTTCAAGGCGGGCCAGTACGTGCCGGTACAGGTGCCGCAGCGGCCGAATATGTGGCGTTATCTCTCCCCCGCGATCCCCGCCAATCCCTATGGTGAGATCGAGTTCCATGTGCGCCGGATCAGCGGTGGCTGGGTGAGCCCGGCCATCGTCAACGACACCAAGGTCGGTGACCGGTGGAAGATCGCCGGTCCGCTCGGCGGCCTGCACATCGACCGGGAGTCGGGGCGCGATGTGCTGCTCATCGGCTCCGGCACCGGGATCGCGCCGCTGCGCGCGCAGCTGATCGAGATGAGTCAGCGCGGCATCAACCCGCGGGTGCACTTCTTCACCGGCGGCCGCTTCCCCGGCGACCTCTACGACGTGGACAACATGTGGCAGCTCTCGCAGTCCAACCCGTGGCTGACCGTGGTGCCGGTGTGCGAGGAACGCGACGATCCGTGGTGGTATCCGCAGGCGCCGCCTTCCCCGTCGACGGGTATGTACCGCCGTCTCGTCGGTAATCTGGGTGCGGTGGTAACCAGTTTCGGCGCGTGGTCCGACCGCCAGATCCAGATCGCGGGTTCGCCCCGGATGATCGCCGACACCCGCCGCGCCCTGATCAGGGCGGGCACCCCGCCCGAGATCATCGCCGCCGACCCGGTCGGCTGAGAACCCTTCCCGCCCTTCGTGAAAGAGACCGATGAGCAGCAGCGAGTTTCCCGAGACCGGCTGGACGGCGACCGTTGTCGGTCATCACCGCCTGCGCAACGACCTCGCCGTGATCCGGCTGATCGGTGATTTCGTGCCGTTCGCGGCGGGCGGGTCGGTCGAGGTGGAGGTGCCGCAGCATCCCGGCGTGCGGCGCAGGCTCTCCCCCGCGCTGCCGCCCTCGCTCGACGGCAAGCTGGAGTTCCACGTGCGCATCGTGCCCGGTGGCTGGTGCTCGAGTTCGATCGTGGCCGACACCCAGCCCGGCGATCAGTGGCGAATCAACGCGCCGCACAGCGTTTTCCACATCGATCCCGAGGCCGCCGAGGTCGTGATGATCGCGGGCGGCACCGGTCTGGCGCCGCTGCGCGCACAGATCCTCGACCTGGCCCGGCGCGAGACCCCGCCGCGCACCTACCTGTTCTACGGCGGCCGTTCCCCCCGCGACCTCTACGCCTCGGACATGCTGTTCCTGCTGGCAGGCGAATTGCCATGGCTGACAGTGATTCCGGTGGTCGAGAGCCCCGACGACCCGGCCATCCGCGACGAATGGCACGAGCACTCCCGCGTCGACATCGGCTTCGCCCCGACGGAGATGCTGCACGGCACCCTCGCCGACGTCGCCGCCGCCCACGGCCCGTTCGACCAGCATCAGGTGCTGGTCTGTGGTTCCCCGGCGATGGTCGGCACCACGGTGGACAAGCTCGTCGCCGCGGGCACGCCCCCGGCCAACATCATGGCCGAGGGAGCCTGAAAGTCACTGCGGTGCGGGAAAATTGGCTATCTGAACCATTTCCTGCTCCCGGGTGCGCGAGGCCAGGATGCCGCGGCCAGGGGGGAGCTTCATCGGACGGACGTCGCCGATGATTCTTCCTTCGTCGCGGGGGCCACTCATCACCAGCGTTTCGACGGACAGGTTCCGCAACGCGCCGAGGACGGGGTCATACAGTGCCCGCGAGACACCACTCGTGCGGCGGGCGACGATGAAATGCAGTCCGACATCGCGGGCCTGCGGAAAATACTCCACCAGCGGCAGGAACGGATTCGCCACACTGGGGGCGACCAGATCGTAGTCGTCGACCACCAGGTAGATTTCCGGCCCCGACCACCAGGCGCGCTCCCGTAACTGCTGCGCGGTGATGCCGGGGCCGGGGATACGCGCCGCCAAGGTGTTCACCACCTCCGCGATCATCGGCGCCGTCGTCTGCGATGAGGTGGAATACCCCGCCAGAGCAGTCCCGAACTCGCCGAGCATGCTGCGCCGGTAGTCGATCAGCACTACCTGTGCCGCCGCCGGACTCGCGTTCTCGATGATGCCGGTGATGATATTGCGCAAGAGCGTTGTCTTGCCGTGCGCTACGTCCGCGAAGACCATGAAGTGCGGCTCGGCCACGAAATCGAGTACCAGCGGCTGCAACTCGGATTCGCACAGGCCGACGACCACCTTCGTCGGGCCCATCGAGATACCGTGCTCCGCCGCGAGCGCGGGCAACGCTTCCCGGCTGAATTCCAGCGGCAGCGTCCGCACCTCGGGAGCACGGCGCCGCCCGTAGAGCGCGCTGAGTTCGGCCGCGGCCTCGCCGAGTCCCTCGCTGAGCGACGCCGGATCGGAGTCGGAATCCAAGCGGGGCAACGCGATCAGCATGTGCAGGTGATCGGCGGTGATCCCGCGGCCCGGCCGTTCGTCCGGGACCTGCTGCGCGACACGACGATTGATTTCCGAGTCGGACGGATCGCCCAGCCGCAATTCGATCCGGGTACCGATCTGATCCCGGATCATCGGCCGGATCTCCGGCCATCGCGACGCGCTGATCATCAGGTGGATACCGTAGGACAGCCCCTGGGTGGCAATGGCATTGATCTGCGGCTCGAGCACTTCGAACTCTTCACCGACCACCCGCCAGCCGTCGATGACCAGGACCACGTCACCGAACCTGTCCGGCGGTGACGAAGTCGCGGAATCCTCGGAGGCGGCGAAATTCCGTCGCCGATACTCCACGATCGACTCGATGCCCAGTTCGGCGAATCGCTGTTCGCGCCTGCGCAGCAACGTCGTCAGCTCGGCGATCGTGCGACGTACCCGATCACCGTCCACACGGCCGGCCACCGAACCAACATGCGGCACCCTGGCCAACCTCATGAGACCGCCGCCGCCGAAATCCAGGCAGTAGAACTGCATCTGCTCCGGAGTGTGTGTCACCGCCGCGGCCAGCACGATCGTCTCCAAGGTCGTCGACTTGCCCGCGCGCGGACCGCCGACCACGGCGACATGCCCCTTGGCACTGGAGAGATTGATCGTCAGCACTTCGCGACGGTGCTCGGACGGCTTGTCGATCACCCCGATGGGCATCCGCAACCGGCCCGCCCGATTCACGGACGAACGCCAATCCCGGTCGGGCAACAGCTGATCCAGCGTCGGAGAGGCGTCCAGCGGAGGCGCCCACAGCGGATACGCCGCCTTGCCGTGCCCGTGGATCCGCGACACCACCGCTTCCAGCAACGTGCGCTGCTCGACACTGCCCGTGCTCGCGCCGGGGCCGACCCGTTCCGACCGGCTCACATAGGCCGACTTGAACCGCAGCGGATCGGAAGCTTCGACCTTCAGATAGCCGGAGCCGGGATCGCTGGCCAGATGGTAGGCGTCGGCGGTGCCGATGACGGCTCTCGACTCGGCGGCGGAGAACGTGCGCAGCACGATCCGGTAGGACAGATGCCTTTCCAGTCCGCGCACCTTGTCCTCCTCGAATCGGTGCGAGGCGAGCAGCAGGTGCACGTGCAGCGAACGTCCGAGCCTGCCGATCATCACGAACAGCTCGATGAAGTCCGGTTTCTGGGCGAGCAGCTCCGAGTACTCGTCGACCACGATCAACAGCGCTGGCAGCGGGCTCACCTGCATACCCGCCGCACGGGCGCTCTCGTAATCGGCGACGTCGGCGAATTTACCTGTCGCCCTGAGTATCTCCTGCCTGCGTTTCAGCTCGCCGGCCAGTGCGTCCTGCAACCGGTCGACCAGGGACAGATCTTGTTCCACGTTGGCGATGACGGTGGACACGTGCGGCAGCGATTCCAGGCCGGAAAAGGCCGCGCCACCTTTGAAGTCGACCAGAACCAGATTCAGCGCATCCGGGGAATGGGTGGTGACCAAGGCGAGGATCAGGGTGCGCAAGAACTCCGATTTCCCGGAACCGGTAGCGCCGATACACAGCCCGTGCGGGCCCATGCCGTACTGGCCCGCCTCCTTGAGATCCAATTCGACGACGTCGCCGGTGGCGGTGACCCCGATCGGCACCCGCAGCCGGTCGCGGCCGTGTCTCGGCCGCCACATCTCATCGATGTCGAAGTCCTGACCGGAACCGATGCCGAGCAGATCGGTGAAGTCCACCTCGCCGTCCAGCGGAGACCGGCCGAGGCCGTCGAGAACGAGCTCCTGCTGGTATCCCCGCACCAGATCGACCAATTCGGCGGCGCCGTCGGAGATTTCCGCCGCGCTCAGCAACTCCGGCTGCAACTCGCGCAGATCCGGCATGGCGATGCGAAACGGCCGCTCCCCGAACAGCGCCCACCCCGGTCCGTCGGGAAGGCGGGCGGCGCGCTCCGGGTGCAGACGCGAATCGGCGGGGCGGTGCAATCGCAATTCGATATGCGCCGACAGCAAGTCGACCAGCTCGCCGGGCGCCTCGTTCCAGTCGCGCGCGGTCACCACCAGGTGGACGCCGTACTCCGGGCCCGCGCTCGCGATCTGTTTGATGCGGCCGTCGAACCCGGGGATCTGCTCGCGGAAATCGCCGAGCCGGTCGATGAGCAGGAAGACATCGGGCACCGGCCCGGCCAGCGACGGCCGGGCGGCGCGCAGACTGGCCGGGGAATCGATACCGGATTCCCGATACAGTCTTTTGCGGCTCCGGATCTCGGCGGCTACCCGGTCGAGAACCGCGCCCACCTTGTCCAGCTCGTCGTCGCCCACCGCGCTCGCGATATGGGGCAACGCGCTCATCGAACCGAGGCGGTTGCTGGATTCGAGCACATACAGTTTCACCTCATCGGGTGAATGGGTCAGCGCCAATGATCCGGTGAGCGTCCGCAGCAGCGTGCTCTTGCCCGAGCCGGCGCGGCCGACGATGAAGAGGTTGCGATCCGCGCCGGCCAGATCCAGCCACACGGTTTCGCCCGGCACACCGTCGGTGCGCCGCTCCTGCCCGATGGGAACCTTCAAGCGGCCGGTCCCCCACCAGTTCGCCGCCCGCAGTCCACTGTCGGGCGTCTGTTCGAGCCGCCCGACGAGCGACCCGAGCTGCACTCGATCGCCCACCTCGATGAGGGTCGATTGCCGCCGCCGAACCCGGGCTACATAGACCTCGTCCTTGAATACGCCGTAGTGGTTCGGCGTCTGCCTGGTTGTCCGGCTGCGGACATCGGCGTGCACGAACGTCCACAGATCGTGAGTGCCGATCAGGCCGCTGCCGTTGTCGGCCTGACCGGTGCCGATTCCCTTCACCAGCGCCGAGGTGAACACCGAAAGGGGTGCCGAGTCGCCGTCGGCGCGCCCCTCGGCCGCGGTCTCCACCGCGCTCGTCGCGGTCAGCACGCAGATGCCGTCGCCCGCCGCGAGTTGCTGGGCGACATCGTCGATGGTCGGTGCGGACTTCATCACCTCGGAGCCGAGAAACGCGCCGCTGTAGCAGCAGTCGAGCACGATGATCTTCGCCGCGGCCGCGGACTCCCGGATCAGCTCGCGGATGAACGTCGAGGACACCGCCGTGCTGCTCAGCAGCTGCGGGTCGGTATTTCCGACAGCCAGGTACAGATTCTGGCGGGTGCGCAGTCCGTGGCCGGAGAAATAGAACAGGATGACGTCGTCTGGTTCTGCGCCGCGGAAGACCCGCTCGATGCTGCGCTCGATCTCGGCCTTGGACTCGTTGATCAGCAACTCGGTCGGGCGGAAGCCGCCGATCTCGGGGTCGCGCAACAGTTCCCGGAGTTGCTCCGCGTCCGAGATCGGCGCGTAGAGCCGGGACAAGCCGTCGAAGTGGTAGGTGTCGTTCGCGACGAAGAGCGCGATGCGCCGTCCGGTCGGACTACTCATCAGCCAGCAGTGCGCCGAACTTCTCGATGGCATTGTCTACCTGGGCCAGGCCCGGCCGGACAATGGTCACCTCCCGATCACCCTTCTTGATCGTGATCGAATCCGCCTTGGTTCGCTCCAGGAACTTGAGGCTGACATCCCGGATCGACCACACCACGGCACCGATCGCCCCGCTGGACACCAGCAGCTGACCGATCTGCTCGACCGCGCCGGATTTCTGACCGTCCGCCGCGGCTGTCGTCACCCGGCTGACGTGGAGTCCACCGATCTCGGACAGGTCGGCCTGTAGCTCGCCGGTCACCTCGTCCAGCCACTCGGCATCGCGACGCCCCCCGGAATTGATCACCAGCACAACGTCATCCATCGATCCGCCCTCCCTCACTGTGATCATCCTCGTCAGACCACTCTAACCAGGACGAAGCGAACCGACAGGTCGATTCACGGTGCGGGGCGCGCGCTCAGAACAGTGGGTCGTGGCGGATCGACTTGGCCTGGGTGCCCGCGGCCATCAGGCGGAACTTGGTGGTCTGCACCATCGATGGCGATCCGACGATCTGCACATCGCGATCCGCCCACGAGCCGTAGCTGGCGACGACCTTGCCGATCTGGCCGGTCATTCGCGGTTCGAGGCCGGGTAGGTCGCCCTGCGGTTCGCCGGACTCGTAGTACCACCAGGGGTTCTCGTCGTTCTCGGTGACGGGGGTGACCGAGAGCCACTTGTTGGCCATGGCCAGCTGGCTCAGGACCTGGAGGTCGTAGAGGTCGCACGGGTGGTGGCCACCGACGAACAGGTGGACCTTCGGGTTGACGCGGCGCTGGGCCATCGCCATGATCTGGGCGCGCAGCGGCGCGATGCCGGTGCCGCAGCCGACCATCAGCATCTTGCGCTTGGTGTTGCGCGGCACGCCGAGGCCGCCGAGCGGTGAGCCGAGCAGCCACTGGTCGCCGACGGCGGTGTGCGAGACCATGGACGGGCTGACCCAGCCGCCGAGCACGCTGCGCACGTGGAACTCGATCTCGCCGTTGGCATTCGCGGGGTTGGCCGGGGAGAGGTAACGCCACATGCGGGGCCGCGCCGGTATCTGCACGCTGAGGTACTGACCCGCGGCGTACTGCATCGGCTGGTCGAGCTGGACGCGGATGACGGCCAGGTTGCGCAGCACCTCGCGGCGTTCGACGACCCTCGCGGACCATGCCGCAGGCGTCGTCTCCTTGTCGGCGGCGCTGATCATCGCGCCGCTGATGGTGGCCAGGCCCTCGTCCCAGGCGGTGGCGACCTCGTCGGTCCACATCTCGGTGCCGGCGAACTGGCGCATGGCCGACTTCAGCGAGTTGGCCACCGCGACATAGTGGGCGGGCTGCACACCGTACTTGCGGTGATCGCGCCCGAGCTGGGCGAGGAAAGGCAGCAGCTTGTCCGGCTCTTCCAGCCGGTCCAGCGCGTAGCCGATCGCCGAGACGAGCCGTTCACGCTGGGAATCCATGGCCGCCGGGAAGTAGTCACGGATGCCTGGATAGTCCGTGAACAGGATCGAGTAGAACGACCTGGCTAGCTTCTCGGGCCCACCGTCTTCCGCAGCAACCGCCTTGAACGTAGTACGGATCAAAGCGACAGTCCGCGAATCCATATGTGTCACAACCTCGTTTCGCCATCGAACGCTAGCCGCGCCGGCGAGTGACGGGCTGGGAGGACACTCGTCAGCAGCCGATGCGAGAAGTCTAGGCGAGGTTTGCCAGCTTAGGAATCGTACTCTTAAACATCACGCATGTAATTCGTTTAAAACCGGTCGGTACCTGATCAGTACCAGCTAAAAACATACCAGTGGACCGTGAATCCTGGGTGAACATGACCCTAAGATTCCCCACCCTTCCCGGCAATTGCCGCAATAGCGACCCAATGTGCCTGGTAGAGCGACCTTTCCGCTACGAACCCAGCACGCTCCGGTCCGACGCGCCGTGCCACGACACGCGGGGAGGGTGTGCCGGAGTGGCTGGTCGACGACGGAGAATTGGCCTCCGATCGAGCCGAATTCAGCGTCCCACCAGCAACCTTTCGTGATGATCCCGAGATATATGCCCACCTCAGAGCCCTGCGGCCGTACAAGCCCCGGCCAAGCTCACGAATAAATAGGTTGCTGAATAGTCACCAGCCGATCGCCGGGGATTGACCGGGCACGATCGAGCCCCCGGGCCGCGTCCGCCGGAGCGGGATCGCGAGCCGGGGGCTCGGGCGAATCGTGGAACTCTACCGCCGGTGCCGCGGCTGCCACACCACGAGCGCGGTACTGCGCTGGGGCGGCGACAGGTCGGGCCGGTAGCCCGCCCGCAACCGCTCCAGCTCCGCGCTCATCTCCTCGACGCGCTGCTGTAGCGCCTCGACCTGATTGGTGAGCTCGATGATGCGCTTGATGCCCGCGAGGTTGACACCCTCGTCCTGCGACAGCCGCTGCACCTCGCGCAGCAGCTCGACGTCGCGGGTCGAGTAACGGCGCCCGCCACCCGAAGTGCGTTGGGGCGTGACCAAACCCAGCCGGTCATAGGTGCGCAATGTCTGCGCGTGCATACCCGCCAGCTGAGCCGCCACCGAGATCATGAAGAACTCGGCACGCGAGGTCCCACCCGACGCGGACTTCGGATCCGGTATCGGATTTGCGCCTCTCCCGGCGCCCTCAGTGGTCACGCTGCGCTACCTCCTCCGGGCGCTGAGCTCGATGCGCGGGGCCATCAAGCACCCGCCCATCCCGCACGCGGATCGAAGCCACCGGACTTCTCCGCCTCCTGGTAGCGCTTGAGCGCCTCGGTGGCGTCGGAGTCCAGGTTCTGCGGAACCGCGACCTTCACCGTGACCAGCAGGTCACCGGCGCCGCCCGCCGCGCCGCGCTTGGGCACACCACGACCGCGTACCCGCAGGATACGCCCGTCGGCGGTGCCCGGCGGCACCTTCACGCCGACCCGGCCGTCCAGCGTCGGCACGGAAACAGTTGTCCCCAGCACCAATTCGCTGTAGCTCACCGGGAGCACCAGGGTCAGGTCGTCGCCCTGGCGGCCGAACACCTTGTCCTGGCTGACGTGCACGGTCACGTAGAGATCGCCCGAGGGCGCCCCACGCAGGCCCGCTTCGCCCTGCCCGGCCAACCGGATCTTCTGCCCGTCACTGACACCGGGCGGGATACGGACGGTGATGGTGCGGGTGCGGTTCTGGATGCCGGTGCCCGAGCAGTCGGTGCACGGGTCGTCGATGATCGACCCGGTGCCGCGGCAGTCGTCGCAGGGCTCGCTGAAACCGAACGCGCCCTGATTACGGCTGACCACGCCGGAACCGTTGCAGTGCGGACACACTCGCGGGCTGGTGCCCGGCTTGGCGCCGCTGCCGTGACACGTGGTGCACGGCGACGGACTGGTCATCCGCAGCGGGACGGTGACACCCTGGGCCGCCTCGCGGAAGCCCAGCGTCGTCTCGGTCTCCACATCGGCGCCACGGCGCGGACGGCTGGAACCGCGCGCGCCACCCCGGTTGAACAGGCCGCCGAGCAGATCGCCGAGCCCGCCGTCGCCCGCGGCGCCCGCGCCACCGGCCTGACCGAAGATGTCACCGATGTTGAAGTCCTGCGAGAAGCCGCCGCCGGCACCGGGTGTGAACCCGCCGCCGTAGCCGCGACCGCCACCGCCCGCGAACAGGCGGCGCGTCTCGTCGTACTCCTTGCGCTTGGCCGGATCCGACAGCACGGCATTGGCCTCGCTGACCGCCTTGAACCGCTCCTCCGCCTTGGTGTCACCCGGGTTGGAGTCCGGGTGCAGGTCACGAGCGAGCTTGCGGTAGGCCTTCTTGATCTCGTCCTGCGAGGCGCCGGAGGAGACACCCAGCTCCTTGTAGAAGTCCTTTTCGATCCACTCCCGTTGGCTCACCGGGCATCTCCTCCTCTCGCGTCCTTATTGGTCGTCGCCGTCGGCATCCGAATCCGATGCCCCCACGGCCTCGGCATCGGTTACCCCGACCAGCGCGTGCCGAAGCACCCGTTCGCCGAACCGATAGCCCTTGCGCATCACAACGCCGATGACCGGATCGGTGCCCGAGCCCTCGTGCTGCACTGCCTCGTGCAGCGTCGGGTCGAACGACTCACCGATCGCGCCGAACTCGACGAGACCCTGCTTGGTGAGCGCGGTCTCCAGCTTGTCGGCGACGGCCTTGAGCGGGCCGGTCTCCAGGTCGCCGTGCGCCCTGGCGCGGTCCAGATCGTCGAGCACACCGAGCAACTCGGTCACCACCGCGGCCTTGGCCGCGTCGATGTTGGCCTGACGATCCCGCTCGACCCGGCGGCGGTAGTTCGCGTATTCCGCGGTCAACCGCTGCAGGTCGGCGGTGCGCTCGGCCAGCTCGTCGCTGACCGGCGCCTCGGCCTCGCCGTCACCGGAGGGCTCCGCCACCTCGGCGGTGGAGTCTGTCTCGGTGTCTTCGACGATGTCTTCGATCAGCTCCTGCTCGGAGTTGGCCTCGGTCACTTCTTCTCCGTGTCCACCGGCTCGTCGACAACCTCGGCGTCGACGACCTGGTCGTCGTCGGCCTGGCTCGGGCCCGCGCCGTTACCGGACTGGCCCTCGGCGGCACCGGCCTCGTAGAGCGCCTGGCCAAGGGCCTGCGACTCGGTGGCCAGCTTCTCCACGGCGGACTTCACCGCGGCGATGTCGGTACCGGCGAGTGCCGTGTTGGCCTCGGCGATAGCCTCCTCGACCTTGGACTTCACGTCCGCGGGCACCTTGTCCTCGTTGTCCTTGATGAACTTCTCGGTCTGGTGCACCAGCGACTCGGCCTGGTTGCGGGTCTCGGCCTCCTCGCGGCGGGCCTTGTCCTCGGCGGCGTGCGCCTCGGCATCCTTGACCATCCGGTCGATCTCTTCCTTGGACAGGCCGGAGCCGTCCTGGATCTTGATCTTGTTTTCCTTGCCGGTGCCCTTGTCCTTGGCGGTCACGTGCACGATGCCGTTGGCGTCGATGTCGAAGGTGACCTCGATCTGTGGCACGCCACGCGGGGCCGGGGGCAGGCCGGTCAGCTCGAAGGAGCCGAGCAGCTTGTTGTGCGAGGCGATCTCGCGCTCACCCTGGAACACCTGGATCTGCACCGAAGGCTGGTTGTCGTCAGCGGTGGTGAAGGTTTCCGAACGCTTGGTCGGGATGGTGGTGTTGCGCTCGATGAGCTTGGTCATCACGCCACCCTTGGTCTCGATGCCCAGCGACAGCGGGGTGACATCGAGCAGCAGGACGTCCTTGACCTCACCCTTGAGCACACCGGCCTGCAGGGCGGCGCCGACGGCGACGACCTCGTCCGGGTTCACGCCCTTGTTCGGCTCACGGCCACCGGTCAGTTCCTTGACCAGGTCGGAGACGGCGGGCATACGGGTGGAGCCACCGACGAGCACGACGTGGTCGATGTCGGCCACGTTGATACCGGCGTCCTTGATGACGGACTGGAACGGCGCGCGGGTGCGATCCAGCAGATCGGAGGTGATCTTCTGGAACTCGGCGCGGGTCAGCTGCTCGTCGAGGAACAGCGGGTTCTTGTCCGCGTCGACGGTGATGTAGGGCAGGTTGATCGAGGTGCTCTGGCTGGAGGACAGCTCGATCTTCGCCTTCTCGGCGGCCTCGCGCAGACGCTGCAGCGCCATCTTGTCCTTGGTCAGGTCGATGCCAGAGCTGGCCTTGAACTTGTCGACCAGCCAGGTCACGACGCGCTCGTCCCAGTCGTCGCCACCGAGGTGGTTGTCACCGGAGGTCGCGCGGACCTCGACGACGCCCTCGCCGATTTCCAGCAGCGAGACGTCGAAGGTGCCGCCACCGAGGTCGAAGACCAGGATGGTCTGCTCTTTGTCGCCCTTGTCCAGGCCGTACGCCAGCGCGGCCGCGGTGGGCTCGTTGACGATGCGCAGCACGTTCAGGCCCGCGATCTGGCCCGCTTCCTTGGTGGCCTGACGCTGGGCGTCTTCGAAGTAGGCCGGGACGGTGATGACCGCGTCGGTGATCTCCTCACCGAGGTAGGCCTCGGCGTCGCGCTTCAGCTTCATCAGCGTGCGCGCGGAGATCTCCTGCGAGGTGTACTTCTTGCCGTCGATCTCGGTGCTCCAGTCGGTGCCGACGTGGCGCTTGACCGAGCGGATCGTGCGGTCGACGTTGGTGACGGCCTGGTTCTTCGCAGGCTGGCCGACGAGGACCTCGCCGTTCTTCGCGAACGCGACGATCGAAGGGGTGGTGCGCGAGCCTTCCGAGTTCGCGACGACGACCGGCTCGCCGCCTTCGAGAACGGCGACGACCGAGTTCGTGGTCCCGAGGTCGATTCCGACCGCACGAGCCATAGTGATTTCCTCCTGTGTGACGTACTTGGGGCATAGTCTCAGCAACGCTGAGTGTGGTGGGCTCAATCCTGCCTTTCGAGGCCTCCGGGCGTCAACCCGAACTTGAGTCCATCACACTCAACGTCGTTGATCAGCACAACCGGTAGCTGCGGCGATTCATTCCCGCCACCCGAAAAATCTTTTCGGCCCCCGGGCCATTCTTGCCACGACCCCACTCAACCGCAGCTCTGCCGCTATCCGTGTCGCGTGGGTTTGACGAAGGCGGTTGTCGCCAGGGCGAGGACGAGTAGGGCCGCGCACAGGTAGCTCGACACCTCGATACCCGCTGCCATGGCTGCCCGTGCCGCCTCGGCGATGGGGGGTGCGTCTTCGGCGAGAGCTGGGATCATCGATCCGGCGCTGTCGGTGACTGTCGAGGTCAGCTGGTGTGCTTCGGATTCGGACAGTCCCGTGTCGGTCAGGCGGTCGCGCAGGCCGGTGCCGAGAGTGCTGAAGAAGACGGTGGTGAGGACGGCGATGCCGAGGGCCGAGCCGAGTTCGCGTGCGGCGCTCTGGATTCCCGAGCCCTGGCCCGCGCTCTCGGCGGGGACGTCGGCGAGCACGACATTGGTGACCTGGGCGGTGGCGAAGCCGACGCCGATGCCGTAGACGAACAGGGCTATGGCGATCGACCACCAGCTGCTGTCTGCCGCGGCGCACAGGCCGAGCAGGGCGAGACCGGCGGCTTCCAGCAGCAAGCCGATCCTGACCTGGCCCAGCGCCGAGACCGTCAACGAGAAACTCGCGCCGCTGGCGACGAAACTGCCGATCGCGAGCGGGACCAGCGCCAAGCCCGCCTGCAGGGCGGTGTAGTCGAGGGCGAACTGCATCCACAGCGGCAGGACCGCGATGATGCCGAATTCACCGAGGCCGACGAGCAGGGTCACCACATTGCCCTTGCGGAACGAGTCGATAGAGAACAGCCGCACATCGAGCAGGGGCTGTTCGTCCGCGAGCCTCGCTTGCCTGCGCCAGAACATCCCGAGCGCGAGGATCGCACCGGCCAGTGCGACGAGCACCGGCGACGGTCCACTGCGCCAGGCGAATTCACCGATACTCAGAGGTTCGGTGACGATCAGCCAGCCGTAGTGACGGCCTTCGATCAGGGCGAAGGCGAGCAGGCCGAGGCCGAGTGCCGACTGCGCGGCGCCGAGCCAGTCCACGCGGCCGGCCGAGCCCGGCGACACCGGGAGATAGATCAGCACCGCGGCCATGATCAGCGCGACCATCGGGATGTTGACACCGAAGGCCCAGCGCCAGGAGAAGTCGGCGAGCCAGCCGCCGAGCAGCGGGCCGACCGCGGCGGCCGCGCCGATCGTGGATCCCCAGATCGCGAAGGCCTGTCCGCGCGCCTTTCCGGTGAACGCGGAATTCACCAGGGCAAGGGAGGTCGGCAGGATCATCGCCCCGCCGATGCCCTGCAGGAAGCGCGCCAGGATCAGCAGGCCGCCGCTCGGGGCGAGCGCGGCGAGCAGGCTCGTCACGCCGAAGACGACGAGACCGATCAGGAACAGTGCGCGTGCGCCGTAGAGGTCGCTGAGCCTGCCGGTGAGCAGCAGGAGCGCCGCGAAGACGATCGCGTAGGACTCCTGGATCCATTGCGCCTGAATCGAAGTGATCGCGAGGTCGTCGACGATCGGCGCGACGATCACGTTCACGATCGTCAGGTCGACCACGATCAACGCGACGCCGAGCGAGACGGCGATCAGTCCCAGCCACAACCGCAGCGATGGTGTCTCGGTTCCGGTCTGCAATTTACCTCCATCATCAAGTGACTTTATGATGAAGGTAAATTGCAGCCGGTAGGTTGTCAATCGGGCAGCGAACGAGAGGACGACATGGCGAAGACATCCGGCGATGTCGCGAGGCAGCGGCAGCGGCTCGCCGCCGGGCTCATCGGTTACGGCGCGAGCTTCACCGAACTGGGCCGCCGGTTCGCCGAGACTCTCGGCGTGCACTCGACCGACGCCTTCGCGCTGATGGAGATCGCCGCCGCCGAGGCAGCGGGCACTCCGCTGTCCCCCGCGCTGCTCAGCAAGCGGATCACCCTCACCTCCGGGGCGATGACCACCCTGATCAACCGGCTCGAGCAGGCGGGATACGCCACCCGCAGCCGCGAGCACACCGACCGGCGGGTGGTGACCTTGCGATGCAGCGAGCAGGCGCGCCGACTCGCCGACGAGTTCTTCCAGGCGGTCAATGCCGAGCAGGACGCGATCCTGGCTGAATACTCGACCGACCAGCTCGAGCAGTTCGAGACCCTGATCGCGCGGTTGCGCGCGACGATGGACGGGTCGTCCACCTAGCCAAGGGAGAAACCGTGCACACCGTTGATCTTCTCGTCGTCGGCCGCGGCCAGAGCGTGGTCGACACCTCCACCGCCTACATCGACGGCCTCGGCTTCCGCGCTCTCGGCACCACCCTCGACGAGGAGGCACTGGGCATCCTCGACCGCGAGCAGGTCCGCCTGCTCGTCATCGGCGGCGGGGTCGAGGCGGATTCACGGAAGACGCTGGCGGCCAGGGCCGATGAGCGGGGGACCACCATTGTCGCGGCGGAGCGGGCCGGGCGCGGGGTGGAGCAGTACCTCGCAGAGGAGATCGTCCCGGTGCTGCGGAGCTAGCACCGGCGCCTGTAGTCAGCGGGGGAGTTCGGAGAGGACTCCTTCGGCGCTGCGGGCGGCGGCTCGGCAGGCGGTGGTGGTGAATTGGTCGGCCAGGGGGTGGGTGGCTCTGGCTCGCCAGGTGCGGACCGCGGTGGAGGCCGCGGTGCGGAGGGTGTTCGGGTCGGCTTCGGGGGGGAGGCCGAGGCGGAGGTGGGGTGCTACGCCGGTGCCGCCGAGGATGCGGTGCAGGTCGGCGAGTACCGGTGGGGGGAGGGGGAGTTCGTCGGTGCGCAGGCGGCCGAGGAGGCGGAGTTCGGTGAAGCCGTGGACGTCGGCCAGGCGCGCGCGGACGCGGGGTAGCAGTCGGTCGGCTTCGGTGCCGGGGTAGGCCGACAGGATGCGGTTCAGGGTGCTCAGGGCCGAGTGTGCCTTCAGTTCTTCTGCGCGCTGGCCGAATTGGACCTCCAGGACCGAGCGCAGTTCCTCGATGCCGCTACGTGCGGCCAGTTCGGCTGCCAGCGAGGAGGAATCGCGGACGCCGAGGCGGATCAGCATGGTGGCCATGCGGATTCCGAACAGGCCGAAGCGATCCGCCAGTTGGGCGCGCAGTTCGGGGGCGACCGGGAGGGCGATGTCGGCGCGGGCGAATCGGTCTGCCGAGAGCAGGGCGATGCCGAGGTCTTCCGCGGGGACCGTGGCCAGGGCCTCGAAGGCCGCGAATTCTGGTTGCCGCAGTGTCGACGCGGCGAAGGCGAGCAGGCCCGCCACCGGAATCACCGCCTGGCACAGGCCTGTTCGCTCCAGTTCGCCGGCGAACCGGGCCGCCACGTCGCGGGCCGAGTGCAGCGCGTCGATGCGGCCGGCGCCGATCTCGTCGGCGCGTGACACCACTCCGATCACGCCGAGTGGGCCCGCGCCACCGGCGCCTGCGCCGATCTGTTCGAGAAAGCTCACATCGGTGGCGTCCAGGCGGCGCAGCAGATAGACGACGGCGTCGGCGCCGGGCGCCGAGATCGCCGACCGGCCGCGCGCATTGCCTTCGGCATGGGAGGGGGTGAGCAGACGCGCGGTGCGCAGCGAGACCTCGCGGGACAGCGACGAGGTGCCGGGAGTGTCGATGATCGTCGTCTGGGCCAGGGCCGCCGATGGCCAGCCGACCTCGAGGTGATCCACCTCGCGGGGGCCGTAGGCATCCCAGTTCAGGGCGCTCAGGTCGAAGGTGAGGCCGTGCGCGCCACCGCCGCGCCGCACGATCACGTTGGCCCTTGCGCCGTCGGCGGCGTGGGCGGTGACGGTGGGGGTCGAGGCGTCGCGGTACCAGGTGACGACCCGGGTGCACTCGGTGGCGTCGGTCGGGGCGACGGCCTGGCCGACCAGCGCGTTGAGCAGCGTCGACTTGCCTGCCTTGATCGAACCGGCCAGCGCTACCCGCAGTGGCTCACGCAGCCGGAATTCGCAGTCGGCCAGCAGCGTGCGCGCGTACTCGTCACGACCGAATACCCGCGCCGCCGCGCCGACCAGCTCGTGCGCCTCGGCCAGGATCCTGGGTGCCTGACCGCCGGGCGCGGCGGTGTCGAAACGGTGGGTCACCCAGATACCGTACCGTCGGCCCGTCCTGGTTCGAGTTGCATCGTTTCCGCGTAGCGGCGCAGCTCGGCGACCGCGTTCAGCTGGCGTTCGAGCACGGCGGTGCGCTCGGCGCGGTGCGTCGCGGCCATCGCGGCCGCTTCCTGGGCGGCGCGCAGGGAGGCGTCGATCGATCGCAGGCTGCGCTCGGCGACGCCGGCGAAGTGGTCGCGCAGGGCGCGGTGGATGCGGTGCAGGCGGTCCTTGGTGTCCTTGGCCGCCTGGAACGCGACGTCGTCGAGGAAGCGGCGCACCTCGGCGTTGGCTTCGACGCGGCGGCGAGCCAGTCGTGCGGTCTTGTCGTCGCGGTAGGCCTTGCCGCCGACGATCAGGCCTGCGCCGAGGGAGATCGGGTTCAGCATCGCGAGGCCGGCGAAGGTCGTGGCGAGGCCGATCATCAGCACGCCGCCGTAGGAGCCGCGCATGCCGACCAGCACCTTGCTGGTGAAACCGATGTCGGGTTCCAGGTCGGCAAGGGAACCCGAGCTGGCGAGGGTGGTTTCGTCGTCCATTCCGGCATGGACCTCGGGCAGGTCGACGGCGCCGACCTCCTTGAAGTGGTCGGCGATGCGTTCGGCAAGCAGTTCCGCGCGGCGGTGGGTCAGCAGGAGGTTGTCGCCGAGCGCGGTGTCGACGCTGCCGGACAGCCATTCGGCGATCGCGCCCCAGTGCCTGCCCGGGTCGTTCTCGTCGATCCATTCCTGGCCGGTGCGGGCGATGCCGCGCAGGTGATCGCGCAGGTCGTGGTCGACGTCGCCGACGAGGTCGGTGATGCCGTCGGCGAGCGTCTGCTGCCAGCTCGCGGTTCGCCGCTGGAGTGCCTCGGCGGCGGCGCGTGCGGACTGGAGCTCGTCGACGGCGGCGGAGCCGAGCGCCGGGTCGCGCAGGGCTACCAGTTCGCTGCCGAGAGCCAGTGCCAGATGTTCTGCTGCCGAGTGCAATTCGCGGGCGACGGCCTGACGTGTGACGGCCTGGTCGCGGGCGACTACCCGGTCCCGGAGGAAACCGAAGAGCACGCCGAACCCGGACTCCTGGCCCAGCTGCGCGTCCTGCAGGCGCAGGGCGTGGGCGCGCAGCAGGGCCGACACCGGGATCAGGGCGACGTCGGCTTCGGCGCGGGTCAGGTGTGATCGATCGGCCTCGAGTACCCGGTGCCAGTGCGGATACAGGTCGGTTTTGGTGAGCAGGACGGCGACCGTTGGGCAGAGTTCGCGGATCTGGCGGACGAAGGTAAGCTCGGGTTCGGTGAGCTCGGTGGAGGCGTCGGAGAGCACCAGTACCGCGTCGGCGGCTGCGGCCAGGCCGAGAACTCCTGCGGCACAGGCGCTTCCGTGACCGCCGACACCGGGGGTGTCGATCAGGACGATGCCGTCGGCCAGCAGCTGGTTGGGCAGCTCGGCCTCGATCCGGATGATCTGCCTGCCCTGGGCCAGCGGGCTGCGTTGATCGATGACGCCGATCTCGTCGAACGGGATCTCCACCCGCTCGTCCTCGGCGCCGGGCGCGCTGAGCACCAGGTATGCCCGCTGCTGCGCGCCATAGGACAGCTGCAACGGGAGGACGGTGGTCACGTCGTCGCCGACCTGGCACACGTCGAGCCCGAGCAGTGCGTTCACGAAGCGGCTCTTGCCCTGGCCGAGCTGGCCGGTGACGACGATGCGGTGCCGCGGATCGCGCACCCGCTCGGTGACCTTCTCCAGGCGACCGACCAGATCGTCGCGGCCCGCGGCGCGGGCCGCCGCGACGGTGTCGGCCAGCACCGTCGTCAGCGGCACCGCATTCGGTGCGAGAGTCCCCATCGCAGCGCCCGTTTCGCTCAGTGGAACAGTCCGTCGGAGTGCACGTCGGCACCGGTCTCGGCGACAGTACTCGACTCGCCGAACAGCGACGTCTCGCCGCCGAGGCTCGAACCGTGCAGGCCGGAACCGAACGCGCTCGACACGTCGACCGAGGACCAGGTGTCGGCCGCGGTGGTGACCGCGCCCTGGGTGGTGTCGAGGGTGCCTGCCTGGGCTGTTCCGGTGAATTCAGTGGTCGCGGTGGTGCTGGTCTGCGCCGCGCCTTCCACGGTGCTGCCGAGGCCGCCTGCGATCTGCGTGCCGCCGGTCATCGTGCTCGACAGGCCCGCTTCGGCGGTTCCGCCGAGGCCGGTCTCGAGGCCGGTGCCCGTTTGCGCGCCACCGGTCGCGGAACCCGCCAGGCCGGTGCTGGTCTCGGCGAGACCGCCCAGACCCGCTTGCGCGCCGCCCGCCGCGGAACCCGCCAAACCCGCGCTGGTGTCTACCGCACCACCCAGACCAGCCTGCGCACCACCAGCAGCCGAACCAGCAAGGCCGACACCGGTTTCCGCGAGACCGCCAAGTCCAGCTTGCGCGCCACCCGCCGCGGAACCCGCCAAACCCGCGCTGGTGTCAACGGCACCACCCAGACCAGCCTGCGCACCGGTGGCAGCCGAACCAGCAAGGCCGACACCGGTTTCGGCGAGGCTGTTCAAACCTGCCTGTGCGCCACCGGACAGGCCCGCGCCGGTCTCCACAGCCGCACCGAGACCAGCCTGCGCGCCGGTGGCGACTGAGCCGGCAAGGCCCGTCCCGAAGGTCGCGCCGGTATCGAGGCCGCCCTGCAGACCGGTGGTCAGTCCGATTCCTGTCGTGGCGGACAGTGCCGTGTCCAGTCCGGTGGTGGCCTCCGCGGCACCGCCGCCGGTGATCAGCCCGTCGACACCGATGCCGGTGCCAAGCCCACCGCCGGCACCACCGGTCAGACCGCCGATGAGGTCGGTGCCCGCCGACGCAGCGCCACCGAAACCGGTTTCCAGCCCGGTGCCGACTTCCGCGCCCGCTCCGACCGCACCGTCGAGACCGGTGATCGCCGTGGTGGTCGCGGCAGCACCGAGACTGCCCGCCGCCTGGGCCCCGGCATTGGCCGCCGCACCCAGACCGCCGGTGACCCCGGCACCGAGCCCACCAACCGCACCGGTCGCACCACTCAGCCCCACATCCAGGCCGCCACCGAGCTGACCCCCCAGGTTCGCGCCGAAGTCCGTGGTGAGCCCAGCGGCCCCGTCGACCAGACCGTCCACCCCAGCCGCGACATCACCACCCGCACCAGCCGCACCGGTCAGCGCACCATCGACACCTGCACCGACACCAGCCGCACCGGTCAGTGCACCGCCGAGTCCCGCGGCGACATCGCCACCAACACCGACCGTTCCGTTCAGGGCGCCATCGACACCTGCGCCAACACCAGCCGCACCAGCCAGCGCACTATCGGAACCGGCGCCAGCCGCACCGGTCAGCGCACCGCCCAGTCCCGCGGCGACATCACCACCGACACCGACCGCACCCCCCAAGGCACCATCGAGCCCGGCGCCAGCGCCAGCCGCGCCGGTCAAGGCGCCACCCAATCCGGCAGTGAGATCGCCACCAGCGTCAACCGCACCCGACAACGCACCGTCCACACCGGCACCTGCCACACCGGTAAGAGCCCCGCCCAGTCCAGCGGCTACATCCCCACCGACACCGACCGCACCCCCCAAGGCACCATCGAGACCGGCGCCAGCGCCAGCCGCGCCGGTCAAGGCGCCACCCAATCCGGCAGTGAGATCGCCACCAGCGTCAACCGCACCCGACAACACACCGTCCACACCGGCACCTGCCGCACCGGTAAGAGCCCCGCCCAGTCCAGCGGCTACATCCCCACTGACACCGGCCGCCCCCTCCAAGGCACCGTCGAGACCGGCACCACCACCAGCGGCGCCGGTCAGCGCGCCATCGAGGCCGGCACCAGCCAGGGCACCGCCCACTCCGGCAGTGAGATCGCCACCAGCGTCGACTGCACCCGACAACGCGCCGTCCAGACCGGCGCCAGCGCCTACGGCCCCATTCAGGGCGCCATCGAGGCCGGCTTCGACGCCGGAGCCGATCCCGACTCCCGCACCAGCCACACCCGACAGCGCACCATCGAGGCCGGCCCCGATGCCCGCGCCGGCATCAGCCGCGCCGTTCAGCGCACCACCGAGGCCGGCACCAGCGCCTACCGCACCGTTCAAGGCGCCATCGAGGCCGGCCTCTGCACCGACACCCACACCCGCCGCGCCATTCAGGCCTGCAGCGAGGTCGGCGCCAGCACCAGCCGCACCCGACAGCTCACCACCGAGGCCGGCACCAGCGCCTACCGCACCGTCCAGGGCTCCATCGAGACCGGCTTCGACACCAGCACCAACACCCGCCGCGCCGTTCAACGCACCGTTCAGGCCTGCAGCCAGGTCGGCGCCCGCACCAGCCGCACCCGACAGCACACCACCGAGGCCGGCTCCACCACTCAATGCGCCGCCCAGCCCGGCAGCGACATCGCCACCCGCGTCCACGACGCCCGACAACGCGCCGTCCAGGCCCGCACCAGCGCCCACCGCACCATTCAGTGCGCCATCGAGGCCGGCTTCGACGCCAGCACCAACACCCGCCGCGCCGTTCAACGCACCGTTCAGGCCTGCAGCCAGGTCGGCGCCCGCACCAGCCGCACCCGACAACGCACCACCGAGGCCGGCGCCAGCGCCCACCACACCGTTCAAGGCGCCATCGAGGCCAGCACCCACGCCAGCCCCTCCATTCAGCGCGCCCCCCAGACCGGCAGCGGCATCGACACCCGCATCCACCCCACCCGACAACGCACCACCGAGGCCGGCGCCAGCGCCTACCGCGCCGTTCAAGGCGCCGTCAAGGCCAGCTTCGAGGTCGGCACCCGCACCAGCCGCGCCGTTCAGGCCTGCAGCCAGGTCGGCGCCCGCACCAGCCGCACCCGACAACGCACCACCGAGGTCGGCGCCTGCGCCCAGCGCGCCGTTCAAGGCGCCCCCGAGACCAGCTTCCAGACCGGCGCCCGCGCCCGCCGCGCCACTCAGTCCAGCAGTGATGTCGCCACCCGCGTCCACGACACCTGCCAACGCGCCGTCCAGGCCGGCGCCAGTGCCTACCGCGCCGTTCAGGGCACCGTCGAGACCGGTAGCGAGGTCGCCGCCTGCGCCAACCGCACCATTAAGGGCTCCCCCGAGACCAGTTTCGAGACCGGCACCCGCACCGGTCAGCGCGCCGCCCAATCCCGCAGTGACGTCGCCGCCCGCGTCGACAACACCCGACAACGCACCGTCCAGGCCCACACCTGCGCCTACGGCGCCGTTCAGGGCACCGTTGAGGCCGGCAGCGAGGTCGCCGCCTGCGCCGACCGCGCCATTCAGGGCGCCGCCGAGACCGGCGCCAACGCCCGCCGCTCCGTTCAATGCGCCATTCAGGCCGGTAGCCAGGTCGACACCTGCGCCGACGGCGCCGTTCAATGCGCCGCCGAGACCCGCGGCGAGGTCCGCGCCAGCACCCACCCCACCGTTCAAGGCACCGCCGAGACCCGCGGCGAGGTCCGCGCCAGCACCCACCCCACCGTTCAAGGCACCGCCGAGACCGGCAGCGAGGTCCGCGCCAGCACCCACCGCGCCATTCAGGGCGCCTCCGAGACCAGCGCCCACGCCTGCCGCGCCGGTCAGCGCACCGTTCAGGCCCGCAGCGAGGTCGACGCCTGCGCCCACGGCTCCGTTCAGGGCACCGTTGAGGCCTGCGCCGAGGCCGAGGGCGGTGTCGATCGCGCCGTTCAGGCCGAGGCCTGCGCCGAGCGCGCCGTTCAGGCCTGCGGCGAGGTCGGCGGCCGCGTTCACGTCGACGTTGGCGCCGGTGACGGTGGACAGTGCGACATCGAGGCCTGCGCCGACCTGGGCGGCGGCGTCGGCGACTGCCGAGGCGGCCGCGCCGAGGCCTACGTCGAGGCCGATGCCGAGTTCGGCGTCGGCGGCGGCCGCGGCGGTGACGGCGGCGGCTGCGGTCGCGGTGGAAGCGAGGGCCGCGCTCGTGCCTGCCGCGGCGCCGGCGGCGACGATCGACTGGAGCTGGGAGCCGCCGCTGACCAGCGCGGATTCCGCCACCATCGGGGCGACGGCGGAGATGTCTTCAGGGGTCACCTCGAGTCCCGCCTGGGCCAGCGCGACGCACGGGTTGGCGCAGTAGCTCGCCGCCGCGTCGGGGTCGCGCAGCAGGTTCAGGATGAATTCCAGAATCGCGTTGGGGGTCATCGAAGTCAGCTCCTCCAGATCATGGGCGGTGGTGCCCGATCCGTTGTCGTCGGAATGTCTTTCACGCTAGGTCCGCCAGTCGTTACAGGTAATGGGGCGAATACCTAGTTCACTCGGGGCGCATCCATTAGGGGCTTGTCCCCGATTAGGGGCATTTCCCCGTATTTGCCCCGGCGCAGGTAACAGCGGCCTACCGGCAACCGACAGATCGGGTGGGACGTCGGCCACCCTGGCGATCTCGTTGTCCACACCGCCTACCGGTCCACCGGAAGTCCTGCGAACGGGGTTGTCCAATGACAGAGCGTCTGGCGCTCGGCATCACTGTCGGAGCCGCGAATTCAGTCGCCGCGGCCACGACCGCCGACGGGGCTGGTGCCACTGTCCGCAGACATCGAAGCACCTTGCTACTCGGCGCGGACGGCTCGATCGGCTTCGCCGACGCAACGCGTCACGCGCGCGGAGTGGTCGTCGACGACTATCTTTCCAGGGTCGGCGACCCGGTAGACATGCTGGCAGAAGACGGTTCCACGCACGACGCGGCCGACCTCGTCGCCGCAGCGACACGCGCGCTGGTCACCGAACTGTCCGGCGCCGCAGGCGAATCCACCGAGGTGGCGACCATCGTCGCGTGCTGCCCGGCGTGGTGGCCGGAGCACACAATCGAGAACGCGCGCGCCGCGCTCGCGCGCGCGGGACTGCCCGAAGTGACATTGGTCCCAGAGCCACTGGCCGCGGTGCGCCGGTACGAGATGGAGAACGGCCTGCTCGACGACGGCGCGCTGGCCGTGTACGACCTGGGCGCGAGCGGCCTGACGGTCACCGTGCTACGCACCGGCGAACAGGCGGGCCTGCTGGGCGCGCCGGTGCACAGCACCGCGATCGCCGGCTCGGAATTCGATTTGCTGACGATGCGCTACGTCCTGGCAAATATTCTGGACGGAAATGATATCGATCCATTCGACCCGGTCGTCGAAGAAGAACTTTCGGCATTGCGAGCCCGCTGCGGAAATGCGAAAGAGGAGCTCTCCAGAATTACCGCGACGGTGGTTCCAGTGGGCATGCTCGACCCAACCGGCCGCATCGAACAGGTCAGGCTGACCCGCGGCGAACTCGAAGATCTGCTGCGGCCGATCCTGCTCGACTCGATGAACCTGCTCCGCGACGCGGTGCGCCGCGCCGGACTCACCCCCGGCGACGTCAACCGGGTGCTGCTCACCGGTGGCGGCGGTGCGATCCCGCTGGTCGCCGAGCTGATCTCCTCCGAATTCGGGCTGCCCGTCACCGCCTGCGCCGACCCGGCGACCAGCGCGGCGCACGGCGCGGCCGAGATCGCGCTGGATGTGGCCGCGATCTCCGTGCCCACCGAGGCCATCCCCGCCGTGCGTATGGCCCCGGTACCGGCGGCACCGGTCGTCGAGGAACTCGCGCTGCCGCCTGCCGATCCAGCCCCCGCCCGGATGTCGGCCGCGAAACGCGCGGCGCTCGTCGCCGCGGCGGCGTTGACCATGGCCGCCCTGGCCACCGGCACCCTCGCGATCGGCGGCGTCAACCAGCCCACGCCGAGCGGACCCGACGCGACGACGAGCGCGCCGCCGGCCCCCGGCGCCGCCGCGTCGACCAGCACCGGCGGAACTCCCGGGTCGGCGCCGAACACCACGGACTCGACCATCGCCGATCCATCCCGGCCTGGCGCGACCAGCGCCGCCGTGCCGCCGGGTGCGATCCCGGTCGGCACCACCGAAGCCGGGGCACCCGTCGGCACGCCCGCCGCGGGCACGCCGGCGCCTGCCGGTGCGACCACCGACGGCACAACGGCACCCGCACCGGCGGGTGGACAGCCCGCTACCGGGCAACCCGCGCAGGCTCCACCCGCCGAACAGCCGCAGTCCCCCGCACCCGCTCCCGCGCCTGCCCCCGCACCCGCGCCCTCCCCAGCCCCGCGCCCGCAGGTCCCGCCCATCAAGGTGAACCCCGGTGACCTGCTCGACGGCGTCGGCGGCGCGGTCGAGGAGACCATCGAAACGGGCACGCAACTGCCGGGCCGGGTCCTCGGAGGAAACGGTGGCTGATATCGCCCTGGACACCTTCCCGAACGCCCGAACCATCTTCCGCGAACTCGACACCGCGGCTCAGCAGCCGGTACTGCTACTGATCCGCGGCCGGGCGGGTACGGGAAAGTCGGTGCTGCTCAAGGCCGTTCGCGCGCACCTTCGTGGCCGCGACATCCCGGTCGCCGAATCCGCGCGCGACAACGGCCGTTCGGTGCTCATCGCCGACAATGTCCACCGCTACACCGACACCGAGCTACACACCCTGTGCGCGGCAATCGAATCCGGGAATCGATCGATCGTTCTCGCCACCCAGCCGCGCCCCCACGACCCCCGGCTGCGCGCCCTGTCCGAAGCCGTCGCGCGCCACGGCCGCACGGTAGACCTACGGGCGCTCGGCAGCGCCGACATCGCGTCGTTCGCCAGGGAACTCGGCATGGCCGTGTCCCAGCCACTCGCACTGCACATCCACCAGCTGACCGCGGGCATCCCCGGCGGCGTCGTCGCGGCGCTGACCGCGGCCCGCTCGGCGCCGCTCGAGTCGTGCGTGAGCGCCGTCGACGACGCCATCGCCGCCTGGACGCGCACGATCCTGGACACGATCGAACCCGACCTGCTCGAGACTCTGGTCATCGCCGCGACCGGAACCGGCTTGGACGCAACCGAACTCACCGAAGTACTCGGTGTCGGCGCCGACACCGCGCACGACCTGATCGACCGCGCCAGGGCGGGCGCACTGGTCACCGATGCCGACCTGCTGCTCGCGCCCGCGGTGGCCCCGCTGCGCACCCTGCTCGGCGACCGCCGCTATGTCGCTGTGCAGCGCAGGCTGCTCACCGCGCGGATCGACTCGGGCCTGCTGCGCGACCGGACGGCACTGATCCTGGCCGAGTCCGGCGTCGTCGACCCTCGTCTCGCCGAATTCCTGTGCCGCACAGCGGAGAAGTCCGATCAGGCGACCCGCTACTACGCCGCCGCGGCCGCGGCCGGTGCCCCGGTCGAGTCGATCGCGGTGCGCTGGGCCGAAGCCGCCGCGCACGCCGGTGACACCGACACCGCGCTCCGCCTGGCCGAACCACTGCTGACCACCGCCGACGCCGCGCACACCGAACTCGTTGCCGCGGTACGCATCTGCGCGGGCGTGCTCACCCGGCGCGGCTTGGTCAGCCGCGCGGCCGGGCTGTACACCTGGCTCGGCCCCGACCGCGTCGGCGCGGACTGGGCTTCCGCGGCGATGGTGCTCACCCTCGCGGGCGACCTCGCGGGCGCGGCGCGGATGTCCGGCGCCGCACAGCACTGGCCGCCGACCGAGGCCGACGCGGGCGCGCGGCTCATCGCCTCCGCGCTGCACGAATCGCTCGACCCGCACGGCGCGGGCACGGCCGCCGCGATTTCCGCACTGATCCAAGCGGGCAACGCGGGCGACGATCGATACCTGCCCTGCACCGCGGTCTCGATCGCCACACTGCTCTGCCTCGGCGCCGGTGAGCCGAGCCGTGCCAGGGACTCGCTGGCCAGGGCGGCCGGCTCTCAGCTGCCGGTGCTGGCGGCCTGGACAGCCCTGCTCGGCGGCGACGAACGCGGCGCGGCGAGCACCCTGGCCGAGATCGACATCCCCGCGCTCGCCCCGCGCGATCAGCTCCTCGCGCACGCGCTCGCGGTGGGGCTGGCCCGCCGCGGCGGCGATCACGCGGCCCTCGCGCGCGCCTGGCAAGCCGCCTGCCCGCTCTTCGACCAGCTCGAGGCCGACCTGTTGAGCCTGTTGCCGATCGGCGAACTGTGGCTGGCCGGCATCCGGCTGCGCGATGCGCGCCGGATCGACCCGCTCGTCGACGCGGCCAAGACCCTGCTGCGCAAGCTCGGTCGCGCACCAGCCTGGACCAACTCCTTCCACTGGTACGGCGTGCAGGCCGCGCTGGCCGACGAATCGCCACAGGAGCTACTACCCCACGCCCACGCGCTGAAGACGGCCGCGGAGGCGGGCGACCGGCAAGCGGGCGTGCTGGCCGACGCCGGACGCACCTGGGTGCTCGTGCTGCGCGGCAATGTGGCCGCGGCCGAGGTGCAGGCCGCGGTGTCGGCGCTGGCCGAACTCGGGCTCACCTGGGACGCCGCCCGCCTGGCCAGCGAGGCCGCGCTCGCTGCGGGCGATTCGGCGACCGCGACCACCCTGCTCAAGCTCGCCAGGTCGGTGCGGGTGCAATCCCAGCCCGTCGAACCGTCGCGACCCACGGCGCAGCCGCTGCCGCAGACACCGGACGGGCCCGCGCCGCTGACCAGCGAGGCCGCCGCGCTCAGCGATCGCGAGCGCGAGGTTGCCGAGCTGGTGCTGCTCGGTCTGACCTATCGGGAGATCGGCGCACGGCTGTACATTTCCGCGAAAACCGTGGAGCATCACGTCGCGCGAATCCGACGCCGGATAGGCGCGCGCTCACGATCGGAATTATTGTCAATGCTCCGCGCCATGGGACACGGTTCACTGCTGGTGTAACTCGACGCGGACGACGTCGACGCCGAAGCGAGGTAAATCGGATGGCCACTGGGGTCGGCCTGCGCATGGCCGATGACGAGTGCATCGCCGCGGTCGTCACCGAGGACGACACGGTGCGGATCGTCGCGCGCGATGCGGTGCTGCACATGTCCGACGACGGTGACGCGGCGCTCGGCGGGCCTGCGCCCTCCGGGCACACCCACTCGATCGCCGGTTTCGTCCGCGCGGTCGGCGACCCGGCCGGGGTGGATGTCGACGGCGGCGAGGCCTACCGCGCCGAGGATTTGCTGGCGACGGCCATGTTCTGTCTCATCGATCTCACCACCGAGCACCTCAGCGGCCCCGCCGAGTTCTACGCGACGCATCCGGCGCACTGGTCGCCGGAGATCGTGCGCGGTGTGCGCGAGGCACTGGACTATCTGGGCCTGAAGTCGGTGGCGCTGCTCGGCGAGGACGAGTTGCCGCCCGCCGCCGCCGATGCCGACGCGGGCCGCTCGTACGCGACGGCCGCCGCCGAGGCCGCGCTGGTCGCGGTGCTGGCGACGCCAGCGGGCGCGACCCCGCCCGATCCGATCGTCACCGAGAACGCGATGGTCGCTACCGATGTGATGCCTGCGCTGCAGCGTCCGGCGGCGACCGCGCAGGCGTATTCGGCGGCGATGCCGGTGATGTCGCAGCCGACGAAGGCGCTGAACCCGACCACGGCCATGCCGGTCGTGCCCGTGGAACCGCCGGCGCCGACGCAGCGCAGCCGGACCCCGCTGCTGATCGCCGCCGCCGCGCTCGTCGGGTTGCTGCTCGGCGGCGTCGCGGTCTCGGTGGTGCTCGGCGGTGCCGAGCCGACCCCGCCGCCGCCGATCTCCGACGCGCGCCCCGACTCGCTCACCGTGACGCCGACGCCCGTGCTGCCCCCGCCGCCGGTCGCCGAAACCGCCACGCCGGCGCCGGTCGTCACCGCGACCACCGAGCCCGAACCGGAGCCGACGACCAGCACCGAAGCACCACCGACGACCACGCCGGAACCGACAACCACCGCCCCGTCGACCACACCCGGCCGCAGCACCACCCGTCCGCTGCTGCCGTTCGAGAACTACCCGCCGGGCACCCTCCCGTCACCCATGCGGATTCCCGGCTACAACTGATCCGGTGCGGGGGTACCGTAACCGCGCCCGCTGCGCGATCGTGCCCTAGAGTGATGCGCTGATCGACATCACAGCCGCCGGCGGTGGTCTCGATCACTCGTGCCGACGAAGGGATTTCATGCGCAAGTTGGTGGCGCGTCGCGCCGCAGTCAAGGCAGCCTCCGCCGGTTTCGCCGCGACTGTTCTTCTGGCACCACTAGTCGGCTCAGGTTTGGCTTCCGCCGAACCCGCTGCGCCGCTTCAGCTTTCCGCGGACGCCCTGCCCGCCGAGCTGGTGACGGCACTCTCGCGCGACCTCGGGATGACCCCGACCGAATACCTCGACCGCGCCGCCCGCGCGCAGCAGCTGCGCGACTACGCGACCGACTTCCGCGCCGAGAACCCCGACTCCTTCGCGGGCGCCTGGCTGACCCCGGAAGGCAAGGCCGTCGTCGCGGTCACCAACGCCGAGGCGGGCAAGCTCGCCGCGGCCGACGGGTACCAGACCCACCTCGCGCCGATCTCGGCCGGCGGCCTGGAAGGCGCGCTGCTGCAACTGAGCCAGTGGATCGCGAGCCTGCCGCGCGAGATCTCCGCGCCGATCAGCTCGATCGCCATCGACGCGCTCAACAGCCAGCTGGTGCTCAACGTCGCCAACACCGGCACCGGTCATCTGCTGAACCTGCCGACCCTGATCGCCACCATCAAGGTGGTGCTCTCCCCCGGCGGCGGCGGGCCGGTCGAGCGCAAGCCGATGGGCGGCGACACCTACATCACCGCGACCAAGGACCTGCACGACGCGACCCTGCGCGGCGTCGACGTGTGCTCGTTCGGCTTCAACAGCACCGACGCGGCGGGCAACGCGCTCAATATCTCCGCGGGCCACTGCAACCCGAACATCGACAACGGCGGCAGCGCGCCGGTCTACGTGCCGAACGTGCGCGACATCCCGAGCAGCCCCGAGGTCGGTTCGTTCGTCAAGGCCGTGCTCGGCGGGCCCGCCGCGCTGGACTACTCGGTGATCACGCTGAACGAGCGCGCGGTCAACGCGGGCATGGATCAGCCACGAGTGCGTGGCGCGAACGGCACGACGCTGGCGATCACCGGCACCGCCGAGCCGGTCACCGGCGCCCCGGTCTGCAAGACCGGTCAGTCGTCCACCTTCACCTGCGGCTTCGTCTCGGCGGATCGGGTGGAGACCCAGCTGTTCACCGCCGAGGGCGTCAGCAAGACCATCCGCGGCTTCGCCAGCACCGCCTGCACCCTCGGCGGCGACAGCGGCGGCGCGATCGTCTCCGGCACCCTCGCGCTCGGCATCACCAGCGGCTCCAACGCCTCCGAGGCGCCCAACTGCACCGAGGCCAACACCCAGCTGGCCCCCTACGGCGGCACCGCCTCGCTCGGCATCCCGATCCGGCCCATTCTGGCCGATATCGAGGCCACCTCCGGCGGGGGTCTCGGCAGCGGAATCACGGTGCGCACCAAGCCGAACGCAGGCTGAGCCGATAACGAAGTGAACACACGGACCGGGTGAGCGAAATCTCTTGCCCGGTCCGAGTAGGCATAACCCGCTCCAGCCCATATAGTTCGATCATGCTCCTGCCACGTATGGGTCGCACCCCGTCCGCGCGAAGCTCGAGAAGAGCTCGGAAGTCCGTGATCGCCGCTTCGGCGGCGATTCTGCTGTTCGGCCCCACGATGGCGGTTGCCGATGCGCAGCCCACCCCCGACCTGCCCGCCCAGCTGGTGGAGGCGGTCACCCGCGATCTGAAGATCTCGCCGGAGGAGTACCTGCGCCGCGCCGATATCGCGCAGCAGGTCGCCGCGTTCTCCACCACCGCCCAGCGGCAGTTCCCGGCGACGTTCGCCGGCGCCTGGCTGAACGACGCCGGTAACGCCGTCGTCGCGCTCGCGCAGGGCCCCGGCATCGACCAGGCCCGCGACGCCGCCGAGTCGGCCGGTTTCGAGGTCCGCAATGTCGCCAAGAGCGAGTCCGCGCTGCGCGGCGAGAAGACCGCGTTCGAGAACTGGCTGGCCGCCGCGCCGCCGGAGGTCGCCGCCCTCGTGCGTGGCGTCGTCGTCGATCCCGTGAACAACGCGATCGCGGTGCGTGTCGACCAGGCCGGGCTGCCGCTGCCCAGCTTCATCGACCCGTCCCGCGTCGTCGTCACCGCGCCGCCCGTGGCAGGCGAGCGCGTCGAGCTGAACGCCACCCCCGTGGCAGGCGACGGCAACGGCGCACTGGCCGGCGGCGACGGCTACGCCTCGGTGGTCGGCCGCAGCTCGCTGCGCTGCTCGCTCGGCTTCAACGGCACCGACCGCGCGGGCAACGTCGTCAACATCTCGGCGGGTCACTGCAACCCCGATCTCGGTACGGCCGGTACCGCCGACGCGGCCGCCGTCTACGAGCTCAACGGTGATCGCGCCGGCGCCCAGGTCGGCACCTTCCAGAAGTCGGTGCTCGGCGCGCAGGACTACTCGATCATCCGGATCAACGACAACTCCCGTCCCCGCTTCGAGAACAACCTCGTACGCGTGCCGGGCAACGCCCCGATCGCGGTCGACGGCGTTGCCACCCCGGTGGTCGGCGCCCCGGTCTGCAAGTCGGGTGCGCGTACCGGCTTCAGCTGCGGCATCATCAACGGTGTCGACCAGACGGTGCAGGTCGGCGATCGTCAGATGACCCAGAGCTTCTCGGCCAACATCTGCGCCCTGCCCGGCGATTCGGGCGGCGCGATCGTGACCGGTCGCCTCGCGCTCGGCATCTCCAGCGCGTCGTCGGTCGCCGACTACCCGATCTGCGAGATCCCGAACATCATCGGCGCGATCACCGGTGACGTCCCGCAGCTGTTCGCGCAGCCGCTGAGCGTCGTCCTCTCGGACAACCCGGGCCTGGCGGTCCGCACCAACTGATCGCGGTTTCCGCAGGCACAGAGCAGCTCGGAAAGGCCGGTAGCAGTGCGCTACCGGCCTTTCCGGCGTCCAGGGCATGCTGGGGGCATGTGTCTGGTTCTGCTCGCCTGGCGGGCGCACCCCGAGTACCGGCTGATCGTGGCCGCCAACCGGGACGAGTTCTACACCCGCGACACCGAGTCGCTACGCCGCTGGACAGGGGAAATGCTGCTGGCCGGGCGTGATCTCGGCGCCGTCGCACCGGGTACCTGGCTGGGTCTGCGCACCGACGACCCGCGGTTCGCCACGGTCACCAATGTCCGCAATCCGCACGACACCCCGCCGCACCCGCGCTCCCGTGGCGCACTGCTGATGGACTACCTGCGCGGTGCCGCGGCGCCGTCGGACTACCTGGCCGGGATCGCCGCCGCGCCGGACGACTACATCGGCTACAACCTGCTCGTCGGCGACCTGCGCAGGCTGTGGTGGCATTCCAATCGCAGCGGCACCGGCCCCACCGAACTGGCGCCCGGTCTGCACGCGCTGTCCAATTCCGCCCACCTGGCCTCGGAGCCCGGATTGATCCACACCCGTCCCCAGGCTCCGGTGGTCACCGGCGCGCCCCCGCTGTGGCCGAAGGTCGCCACCGGGCTGGCCGGTCTGCACGACATCGTCGCGACCGCGCCGCATTCCGTCGAGGACTACTTCACGCTGCTCGCCGACCGCACCGAAGCGCCCGACGAGCTCCTGCCGCGCACCGGCATCCCGCTGGAGTTCGAGCGGGCCGCCTCGGCTCGCTTCGTCGCCCACGATCTGCACGGCACCCGCGCGAGCACGGTGCTGCTGGTGCGCGAGGACGGTCACTACACCATGGCCGAGCGTACGTTCGGCCGTCATGGCGAAGCGGGGGGCTCGGAATCACTGTCCGGGGTCGTCGATCTCGGCTGAGAACGCGGAAGGCCCCGCTCCGGATCGGAGCGGGGCCTTCGCGATAGTTATTCGGCTGAGCGCCGCCTTACTTCGCCTGCGGCTTGTCGGCCCACGCGGTGGTGCCGTCCGGCGCCTGGATGACCTGCAGCAGCTCGAAGCCCGCAACCGCCATCGTCGGGCCACCGATGGCGACCATGCCGAGGATGCCACCGACCGCGGCACCGGTGCCGAAGCCCGGGATGCAGCCGATCGCCGGGATGATGATCCCGCCGACAACGCAGCCGACCAGCGCACCGATCGCGGTGCCGACAAAGGTACCGATGGCGGTGCCGATGCTGAACTTGCCGGAGAAGTCGTTGATCGCGCGCTGGTTCTCCTGAACCGACGCGATCGGGGCGGCCTTCAGCACCGGCGACGGGGCCAGCTGATCACGGCTGATCTCGACGCCTGCCGGCTTCTCCGGGGTCAGCGACAGGGTCGACGAGTCCTTGTCGACCTCGGTCTTGATCGGGATCGCGGTGCCACCGATGGTGTACTCGATGGGCAGCGAGATCACGACAGCCCCCCGACTGTCCTTGATCTCGGCAACCTTGGTCTTGGGCGCTTCCGGCGTCTCGCCGGCCTCCTCGACGAGCGAGAAGGTGCCGTTCTGCAGAGTGGCGACAACGGTCTTGTCGACCAGCTTCACCGAGTACTTGATGTCCTTCGGGGCCTCTTCGGCGTGGGCAGTGCCCATAGCCACGGTCATTGCGCCGATAACCAGTGCGGCTGCCGCAGTGGTCCTACGGAAGTTCATTTGGGTTCCAATCCATCAGGTGTGGTGCGGTGCGATCCGCGACACGCGAGACCCGTCAAGCAGGGACACACGATGAGGTGTCCCTTACTTCTCCCCGAGCAGTGTGAAGACCGGCACAGCAGCAGAACAGCTGGAGCCTAATGGACCGAAACCTGGGAAGCCAGAAGCAATCTCGGTCGCCCAAGTAAGCCTGACCTTAGCTTCGCCGCAGATCACGCACGGTTTACGGTGTTCACCAGCGGACTTGGATACCTTGTGGCAAACATTTATGTGATATTGCTCACAGGCAAACCCCAGGTCAAGCCGCAGTAAACAAGGTCAGAGCACGAATGCCGATCCTACGGTGGACACCGGTAGTTACTGGCCGGTAACTTAGCGCCGGTTACGATACGAGCCAACCGGGTGAGTTCGTCTCGCCCCAAGACCCTCGTGTTGCCTCTAAAGAAAGGTCGCGACATGAATGCCCTGACAATCACGTTGGGCACGATTGGAGCAGTGCTCAGCCTGTTCTGTTGGGCGTCGTTCCTCGGCGGCGCATGGAACATCGGCAAGGCCGTGACAATCGGCCAGTCCGCGCCGGACCGGTGGCGACCGTTCTTCCCGCGGTTCAAGACCATGCTCGTCGAGTTCATCGCGCACACGCGGATGAACAAGTTCCGCACCGTCGGCTGGGCGCACTGGCTGGTCATGTTCGGCTTCCTGGCCGGCGCGCAGTTCTGGTTCATGGCCTACGGGCAGACCTTCGAGCCCACCTGGTCGTGGCCGTTCATCGGCGAGACCTGGTGGTTCCATCTCGGTGACGAGATCCTCGGCGTCGGCACCGTCGTCGGCATCGCGACGCTGATGATCATCCGCCAGCTGAACCACCCGCGGTTGCCCGCGCGTCTCTCCCGCTTCAGCGGCTCGAAGTTCGGTCCGGCGTACTTCGTCGAGTGGGTCGTGCTCACCGAGGGCATCGGCATGGTGCTGGTGAAGGCCGGTGTGCTGTCGCTGACCGGGCACTCCACCTGGACCGACCCGGTCACCGGCCAGCTCGCCAAGATCATCCCGGCCAACGTCACGCTGATCTCGATCTTCGCGTTCGTCAAGCTGATGTCCGGCATGGTCTGGCTGCTCGTAGTCGGCCGCAACATCACCTGGGGCGTGGCCTGGCACCGGTTCTCGGCCTTCCCGAACATCTACTTCAAGCGTGAGGCCGACGGCAGCGTCGCCCTCGGCGCGGCCAAGCCGATGATGTCCAACGGCAAGGTCCTCGACATGGAGAACGTCGACCCCGATGTCGACAACCTCGGCGTCGGCCGCATGGAGGACTTCTCCTGGAAGGGCTGGCTGGACTTCTCCACCTGCACCGAGTGTGGTCGCTGCCAGTCGCAGTGCCCCGCCTGGAACACCGGCAAGCCGCTCTCGCCCAAGCTGCTGATCATGTCGCTGCGCGACCACGGCTACGCCGCTGCCCCGTACCTGCTGGCCGGTGGCCGCAAGGATCCCGGTGGTGACGAGATCGGTCTGGTCGACGCCGACGGCAAGCCAGACGAGAAGAAGCTGGCCAAGATCTCCGAGGCCGCCCGCGCCGAGGCCGAGCGTCCGCTGATCGGTGCCGAGGACGTCCACGGCGTCATCGACCCCGAAGTCCTGTGGAGCTGCACCACCTGTGGTGCCTGCGTCGAGCAGTGCCCGGTCGATATCGAGCACGTCGACCACAT
>NZ_JBSGVD010000025.1:0-92262 GCF_053608285.1 Nocardia sp. NPDC055053 | reverse complement strand
GCTCCTTCGTCGCCTACGCAACGGCGCCTGACCGGCGGGACGGCCGCGACGGCCGACTGCGTCGGCCTGCCCCTCCTCGAGGTCGGGGCGTGCGGGGCTGGGATTGCGGGACGATCCGACTCAGTGTTTTTGCCAGGTCAGGCCGGGGGCTCTGCCAGCCATCCGCCCATCGCGACGGTGCGGAAATGGGTTGTCAAAGTGTGGGTTTCGTCGATGACGTGCAGGGCGATCGCGGGATCGGGGGCGTAGTCCATGACCTTGTGCGGCAGGGTCACCTCCCAGGCGCCACCTAGGACGGAGGCGGTGCTGGGGCAGCAGATCATGGGTTTTCCCGCGAAGATCGTCGCGATGGGGGAGTGGGCGTGGCCGGTCAGGATGCCGAGAATGCGGGGGTCACCGGCGACGACGGCGGCGAGGCGGCTCGGCTCGGCCAGGGCGATGCCGTCGACGACCGGGCTGGCGACGGGCTTCGGCGGGTGATGCAGGGCCAGCAGAATCGGGCCTTCGGGCGGTGCGTCGGCCAGTGTGGCGCGCAGCCAGTCGTAGGTCTCCTCGGCCAGCAGGCCGCTTGGTTCGCCGGGGATGCTGGAGTCGAGCATGATCACGGTGAGTGGTCCGACGCGGTGGACGCTGTTGATCGGAGCGGTCGAGGCGGGTTCGCCGAGCAGATCGGTGCGGAAAGCGGCGCGGTCGTCGTGGTTGCCAGGCAGCAGGTAGAGGGGGATGTCGGCCTGCAGGGCCAGGCGGGCTTCGGCGTACTGTTCCGGCTTGCCGGAATCGGTGATGTCACCGGTCACGAGGATGACGTCGGGCCTGCGGGGCAGGTCGGCCAGATAGGCCATCACTCGTTCCACGCGTTCGGTGTTGCGCGGGGTGAGGTCGAAGTGGGTATCGCTGAGCTGAGCCGCCAGGATCATCGGCAGTCGCTTTCTTCTCTGGGATCGCTCCGTTGCGTCAGAGTGCGCCGGTATGAGTCTTCGACACCTCTCAAGGCTAGATGACCTGGGCTTATCCGTCTTCATGAGGCGTGCCACGGACCGAAACCCAACCGATGGTCTGTGTCATCGCTCACGCCTGGAGATCTGTCGTTCCGCTGCGCTCGGCGAGCTCTTGTAGTACCCGCAGGAACGTGCGCCGGTCCGCGTCGGTGAGGTCGGCCAGCAACCGCTGTTCCTGCTCCTGGATGTCGTGCTGGGCGCGGTCGCGCAGGCGTGCGCCCTCGGGGGTCAGCTGGACCAGATTGACCCGCCGGTCGGCCGGATCGGGTTCGCGCCGGATCAGGCCGCGGCGCTGCAGGTCGTCGAGGACGGGGATGATCCTGGTCTTGTCCGCGCGGACCGCCTTGGCGAGTGCGGCCTGGGTGTAGACGGGCTGTTCGCCGAGCCCGAGCAGCACCGCATAGGCCCACATGGTGAGTCCGTGCCGGTCGAGGACGGGTCGCTCCGCCGAGTCGGCCGCCACTGCCCCGCTGACTGTCGAAACGCCCTGCGCGGGGTGGGATCTGCGCGCCCTGCTGGAACACATGAGCACTCAGAACCGTGGTTTCGCCGCCGCGGTGCGTGGCGAGGGCGACCCGGCGGTGTGGGAGGTGCGCCGGGCGGCCGACCCGGTCGGCGACTTCCTGCGCTCGGCCGACGAGATCGTCGCCGCCTTCGCCGAACCCGGCGCGCTCACCCGCACCCTGGCCCTGCCGGAGATTCCGCCGGGCCGGTTCCCGGCCGCGACCGCCCTCGGCTTCCACCTCATCGACAGCGTCGTGCACGCGTGGGACGTCGCCCGATCCGTCGGCAGCTCGGTCGATCTCGACTCCGATTTGGCCCCGGCCGCGCTGCGCATCGCCGAAGCTGTCCCGACCGGCGCGTCACGTCAGCGCCCCGGTGCCGCCTTCGCCCCCGCTCTCGAGATGCCGGACGAGTCGGCGACGCTGGACCGCATCCTGCGCGTCCTCGGCCGTTCGCCGGACTGGCAACCTCGCTGAATGACCCCGGGGTCGCACCGAGGCCGAGGCGGCAATGGCCTCGCCGACCAGAGTCAGCGCGCCGGGGCTGCCGTTGACCGCCGCCGGCGATGCGATCGTTTCCCGGGGTTGACCTGGATGTGAACCGCGCGATGCCGTTGGCGGGTGGCATCCCCGCATGCGCATGGCCGACCATAGGGAGATGACGCTCAGTACCGACCAGACCGATGTGTTCGAGGCCTCCCGTGGCCGACTGGAGGCGATCGCCTACCGGCTGCTCGGTTCGGCCGGTGACGCCGAGGACGCGGTGCAGGACACCTACCTGCGCTGGCACGCGGCCGACCGGGAACGGATCGAGACGCCGGTGGCATGGCTGACGAAGGTGCTCACCAACCTCTGCCTCAACCAGCTCACCTCGGCCAGGGCGCGGCGGGAAACCTATGTGGGACAGTGGCTTCCAGAGCCGGTGCTGGCCGGTGACAGCATGCTCGGCCCGGCCGACACCGTCGAGCAGCGCGAATCCGTGTCGCTCGCGATGCTCATGCTGATGGAACGGCTCTCGCCCAACGAGCGCGTGGTGTACGTGCTGCGCGAGGCGTTCGGTTATCAGCATCGCGAGATCGCCGAGATCCTCGACATCGGTGAGTCGAACTGTCAGCAGATCTACCGGCGGGCCAAACAGCACGTCGGCGGGCGGTCCCGCGTCACGGTCGACGCGGCCGCGGCGCAGCGGATCGTCGAGGAGTTCCTCGCGGCGGTGCTCAGCGGTGACACCGATCCGCTGGTCCGGCTGCTCGTCGACGACGCGGTCAGTGTGGCCGACGGTGGTGGCCGGATCCCGGCCCGCAAGACCCCGGTCCTCGGTGCGTTCGGCATCGCCCGCTACCTCAGCCACGTGTTCCGCCCGACTCCGGCCAAGCGCGCCTACGTCGGTGGCGCTCCGGTGTTCTACGCGTGCGTGGTCAACGGTGTTCCCGGCGCGCTGGCGCTGGTCGGCGACCAGGTCATCGCCGTGGTCGGCCTCGATGTGACGCCCGACGGAATCGCCGGTGTTCAGATCCAGGTCAACCCGGAGAAGCTGGCTCGCGTCACCCGGCAGTGGACGGCCGAGGGGCCGCACACTCCGCTCGATTTCGCGTGGTGACCCACATCACAGCCGGGTGATGTCAGGGATCGCGCGCCTGTCCGGTTCAGGAGGGGAGTCCATCCCGATAGGAGCGAGCCATGAAGCACCGCATTGTCGTCCTCGGAGCCGGGTACGCCGGAGCCATCGCCGCCGGGCGTCTGGCGAAGCGGCTGCATCGCGACGACGTCGCGATCACCCTCGTCAACGCCGACGCCGACTTCGTCGAACGGGTGCGGATGCATCAGCTCGCGACCGGCCAGCAGCTGCGCGAGCGCCCGCTGCGCGAGGTCTACGCGGGCACCGGCGTGCAGGTCGTGATCGACCGGGTCACCGCGGTCGACGTCGAGCGCAAACAGGTCGCTCTCGACGGCGGCGAGACCATCGCCTACGACACCCTCGTCTACGCGCTGGGCAGCACCGGCGCCGATCAGGGCGTCCCCGGAGTCGCTGAGCACGCCCACAGCCTCGCCGGGAAGCAGGCCGCGCTGCGGCTGCGGGCACGGTTGGCCGAACTGTCCGCCGGCGCGCCGGTCGTCGTTGTCGGCGGTGGCCTGACCGGCATCGAAGCCGCCACCGAGATCGCCGAGGCCCGCCCGGATCTGGCCGTGTCGATCGCGGCCCGCCGCGGTGTCGGCGCCTGGCTGAGCGAGAAGGCGCAACAGCACCTGAAGAAGACGATGGACCGGCTCGGCATCACGGTGCACGACCACGCCGGCATCACCCGCGTCACCGCAACCGCCGTGGTCGCTGGCGCCACGGAGATTCCGTCCGCGCTGACCGTCTGGACCGCGGGCTTCGCGGTGCACCCCATCGCCGCGGCCACCACGCTGACGGTGTCGGACACCGGCCGGATCGTCG
Organism: Nocardia sp. NPDC055053; assembly: GCF_053608285.1. Classification (NCBI taxonomy): domain Bacteria; kingdom Bacillati; phylum Actinomycetota; class Actinomycetes; order Mycobacteriales; family Nocardiaceae; genus Nocardia; species Nocardia sp. NPDC055053. Next base: position 88,321 of record NZ_JBSGVD010000025.1, on the reverse strand, counting down.
TCGACGCCACCATGCGCTCGGTCTCGCACCCCGACGTCTACGCCGTGGGCGACGCCGCGCTCGCCGACGGTCCCGGCGGCGTGCCACTGCGGATGGCGTGCGCGACCGGCAGCCCGATGGCCTGGCGAGCAGGCGACGCCATCGCCGCCCGCTTGACCGGTCGTCCGGTCCCCGACGAGCAGATCGGCTATGCCTTGCAGTGCATCAGCCTCGGTCGTCGCGACGGCATCGTCCAGAAGGTGACTTTCGACGATCAGCCGACGTCGACCGTGCTGACCGGCCGGATCGGCGCCCGCGTCAAGGAATTCATCTGCGCGGGCGCAGGCTGGAGCGTCGGCCACCCGACCCTGCTGATGCCGAGCCGTCGCCGGCGGGTCGTCACGATCGGTACTCAGCAGGACCAGCACGTCACCTCGTGACGGCGCAGTCGGCCACTCCGACGGTATCCGCGGCAGACTTCCCTGCTTGGTCAGGCGAGGTCGGCCAGTCGCTCGGCCGCGATGTGCAGCAAGTGGGCCGCCGCGTCCGGGTCGACGGCGAGCGGTTCCCAGAAGTCGGTGCCCGGGGTGGCTCGCAGGTCCAGGACCGGCGGGTTCAGCCAGTCGGCGTCGAGGCCCAGCTGCCAGGAGTGCAGGTGGGTGCGGGGGAAGGCGGCGGTGCGGTCGAAGAGGGGGTCGCCCAGGATCGGGTGGCCGATCCAGGCCAGCTGGACGCGGATCTGGTGGCGGCGGCCGGTGACCGGCGTGATGGCGAGCAGCGTGTGGTCCCCGTGCCGGGCGACGGTGGCGAACCTGGTCAGCGAGGGATAGTTCTTCGCGGGCAGCAGGTCGGCGTCGTCGACGAACCAGCGCTCGCCCTCACGCCGGATCGCCTCGCGCGGCGCCGCGATCCGCACCCGGTTCTTGCGTCCGACACTGAGCGGCAGATCGATCTCGCCGCGCTCGGGCAGGTCGGTGCCCGACACGATCGCCAGATAGGCCTTGCGGGCGGTCTGCTTGGTGAACTGCCTGGTCAGCTGGCCGTGCGCGGCCAGGTCGACAGCCAGCAGGACCAGCCCCGAGGTGACCTTGTCGATCCGGTGCACCGGATACAGCTGGGTGCCCGCCGCCTGCGCCAGCTCGACCAGGTCGGTGTCGTGCCGCTCGCCGGTCACCGAGATCCCGGCCGGCTTGTTCAGCGCGAGCACGGCGTCGTCGGCGAACACGGTGTACTGCGCGCGCACGCTCTGCCAGTCCATCTCCACGACGACACCCTAGATAACGGTGTGCCGCCCGCCCGCTAGGAGGCCGGGCGCAGCCGGTGCGGGCGCAGCCGGTTGAAGCCGCGCACCCGCACACTGCGCAGGTGCCGGATGGCGAATTCGGGGTGACCGTCGAGCGCCTCGGCGGCGGCGTCGTCGATGAGGATGTTGCCCGGCCTGGCCACGCCGGTGAGCCGCGCGGCGATATTGACGACCGAGCCGTACAGGTCGCCGAAGCGTTGCAGCACCTCGCCGTAGGCGAAGGCCACCCGCAGTTCCGGGGTACCGCCGACCAGCATCGTCGACTCCTGGATGGCCAGCGAGATCCGCGCCGCGTCCGCCGCGGTCTCGGCGGCGAACATCACCTCGTCGCCGACGTTCTTGATCACCCAGCCACCGTTGTCGGTGATCGCCGAGGTGGTGGTCGACTCGAAAGCCTCCAGCAGCGTGGACAATTCGTCGGGATGCAGGTGCCGGGTGAGCCGGGTGAAGCCGACCATGTCGGCGAATCCGACGGCCAGGGTCCGCATCGAGTCCTCGCCCGCGTCGGCGTCGATCGCCCTGGCCGCCGCGGCCGCGAGATGCCTGCGCCACACATACGACTGCAACTGTTCGATGCCCGCCATCGTGGATTCGGTGGCTGTCCTGACGCGTTCGTCGAGCGGGATCGCCGGATCGGCCGCGGTCGCCCGCGCCTTGATCTCGGCCAGCACCAGGTCGGCCTGCCATTCGGCCAGCCGGGCCATGCCCTGACCGATGGTGCGCGCGGCGGCGGCCTGCTGCCGGATATCGGAGGCGGCAACGACTTTCATGCTGCGGAAATTGGTGACCGCGGTGATGTCGAGCTGGGTGTAGTCGACCTCGTCGTTTTCGTTCGCCGGGAACCCCAGCGCCGTCCACAACCGCCGCGACTCCGTCTCGGGCACCCCGGACTGCTCGGCGACCTGCGTCCGCGTGTAGCGCCGCGGCCCGCCGAGCAACGCCTCCTCGACGCTGCGCTGCACCAACTCGGTCATCTCGGCATCCGGCATAAGCGAAACTCTACGACGCGCGCTCCCGCCGCAGGTCAGCCCGACCTGATGTTGGAGACCATCACAAACGCGGGCCGTGCGGCTCGGCGGTGCCGACAGTTCGCCGGTGACCCCCGGCACAGACCTCCGGCGAACACCGCCGTGACCAGGTGGGTTACCCGAAGGTGAGCAACTGACGGGAAAAGTGCGTACTTGTCGGCCCGCGCGCGTCGCGCCGACACTCGGATCACCGCGACGGTCACCCGATCGCCGCGCAGTGATCGGAGCCGCAGATGACCTCAGTGCAACGACCCTCGGTGACCGTGCTCGGCACCGGCTCGATGGGCAGCTCCCTCGCCCAGGCCTTCCTCGCCGCCGGATACCCGACGCACGTGTGGAACCGCAGCTTCGAGCGAACCACGGCACTGACCGCCGCGGGCGCGACCGCCCACCGCGACATCGCCGACGCCGTCGAAGCGAGTTCGCTGATCATCGCCTGCCTGACCACCTTCGCCGCCACCCGCGAGAACCTGGCTCCTGCCGCCGACGTCATCGCGGGCCGCGACATCGTCACCCTCAACAGTGGAATACCGCTCCAAGCAAGGGAATTCGCGCACTGGGCGCACTGCGCGGGCGCCGGCTACCTCGGTGGGGCGATCAAGAACGTGCCGTCGGCCGTCGGTAATCCGGACACGCTGCTGTACTTCGGCGGCGACCGCGCGGTCTTCGACCAGCACGCCGACACCCTGCGCACGCTCGGCGGCGATCTCGAATTCCTCGGTGCCGAACCGGATCTGGCCGCACTCTACGAATCCGCCGTCGGCGCCACCCTGCTGCCCGCGCTGCTCGGCTTCCTCGACGGTGCGGCGATCCTGGCCGCCCGTGGCCTGCCCGCGCGGACCATGGTCCCGTATTCGGTGAAGTGGCTGCAGATGATCGAGTCGCTGCTGCCGATCCTGGCCGCGGAGATCGACACCAAGGACTACACCCGCCTCGGCTCGAGCGTCGAGCTGTTCCACACCGCCCTCGTCGACGACGTGCAGCTGGCCGCCGAATCGGGGGTCGACCTGTCCTGGCACTCCACCATGCACGACCTGCTGCGCCGCGCTGTCGACGAGGGCCGCGGCGACCAGAGCATCACCGCCCTGTTCGAATTGATCACCGCCGCACGGTGAGCAGATCTCACCCGCAACGTGTGACGCGCGGTCCCACCCAGTCGACCTAGCGTGACCGCATGGGCCCAGTCATCGGTGATCTGCTTCCGCTGGCGGTGGGTGTGGCGATCTCGCCGATCCCCATCGTCGCCGCCATTCTCATGATCCTGTCCAAGAACGCGGGCGGTGCGGCGAAGGGGTTCGCGGTCGGCTGGGTCGGCGGGATTCTGATCGTGACCGCGGTGGTGACATTGCTGGCCGGGTCGCTGGGCGGTTCGGGGGAGAAGGAGCCGTCGGCGGTGGCGTCGTGGCTCGAGATCGTGTTGGGTGTGCTGCTTCTCGTGCTCGCGGCCGAACAGTGGCATGCTCGCTCGAACACCTCGGTGCCTGCCTGGATGCAGGCGATCGACAGCCTCACCGTGGTCAAGGCCGCGGGTCTCGGCGCGTTGCTGTCCGGGGTGAATCCGAAGAACCTGCTGCTGTGCCTGTCCGCCGGTGCGGTCATCGGTTCCGCCGGGCTGAGCGCGGGCGGCGACATCGTGGCGATCGTGGTGTTCACCCTGCTCGCCTCGGTGACGGTGCTCGCGGTGATCATCGGATACGCGCTGGCCGCCGACAAATTGGGCCCAACCCTCGACAGCGCCCGGCGGTGGCTGCAAACCAACAACCACGCGGTGATGGCGATCGTGCTGCTGGTGATGGGCGCGGTCGTTGTCGGCAAAGGCATCGGCGGACTCTGACGGTGAGGGGCTCGTCATGAGAACGCTGCCGGTCTTCACTTCGCTGCACGGCTACCAGCGCACCTGGCTGCGACCCGACATCGTCGCCGGGCTCACGGTGTGGGCGGTGCTGGTGCCGGAGGCGCTGGCCTACGCCTCGATCGCGGGCATTCCGCCGGTCGTCGGCCTCTACGCGGCCGTCCCCGCACTGGTCCTGTACGCCCTGGCCGGGAGTTCGCGGCACCTCGTCGTCGGCCCGATGTCGGCGACCGCGGCGCTGTCGGCCGCGATCATCACCCCGCTGGCAGGCGCCGACGGGGGCCACTACATCGCGCTGTCGACCGCGCTGGCCATCGCGACCGGCATCGCGGGCCTGCTGGCCGGGCTGCTCCGGCTCGGTTTCATCGCCGCGTTCATCTCCGAGCCGGTGCTGAAGGGCTTCATCGTCGGCCTCGCACTGACCATCATCATCGGCCAGGTGCCCAAGCTGTTCGGCATCGACAAGCACGACGGCAACTTCTTCGAACAGGCTTGGGGTGTCATCCGCGATCTCGGGGACACCCAGTGGCGCACCCTGCTGATCGGCCTGCTCAGTCTCGCGATCGTGCTCGGCGTGCGGCGCTGGCTGCCACTGGTTCCCGGCTCGCTGCTCGCCGTACTGCTCGGCATCGTCGCGGTGCAGCTGTTCGGGCTCGACGACAAGGGCGTCGATATCGTCGGCCACATCGATGCCGGCCTGCCCGCGCTCGGCCTGCCGTCCGGCGTCGGCTTCGACGACTATCTCGACCTGCTCGGCCCGGCGATCGGTGTGCTGCTGATCGGATTCGCGGAGGGTCTCGGCGCGGCGAAAACCTATGCGGCCAAGTCGGGTTACGCCATCGACGCCAATCGGGAGCTGTTCGGCCTCGGCGCCGCCAATCTGGGCTCGGGCCTCGGTTCGGGCATGGTGGTGAACGGCAGTCTCTCCAAGACCGCCGTCAACGGTGGCGCGGGCGCGAAGACCCAGCTCAGCGGGCTCGTCGTCGCCGCGCTCACGGTCCTCACCCTGCTGTTCCTCACCGGCCTGTTCGAGAAACTGCCCGAGGCGACGCTGGCCGCGGTGGTGATCGCCGCGGTGATCGAACTCGTCGACATCGCCGCCCTGCGCCGCCTCTACCGGGTCTGGACCCAGCTGCTCGGCAGCATCTACGGCCGCGCGGCCCGCGCCGACTTCCTCGCCGCCATGGCCGCCATGTTCGGTGTCCTGCTGTTCGACACGCTGCCCGGCCTGCTCATCGGCGTCGGTGTCTCGGTGCTGCTCCTGGTCTACCGGGCGTCCCAGCCGCACGTCGCCGCGCTGGCGAAAGAGGGCTCCCTGTGGGTGGATACGGCTCGCCACCCCGACCTCACCCCGCGCTCCGACCTGCTGGTGGTCCGCGTCGAATCCGCCCTGTTCTTCGCCAACGCCGACTACGTGAAGACCCGCGTCAACGACCTGTGCACCGAGTCGACCCGCCTGGTCGTCCTCGACGCCGAAACCTCACCCGCCCTCGACGTCACCGCCGCCGCGATGCTCCTCGACCTGCGTAATGCCTTGGCGCACAGACGTATCGACTTCCGCATAGCCCGCTCGGTCGCCCAGTTCGGCCAAGCACTCGGCTCAGCCGAAGCGGGCGACACCCCGATCGGCATCTACCCGACCGTCGCCGCCGCGGCGGCCGACCTGCCCGAACACCCACCGGAAATCATCCGTGGCGGGTGATGCGGGGATCGGGTGGCTCGCCGAGCATCGGGTGGACGAGTAGACCGAGCTGAGGAGCTGATTTCCCGATGGCGCTGGATTACGAGGATCGCACCGATTTCGAGAACGCCGATCGCGGGTTCATCACGACGTTGACGCCGATGCGGATCACCGATGCCAAGGGCGACGTAGTCTTCGACACCAGCGGTTATTCGTTCCTCGACGGTCCGTGCCCGGACACGATCAATCCGAGCCTGTTCCGCCAGGCCCAGCTGTGTGTGAAGAACGGCCTGTACAAGGTCGTCGACGGCATCTATCAGATCCGTGGTTTCGACATCTCCAACATGACGATCGTCGAGGGCGACACGGGCATCATCGTGATCGACCCGCTCATCTCCGCCGAATGCGCCGCGGCGGGCCTGAAGCTCTATCGCGACGAACGCGGCGACCGGCCCGTCACCGCGGTCATCTACACCCATTCCCACGGCGACCATTTCGGCGGCGTCGACGGTGTGCTGCCCGGCGGGCGCGGCGACATCCCGATCCTGGCGCCGGAGGGCTTCATGGCCGAAGCCGTCTCGGAGAACGTCTACGCGGGCGTGGCGATGGCCCGGCGCGGCACCTACATGTACGGCATCGGGATGACACCGGGACCGGAAGGACAGTGCAGCACCGGTCTCGGCATCCAGGCTTCCCACGGCACCTTCGGCCTGATCCCGCCCACGGTCGACATCACCCACACCGGCCAGCAGGAGACCGTCGACGGCGTCCCGATCGTGTTCCAGATGACGCCGGGCACCGAGGCACCGTCGGAGATGAACTTCTACTTCCCGCGGCACCGAGCGCTCTGCCTGGCCGAGAACGCGACCCACAACCTGCACAACCTGCTGACCCTCCGCGGCGCGCAGGTCCGTGATCCACGCATCTGGTCGCACTACATCGACGAGGCGATCGAGATGTTCGCCATCGACGCCGATGTCGCGTTCGCCTCGCACCACTGGCCGACCTGGGGCGCCGACAATATCGTCGCGTTCCTGTCCGTGCAGCGCGACCTCTACATGTACCTGCACGATCAGACGCTGCGGATGATGAACGAAGGGCTCAACGGCCCGGAGATCGCCGAGGTGCTCGAACTGCCGCCCGGTCTGGCCGACGCGTGGAGCGCGCGAGGCTACTACGGGTCGGTCAGCCACAACGTCAAGGCCGTCTACCAGCGGTATCTCGGCTGGTTCGACGGCAACCCGAGCTCGCTGTGGGAATGGCCCGCGCGGGAGAAGGCCCTCCGCTACGTCGAGACCATCGGCGGGATCGACACGGTGATCGAGAAGGGCCGCGCCTACGCCGACGCGGGCGATCTGCGTTTCGCCGCCGAACTGCTCAAGCACGCGGTATTCGCCGAGCCGCACAATGTGGCCGCGAAAGCCGCTCTGGCGCAGACATATAAGAAGCTCGGCTTCGGCGCGGAGAACGCCACCTGGCGCTGCTTCTACCTCACCGGAGACGAAGAGTTGCGCGAAGGCGTCCGCGCGACCCCGCTGAACCTGGGTGGCGGCATGGCCGCCGCCCTGTCGGTGGACCAGCTGTTCGACACCATCGCGATCCGGGTGAACGGCCAACGCGCGGCACAGGATTCGTTCCGGATCGAGTGGCATTTCTCCGACCTGGACACGGTCATGCGCCTCACCCTGTCCAACGGTGTCCTGATCCGCACGATCGACCCGCGCTCGAAGGCCGACATCGACCTCACCCTGAACCTCACCAAGCCCCAGCTGCTCGGCATCCTCGCGGGCAAGGGCATCGACGGCATCGACCACACCGGCGACCCCGCCGTCCTCCAGCGCCTGTTCGCCCTGCTGGACAACCCCGACCCGAACTTCCCGGTCGTCACCCCCTGAGCCCTCAGCGATGCGGTCGTGCCCACCAGGCACGACCGCATCGTCATGTTCCGCGGACCGGAACCACCGTCAGGACAGGGTCGAGCCCGGCGAAGTCGTCGACATTGGCGGTGTAGAGCGGAAGGTCGTTCGCCGACGCTATCGCCGCAATCATCAAATCCATCTTGCGTGGCTTGGGGTTTCGGCCCGCCGCGACGACCAGTTTGGCCATTGTCGTGAACCTGCGGGCCGCCGCCGAACACAGCGGCAGCGCGTCGAAGGCATGCTCCACCTCGAGCAATCGCTCGGTGCGAAGGGCCAGGGTTTTCGGATCGGCCGCCAATGCGATGCCGAGCCCGAGCTCTGCCAACGTGACCGTGCTGATTCGCGAACGCACCGGAAGTTCGGCGTCGTCGATCCGCGCGATGTCGATGAGAACGCAGGTATCGAGCAAGCCGACAGGATGCCGTTCGTTCGGCGTCTCAGTCATCGAGGCGATCTTCGCCGAACGCGTCGTCGATCTCCGCGCGCTCATCGGCAGCGGTGCCCGCCGCCGCGAAACGGGCGAACCGCGCCTTCAAGTCGGCGGTCGCTACATCCCGCTGCGCACGGATAGGACGTAGCTCACCGACCGGATGCCCGTTACGGGTGATGATGAAATCGTCGCCCGCTTCGAGTGCGTCCATCACACCCGCACTGCCGTTTCGCAGCTCGGCTTGGGTGATCGTCCTGGTCATGTCACCAGGATAGCAACGCCTGCTATGCCTTGCTACAAGGCGGCAGGAGCCCTGTTCTATCGTGTCGGTCGTTCGAAACGGGCTCGGGCACGTTCGTGGGCGGTCCGGAGGAGGTCCCGGACCGCGGTGTCTGTCCGCTCGCCGGGATCGACGACGGCCAGCCAGCCCGCCGAACCGTAGACGGGGTGGGCGATCACGGTGTCGGTGACGCTCGCGTCCACCTCGTCGGGGCCGCGGCCGGGGGCGTGGCCCGTCCACTCGATGAAGGTCTCCCGGCCTGCGGCGATATTGAGCCGGAAGGTGCCGGGGCGGTCGAGTCGCGAGCTTCGGTCGTCCGGGTAGTCCTTGGTGACAATGGTGGCGAAGGGCTGGGTCGTGGTCGGGACGACGCCGTCGGGGGCGTAGTAGAAGAACGAGTCGCCCCAGCTGATCTCCGGCCATTCGCCGCCAGGGGCGGGGTTCAGGTGCAGGACGCCGCCGAGGCCGGTCACGTAGTCGATGATGTCGTCTATCGTCATGGTTCGAGCGTCTCATTCAAGTGCTTGTGTGGACTTTTCCGGCGACGACGAGGAGTTCATGGTGATAAACCTCAACTCGCCGGTCGGTCGCACCGTCGATGTCGCCCGGCGTGCGGGGTACTCGGTCCAGCAGGTGCGCAATCTCGAACGTGACGGTGTGCTGCCACCCGCGGACCGTTCGCCGGGTGGGCACCGGATCTACCGGGAGATCCATGTGCGGTCGGCACTCGCCTATCGGGCACTCGCGGCGGGAGTCGGTCCGGTCGAGGCGAAGCGGATCATCCGGATCGTCCACGCGGGTGACCAGGTGCGGGCGCTGGCGATACTCGACGCGGCGCACGCGGGCCTGCACACCGAACGCGTCGACCTCGAGCTGGCCAGGCAGGCCGCCGAAGCTATTGCCACCGAACCGATCACGGAAGTGCGCGGTTCGGATGCGATGAGCATCGCCGAGCTCGCCACCGCGCTGGGCGTGCGCACCTCGACACTGCGACATTGGGACGCGGAGGGTTTGGTCGTTCCTGATCGATCGGGTGCGACCGGCGGTGCGCGCCGGTACTCGCCCGAGCAGGTCCGCGACGCCAGGATCGTCCATCAACTCCGCCGGGCTGGCTACCGAATCGAGCAGGTACGCAGAGTCATTCCCGCCTTCAGGCAGCATTCCACGCAGGTGCGAGAGGCGCTGGCCGCCAGGGCCGCCGCCATCACCGCCCGCTCGCTGGCCCTTCTCGACGGCGCCACGGCACTACGCGAACTGCTCGCCGGGTGAGGCCGGATCAGGGCGCGGGGGCCTCGGCGGTGCTGCCGGACAGCGGCATGGCGGGCAGCCCGAGTTTGCGGTGGTCCCAGGACCGGACGCGTGTCGGCTCGACCCGCACCACGACACGGTTGTGCATCATGGCCTCGACGAACGGCCTGACCTCGGGGCTGTACGGGCCGACGTAGCGCTCATAGATGTCGATGCCCGCCTTCCAGTACTCCTCGTCCTCGGTGTCCTCGATCAGATGGGCGATGCCCTCGATCGAGACACCGCGCAGCTGGTCGTAGGTGTCGCCGGCTTCGGCCATGCAGGTGATGGTGGGATCGCGGCGCAGATTGACCGCCTTCTGCGACTTCGACTTGGTCTCGAAGTAGATGACGCCGTCGATATGCCCGAACCACATCGCCGTCAGATGCGGCTTCCCCTCGGCGTTGAGCGTGGCCAGCGTGAGCACCCGGCTGCGGTCGAGGAACTGCGCGATCTCCTCCGCACTCATCTGCACCACGGCCCGCTGCTTGATACCCACCGACTCCACCTTCCAGCCCACGCCAATTCCCGCCGACCCTACCGAGCCGGCCGACGCCTCGAACCGGAACACGAGAACATCGCGCCGCGGTGCGGAGCAAGGCGCTCTATTCGCCGCAGATTATGCGGTGAATAGAGCGAAGAATCACCGCACGGCCGATTGTCCGGGGAAGTGGCATGGCTTGGCGACGATCACGGCAGTGGTGTCGGACCCCGGTGGCAGGATGCGGCTCGTGGGTGACTATTTCGAACGGATCGTCGACCTCGAGGTGACGTCCGCGGACGCGGGCGCGCTGGCCGAGCGCATGGTGGACTGGATGGTGTCGCGGGGGTGGTTGTCGCGGGAGATGTCCGGCGACAGGATGTATAGCCTCCAGGTCGGCGAAGGGTATGTGCCAGGGCCTGATTGGGGTCAGATTGCCCAGGAATGGGGTGCGGACTGGATGCCCGGCCCGGTCGCCGTCATCGTCGGCCGAGATGCCCACTATCCGGGGCAGGGCGCGATCGAACCGTCCGCGGTCGATTGCCCGCGGTGCGAGGCCACGACCGTGATCATCGACTACCCACAGCGGTGGGAAGCCGACAAGACTGTGTGGCAACCGTTCTCCGCCGCGATCGATGCCTGGAAAGAAGCCGGTGCGGGGTCGGCGACCTGCCTCTCCTGCACCGTGACGAGCCCGATCACCGAATGGAACTGGGCTGATTGCTTCGCCCTCGGCGCCCTCGCGTTCGATTTCTGGGGCTGGCCGCCGCTGACCGACGAATTCATCACCGAGTTCGGTGTTCGGCTCGGCCACCGAACCGAACACCACACGGGCAAGTTCTGAACCGTCGATGCCTTCGAAACCGGCCTAGCCGTAATAGATCACGTAGGCATTGGTGGCCACGGCGACAACGCCGGGACCCATTCCCGTGCAGCCGGTGCTGATGCGCTGGCCATCCGGCGTGAAGGGGTAGCTGAGGGACGAATAGGGACCCACGCCGTACAGCGGGAACGGCCCGTTGGCGTAGAGCCCGAAGCACTCGACCTTCAGCACGTAGTTGTCTCCCCCGCCGGCCGGGCACGTCGCCGACGCACCGAAAAGATCCCGCGAGACAACACAATCCTGCGGCGCCGCCTGTGCGGAGCCGGAGCCGATGATCGCAACGGCGGCAATACCCGAAAAACCGGCGGCCGCGACTCGTGCGGCGGCCACAATTGCTTGTTTCATATGGAAACTCCTCCGGTGTCAGGTTGATCTTCGGGCGAGCTCGGCCGAATGTTACGTCCCGTGTTTTCGTGCCCTTCGTGAGCGCGGTTATCCGCGGCGGAAGCGCTCTACCAGTCGCGAGTAGCTGTCATGGCCGTGACCTGCGGCGAGTGCTTCGGCGACGAGGGCTCTGGTGTGGGTGGGTAGCTCGGTGTCGATGCCGCGGGCCCGGCTTTCGGCGATCAGGTCGTCGATGGAGGGCAGGTGGTGTTGGAGTGCGCCGAAGGGCACGGCGAATTCCGCGCGATCGATCTCGTTCGCGAGCATCGGGAACAGGGTCGGCAGCGCCGCCAAGGACGGCTGGGCCTGCAGCTGGAAGTCGTCGATCCGGATGCCGGCATTCCCGAGAAGTGCTGCGGCGTGGAGGAAGCCGTTCAGCAGGCCCCACATGATGTCGTGGACGGCCATCCCGTACAACACGGCCACACCCGCGTCGTCGGAGACATGGGTCGCACGGCCGCCGAGTACCCGGAGCAGACCTTCGTGCCGGTCGAACGCGGCGCGCGGGCCGCCGTAGAACACCACCGCGTCCGGCGATCCGATGGCCGGGGCGATGGTCATGATCTGGCCGTGCAGGTAGTCGGCGCCGTGCTCGGACACCACTTGCCCGGTGGCCCTTGACTGTTCCGACGTGCCGTCGGTCAGATCGACGACGGTTCGCCCGGGCAGCACCGATCCCGCCGCACCCAGCAGCTCCGTCGCCACCGCACCGCCCTTGACATTGACGATCACCACCTCGGCCGCGCCGACGGCCGCCTCGGGCGTCTCGGCCGCACGCGCCCCTTTGCCGATCAGCGGTTGAGCTTTGTCCTGCGACCGGTTCCATACGGTGACCGGATGACCGGCGTCCAGGAGGGTCATGGCCAGCGCCGACCCCATCTCGCCCAGCCCCAGCACCGCGACTGCCACTGCGTTCTCACTCATAGAGCGAACGCTAGAAGCTCAACTCATGTTCAGGTCAAGACTATTCGGCAGGGACGCCTTCGAGCGCTTCGAGCCGGGCCGGGACGTGTTTGTGCCAGGGGGTGCCCGCGAAGTCGTCTTTGAGTTCGAGACAGGTCAGTTCGTTGGGGGAGACCCCGGCGCTGGTCGTGGCGCCGTCGCCGGTGGGGAAGTCGAGGCCGAGACCGTTGGGCAGAGCGATGTTTCCCGCCCGCATCATGTCGCTGACCTCGATGACGACGGTGGCGGATCCGTTCGCGGTGACCAGACGTGCCGAGCCGCCGTCGGTCAACCGAAGGGCCGTGGCGTCCTCGGCGCTGATCCGGAGGTGGCCGTCGCGATCGCGGCGGCGCCAGTCGGGGTTGCGGAAGATCGTGTTGGCGGTGAACGAGCGCCGCTCACCGGCGGCCAGGACCAGCGGGAACTCCGGGGTCGTCCATTCCGCGCGCGCGGTGGGCAGTTCGCGTACCTGGTCGAGCAGGGTGTCGATGGCGATGGTGAAGCGGCGATCCTTGCGTTTGACGTAGTGCCACACGTCATCCCACGTGTCGTCGGTGAACACCACGCCGGTCGGGGAGTCGATGATCGTGTCGAACAACCGGTTGCCCGGTGTCAGGCCGGTACCGGTGAAGCCAGCTCGGGCAACGGCTTTCGGGTTCGACATCGCACACATGTGACTGATGCCCCACAGCACCGCGGCGCCCCGCAGGCGTGGGTCCATTGTCGTGCCGAGCGTCTCGTACAACAGGAAGGGCGCGATCTTTCCGAGTGCGGGATCGGCGGCGACGGTGGCCAGGAAGGTGGCACCGAAGGTGTCGCGTCCGGTCCGCGCCGCGCGCCGGAGCCGGGCGATCACGGCGTCGTCGACCACGTTCATGCGCCGGAGCAGCCGCGCGTAGATCTCGGGCTCCGGCAGCGTGCCGCCCAGCGGTTCCATCAGTGGCTTCCGCAGGTGGAAGACATTGCGGGGGAATTCGAAATTGAAGAACGTCGCTTCGGGCTTCTCGAACTGGCTGGCCGCGGGCAGCACATAGTCGGCCTCGCGGGCGGTTTCGGTGAACGCCACATCGATCACGACCGACAAGTCCAGTGCGCGCATGGCGGCACGGAACCGAGGGGAATCGGCGAGGGAGTGCGCCGGGTTCGACGAGTCGATCCAGATCGCGCGGAAGCGGTCCGGGTGGTCGGTGAGGATCTCGTCGGCGATCGAGTTGCACGGGATCAGGCCGCCGATGATCTTGGCGCCGGTGACCGGTGAGGTCCGGCCGCCGCCATTACCGGCGCCGCCGCCGAGCATGCCGCCCGCCAGGGGAACCATCGCGTCGAGCAGGGCCGAGGCCCCGGCTTCCACCTTCGTGCGCAGCGGGGTCACGCGTGCGAGCGCGGGCAGCGTCGCGCTGATCGCGGTGGCCGCCACGGTGACGGTCCGCGCCATCAGCCGCTGCTGCGCGCGTGCCAGTGCGCCCGGCTTCTTGCGTGGCGACCCGGAACCGGAACCACCGGCCAGGAGCGCGAACGAAGAGTGCAGATACATGGTGCCTGGTCTGCCGAAGTTGCCGGTGACGATCCACAGGAGCTTGTTCAGGTACGACACCAGAGTGCTGTTGGGCGCCTGCTGGATTCCGAGATCCTCGTAGACGCACACGCTCGACGCGGTCGCGATCCGGCGCGCCGCCGCCCGGATCTCGCCCTCGTCCACACCGCTGGTCTTCGCGAAATCCGCGACGTCACAAGCCATGAACGCCGCGTGGACCTCGTCGTAGCCGGTGGTGTGGGCGGCGATGAAGTCGGCGTCGACCAGGTCTTCCTGCACGATCACCGCGACCAGTGCGGCTATCAGCCAGGCGTCGCGCCCCGGCAACACCTGCAAATGGTGCTCGGCCATCGCCGCGGTTTCGCTGACCCGCGGATCGATGACGATCATCGACCGGTTCGGGTCGGCGGCCACCTGCTTGAGGATGGGTCTTGCCCGCGGAAAGCTGTGCGACTGCCAGGGATTCTTGCCGACGAACACCAGCACTTCGGCGTGTTCGAAGTCGCCTTTGGTGTGACCGCCGTAGAGGCGGCCGTCCACCCAGATCTCCCCGGTCTTCTCCTGCGCCAGCGCGTTGGAGTGATAGACCGAGCCCAGTGCCCCGCGCAGCGCGAGCGCGTTGGCCGAGCCGAGGTGATTACCCTGGCCGCCCCCGCCGTAGAAGAAGATCTTGTCGCCGCCGTGTTCTTCCTTGACGGCGGAGAGTTTCGCGGCGATCTCCTCGATCGCCGTGTGCCAGTCGATCTCCTGGTAGGTGCCGTCAGGCAGGCGTTTGAGCGGCGTCGTGATGCGGTGCGCGCCGTTCTGGTACAGGTCGAGGCGCATCGCTTTCTCGCAGGTGTAGCCCTCCGATGCCGGATGCGCCTTGTCGCCGCGGATCTTCGCCAGCCTGCGACCCTCCACGTCGACCGTGATCCCGCAGTTGCACTCGCACAATACGCACGCAGTCGCCTTCGGCTCGGCCATGTCGCACCCTTTCCCGCCTAATATGCTAGGCAACATAGCATATTATTATGGCAGGTAACATAACAGTGCTGAAACCGTGGAAGGAGCACAGCACGTGGGAGCGCGCACCGACACCAGGCAGAAGATGCTCTACAGCGCCGTCGAGCTCCTGCGCGAACGCGGCTCGGCCGGGGTGACAGTCGACGCCGTGCTGGCCCGCAGCGGCGCCCCGCGCGGATCGGTCTACCACCACTTCCGCGGCGGTCGCGCCGAGATCATGACCGAGTCGCTCGCGCTGGCCGGCGACGCCATCACCGCCATCATCGACAAAGCTGTGACGCAGGGCTCGATCGCGGCACTACGCCGCTTCGGCCAGTTCTGGACCGCACTGCTCGAACAGTCCGACTTCGAGTCAGGCTGCCCGGTCGTCTCGGTAGCCGTCGGCAGCTCGTCCGACGACCGCCACCTGCAACCAGCGGTCGCCGGCATCATCGACCGCTGGCACGCCGCCCTCGCCACCGCACTCGAAGCCGACGGCGTCGACCCCGAGCGCGCCGCCCGCCTGTCCACCATGGCCATCGCCGCCATCGAAGGCGCGGTAATCCTGTGCAGGGTTAATCGATCCACGACGGCACTCGACGACGTCATCGGGGAACTCGAGGTGTTGCTCACCTCAGCGCTGCCTTCGGGAGCTGGTGAATGAGGGACGGCTGCCTCCAGCAGTATGCATTTCGTTGGGTATCAGCCAACTAAGTGCATATCGCTGCCTGACATGCCTGCTATCCGTGCGGTTGGCGAAGGGCCTGAAGGACCTGCAGGACAGGATCGGCTTCTAGAACTACGCCAACGGATTCGGGTTGCTCGAGTACGGGAGCACCTCCGAGCTCGAGGCTTGGTCGGAGAACCCGGAGTTCACCGCCCGGATGGTTCCCTTCGCGCAGGCCAATGGTTCTGGTTCGTTCTTCGCGCTCTGGCGGTACGGCGACCAGGCGGAACTCACTGCCTTGCCTGTTGTGGTTTTCGGGGACGAGGCCGCCGGTCCGAGCGAATGTGGTTCCAGCGCAAGCTCGGACAGCTCATCGATGCCGACTGCGACGGCCCGCTGTGGGCACATGGCGGTTCCCGCGAGCGCCTGTCTACGCCGCAGCGTTCGCGAGCTGCCGATAGAGCCGCGCCAGCTTCGTGGCGTCCTTGCGATCGAATCCGATCATTTCGTCGATCTCGCGGGACAGGAACTCGAGCCAGTCCGCGATCGCCGCGTGCTGTGCGGGGCGGAGGCCGCGCAGGGTCGCCTCGTCGTCGCGTCGCGCACTGCCGAGGAAGCTGCTGAGAAAGATCCAGAGCTCGAAGTCGTACGGTTGGATCAGCATCAGCTTCAGCACCGCCGGGAGGTAGTACTCGACGGCCTGCGCGGTCATGTACGAGAAGTCTTCCATGTGCAGACTGGGCAGAAAGCTCGAGCGGTCGATCTCCGCCCGCGAGCGGCCGTGAAAATGCGCGATGACGTACGGCGCGTCGATGCTCGGCGGTGCGAGTTCGTCCTCGGTGAGCGGCATCGAGCCCGCGAACACCTGATCGATGCGGTGCGTGACCTCATCGCGACTCCTCATGGCCGCCACAGCCTATCCGGAGGAGTTCCGTCGCGTCGTCGTCGCTGTCGCACGCACGAGTGAGTCCTCATTGCGTCAGAGGGATAGGCAAGCCGAGAGGCGCCTGCTGACCTGCGAAAACGCGTCGCAGGGTGGTGCCCTCGGCAGGATTCGAACCTGCGACACCCGCTTTAGGAGAGCGGTGCTCTATCCCCTGAGCTACGAAGGCGGGGTTGGTCGTCTGCCGGAACCGCGGTGCGCGGGGCCGGTTTGGCCGTGCCCGAGTATAGCGTGCGGGGGCTGTGGTGCGGTCAACCCGGGGATCGGACCACTTCGGGATGGTCTGATCGTGATCGCCGGGGCGACACGCTGATCTGAAACGGGTGTGGGCTGACGGGGTGGGGGCTGCGTGACCTAGCGTTCCCGGAGGTTTCCGCCCGCCTCTTCGGGCATTCGTTCACGCAATGACTTTCTGCCTTCTCGCGAGGAGTACGTGGTCATGGTTGTGGGGTCCTGTTTCAGGTGGTCTGTGCTCGTGCTGGCCGCGGCGATGTGTCTGGGGTCGGCCGGGTGCTCGGTCGACGGTGGGTTGCTCGATTCGGATTCGACGCTGTCGCAACGGGACCGCGCCGATCGAGACGCCGCGCGCGCCGCCGAGCTCGACGGCGCGAGCGCGGTGACGCAGGCGACCATGCTCGCGTTCTACCGGTCCGTCTGCTCCTTGCAGACCCGGTATCGCGCCGATCTCGAAGCTGCCGAACGCGATGCCGGTGCGCTTACGCCGGTGCAGTACCGCGATACGGCGGCGATGATTCTCGGTACGCGCGCCGCCGCGGCCGGGAGTGCGCGCGATGCCGCGGATCGATTGCCGATCCCGAACCTGTTCCGTGACGAATGGCTTACCGCACAGGGCGAATTGATCGGTCTCTTCGGTCGGCTTCAGCAGGCGGATTCGTCACGTGCCATCGAGATGACCGCTGTCGATCTCGCCGACACCGACCGGCTGCGTGCCGTCGCGAGGGATCTGCTTGCCGCATCGGCACAGCAGATCGAGAACGAGAATCCGCGCGTTCGCGTCGTCGCGCAGGGGCTGCCCACGTCCATGCAGGTCCGGCGTGACGTGGCGGAGCTGGCCGAATGCCGGATGCCGAGCTGACGATCGGTCTGGTGTTTCCCGTCGAGTAGTGGGCTTGTCCGGTGGCAACGACGAGAAGGAAGGAGTGTGATGCGCAGAGCCCGGTGCGTTCGCGGTGGTGTGCTGGCTGGTCTGATGTTGGCGATGCTGTCGGTGGCCGGCGTTGCCGCCGCGGATGACAGCATCCCGGTCGATCACGCTCTGTTCGTGGTGCCGCGTGGCGTCGACCCGGTGTTGCCGGTCGGCGCACCCCCGGAGTTC
This sequence comes from Nocardia sp. NPDC055053, assembly GCF_053608285.1. Lineage (NCBI taxonomy): Bacteria > Bacillati > Actinomycetota > Actinomycetes > Mycobacteriales > Nocardiaceae > Nocardia > Nocardia sp. NPDC055053. The sequence continues at coordinate 70,408 of NZ_JBSGVD010000025.1, read as the reverse complement.
GACGCGCCTGCGGAGTTCGACCCGCCGATCACCGCCCACTCGCACTCGGATTACGCAGCACCAGTGCAGGAGCTGCGCCATAGCGCTGTCACCGAACGTGCCGGTGCCGTCTTCCCGGTCGCATCCGTGATGGAGCCGTCGCTTCCCCTGCCACCGATCGAGCCGATCCTGTCACCGGCCGATTTCGGTCCGATGCTGGAACGGATCGGCCTGAATCCCGGCGGGCCCGCCCTTCCCTCTCCCGATCGCAGGCTGGTCGATGAGGCATTGGGGGTGATCGCGCCCAGCGTGCAGCAGTTGTTGCCCGGCGATCTCGGCGCGGGCGTGCTGGCCGGGCTCACCAGCCTGGCCACGGTGTTCGGTCCGGCCACGGTGCCGGTCGACTCGCCGGACATCTCGCCGCCGCCGGCGCCGCTCGACGCGGGCCCGCGGTACCTCGATGCCGCGTCGACCTCTATCCCCTTGCCTGCCGTCGAATCCGTCGACCTCGCGATCCCCGCCGTCGCGGGCCCGGCAGCGGAGGCCGCGGTGCCCGCTCGGGCGAGCGTTGAGCCCCCGGTCGGCCCGATCATGTTGCTGTGTCTGATAGTCCTCGGCGTGGTGATCGCGGGCCTGGCCTCCCCGCTCATCCCGCGACGCAGAGCTGGGATCCGCCGCACACGAGGGCGCCGTGCGGCACGGTGCCGGGTAACTGAGCATCGCCTACGACCGGGAACGTCCCGGTCCGTATCGGTACGCCGACCCGGACGCGGCGGAGTCGCGGTGCGCGGTGATCCGTGGCAGCTCGTCGAGCGCAGCCGGTGCGGGGCAGGTCGCTCCCCACCGAACATCCGTCCCGCGATCAGCTCAGAAGGCGTCGAACCCACCGCCGCCGTCGAACCCGCCGCTGTCGTATCCACCACCCTCGGAGCCGCCCCAGTCACCTGAATCCTGACCCGGGTCGTACCCCGGATCCTGGCCGATCTCGCCCTGGTCTCCCTGGTCGAGCGCCGCCTCACCGGTGCCGTCCTCGAATGCCTGGGCGTCGTAGCCGACTCCGGACATTCCGGCGAACAACGACGTGAACAACAGTGCCGTACCGGCGCCCCAGGCGCCGGCTATCAGCGCGGGCTTCCACCACGGCTCCGAATACCACCCCGCGGGGACCGGTCGTCCGGCCACGCGACCACCGGGGTGGTAATTAGGCGTGCCCGGGGACGGGGCGGGGGAGGCGGCGATGCGGCGGCCGTTGTGTTCGACGACCCGCAGCTCGTCGACGTGTCCCGCGATGTCCTGACCGTCGAGGGCGGGGACCGGCGGGCCGGGGTCCATCTGCATCGCGGTGCGCGCCGCGCGGATGTAGTAGAGCCCTTCCAGTGCCGTCTGCTTGGCCAGGCGGGCGTGGACGGGCGAGTTCGCCCTGTCCATCTGACCGCCCGCGGCGTTGTAGCGTTCGGACGCGTCGGCCAGTGCCTGCCTGGCCGCTTCGTTGCGCGGCGACAGCTGGTACACCTGGCCGCCGAGCCGTTCGATCGTCACCCTGGCGTCGGCCTTGGTCTCTTCGAGTTCGCGCGCGGTCCGCTTGTTCTGCTCGGCGCGCAGATACAGCAAAGCCAGCACACACACGACGACGATCACGATCAGCCACCACAGCATCGCGCACCTCTTTCGTCCGAGGTCTCGAGACGCCGTCCAGTTTACTGGTCGTTTGCCCTATCGGTCTGAGGTGGCTTGATCAGCGCGTTGCTGGATAGCTCACCCGGCGAGATGGCGGGCGATCACCAGGCGCTGGATCTGATTGGTGCCCTCGAAGATCTGCATGACCTTGGCCTCGCGCATGTAGCGCTCCACCGGGAAGTCCTGGGTGTAGCCGTAGCCGCCGAAGACCTGCACCGCGTCGGTGGTCACCTTCATGGCGGCATCGGTGGCAACCAGCTTGGCGACGCTGGCCTGGCGCGAATAGGGCAGTCCGGCGTCGCGGCGGCGGGCCGCGTCGAGGTAGGTGGCGCGGGCGGTGTCGACCGCGGCGGCCATGTCGGCGAGCACGAAGCCGAGGCCCTGGTGGTCGATGATCTTGCGGCCGAACGCCTCTCGCTCCTTGGCGTAGGCGACGGCCTCGTCGAGCGCGCGCTGGGCGACGCCGGTGGCGACGGCGGCGATGCCGAGACGGCCCGCGTCCAGCGCGCTGAACGCGATCGACAGGCCCTGTCCTTCGTCGCCGATGCGGCGCTCGGCGGGCAGGAACGCGTCGTCGTAGGCGGCGGTGGTGGTGGGAATTCCGCGCAGGCCCATCTTCTCCTCGGGCTTGCCGAAGCTCAGGCCGGCGGTGTCGGCGGGGACGAGGAAGCAGGAGATGCCGCGCGAGCCCTCGCCGCTGCGGGCGAACAGGGTGTAGAAGTCGGCGCGGCCGCCGTTGGTGATCCAGGCTTTGGTGCCGTTGAGCTGGTAGCCGCCATCGACGGGGGTGGCCCGGCAGCGCAGCGCGGCCGCGTCGGAACCGGCGTGAGCCTCGGAAAGGCTGTAGGCGCCGATGGTTTCGCCGGACAGCATGTCCGCCAGCCACCGCCGCTTCTGCTCGTCGGTGCCGTAGGTGAACAGCGGATGGCAGGACAGGCCGTGCACGCTCACCGCGACCGCGACGGCCGCCCAGCGGCTCGCCAGTTCCTCCAGCACCTGCAGATACACCTCGTAGGGCTGCGCGCCGCCGCCGAACTCCTCCGGATACGGCAGGCTCAGCAGCCCGGCCGCGCCGAGCGCGGGGAAGACGCCGTCGGGGAAGACGCCGGTCTTCTCGCTCTCGGCGACCCGCGGCTCGAGCACCTTGTCGGCGATGTCGCGGGTCAGTTCGATCAGCTCGCGCGCCTCGTCGGTGGGCAGCATCCGGTCAACAGCCATGTCGACACAGTACGTCCAGCACTGAATTGCGTGCAAGGCAGCATGGAATTTTCAACCCCTATACTGGGACGATGCCTGCGTTGCCACCGAACAAGCATCAGGAGAAGAGTCTGCGGACGCGGACGCTGCTGCTCGACGCCGCGATCGAGAGCCTCGCGGAGGTCGGCTACGCGGGCGCGTCGATCGCCGATATCACGGCCAGGGCCGGGGTCACCCGCGGTGCGCAGCTGCACCAGTTCCACACCAGAAGTGAGCTGTTCGCCCAGACCATCGGCCACCTCACCGAGCGTCAGCGAGAGGCCATGCAGCGCAAGGCGAAAGCACTGCCCAGCGATACCGCGGCGGGTGCGGTGCTGGTCGAACTGGTCACCGCGACGTTCGCGGGCCAGCTCGGCCGCGCCTCGGTGGAGCTGTACGTCGGCATCGCCAACGACGCGCCGCTGCGCCGCGAAATGCTGCGCGTCCAGCACGATCTGACCGTCGAACTACTCGACCGCTGCGCCGGGCTGATCGATGCCGACATCGCCCGCGAACGGCTGGAGAGCGCTTTCTGGCTCACCATCAACCTGGTCCGCGGCGCCACCCTCGACGAGATGGTCGGCCGCGACCGGGTCCGCCGCAAGCAGGTGCTCGCCGACTGGACCGCGCTGGCCGACCTCGCCCTGCGCTGACGAACCGGGCCTATTATCTGCGCATGAACGCAGATGGCGGACCGGGCCGCGCACCGCTGGCCGAGGACCAGGTGGGACTGGTCGTCGAGGTGTTCCGGATGCTCGCCGACCCCACCCGGGTCCGGGTGCTGTGGGCCCTGGCCGACCGTGAATTGTCGGTGAACGACCTCGCCACCGAGGTCGGCAAGCCGGGCCCGTCGGTGTCGCAGCATCTGGCCAAACTGCGGATGGCCCGGCTGGTGCGGACCCGTCGCGAGGGCACCACGATCTACTACAGCCTGGAGAACGACCACGTCCGCAGGCTGGTCGTCGACGGGGTGCACAACGCCGAACACGCGGGTCCTGGTGTGCCGGCGCATCATCGCGGGCCTGGCGCCGAGTCGCCGCATCGGTAGCAAGAGCGCTGTCGGTGAACACGCTGTTCACCAGGAAAAGTTGCACTGGGAAACAATTGCCGCTTGGTCTCTTTTCGGTAGCATCCGGTGTGACGTGGCTCATGCCGCGGCGAGACCGAAGGAGTTATCGATGCTGAGCACCATGCAGGACGACCAGCTGTCGCTGGCCAAGCTGCTCAACTATGCCGCCACCTTCCAGGGCAATTCGACCGTGTCCACCTGGACCGGCGACGGGGTGCGCACCATGACCTACCGTGAGCTCGGCGCCGACGCCGCCCGGTTGGCCAACGCGCTGCGCGGACTCGGCATCGAAGAGGGCGACCGTGTCGGCACCTTCATGTGGAACAACAACGAGCACATGGTCGCCTACATCGCGGTGCCCGCGATGGGCTCGGTGCTGCACGCGCTCAACATCCGCCTGTTCCCGGAGCAGCTGGTCTTCGTCGCCAACCACGCCGAGGACCAGGTCGTCCTCGTCGACGGCACGCTGGTGCCGCTGTTCGCGCAGTACCTGCCGAACCTGAAGACGGTCAAGCACGTGATCGTCGTCAACGGTGACGCGTCCGCGCTGACCGCGCCCGAGGGCGTGACTGTGCATTCCTACCGCGAGCTGCTCGACAGCCAGCCCGCCGACTTCGACTTCCCGGTCGTCGACGAACGTTCCGCCGCCGCGATGTGTTACACCTCCGGCACCACCGGCGACCCGAAGGGCGTCGTCTACTCGCACCGCTCCAACTGGCTGCACGCGATGCAGGTGAACCAGCCCAACGGCATGGGTTTCCAGGGCTCGGACTACGTGCTCGCGATCGTTCCGCTGTTCCACGCCAACGCGTGGGGCCTGCCGTACGCGGCGCTGATGTCGGGCGCGAACATCCTGATGCCGGACCGCTTCCTGCAGCCTGGCCCGCTGCTGGAGATGATGGCCGCCGAGAAGCCGACCTTCGCCGCCGCCGTGCCGACCATCTGGGGTGGCGTGCTGGCGGGCCTTGCCGCGCAGCCACAGGACATCTCGCACCTGCGTACCGCCGTCGTCGGTGGCTCCGCGGTGCCGCCGTCGATGATGCGCGCGTTCGAGGAGAAGCACGGCGTGCGCATCCTGCACGCGTGGGGCATGACCGAGACCTCCCCGCTGGGCAGCGTCGCGCACGCGCCCGCCGGTGCCGAGGGCGAGGAGGCCTGGGCCTACCGCTACACCCAGGGCCGCTTCCCGGCCAATGTCGAGGCCAGGCTCGTCGGTGACGACGGCAAGGTCGTTCCGAACGACGGCGAGTCGCTCGGCGAGCTGGAGGTCCGCGGCGCCTGGATCACCGGTTCCTACTACTCGCCGACCGGCGCCGAGATCGACCCGGACAAGTTCGACGACGGCTGGCTGCGCACCGGCGACGTCGGCAAGATCAGCACCGACGGCTACCTGACCCTGGTCGACCGCTCCAAGGACGTCATCAAGTCCGGTGGCGAGTGGATCTCCTCGGTGGATCTGGAGAACGCGGTGATGGGTCACCCGTCGGTCGCCGAGGCGGCCGTGATCGGTGTGCCGGACGAGAAGTGGGACGAGCGCCCGCTGGTGGCCATCGTGCTCGTCGAAGGTGCCACCACCCAGCCCGTCGAGCTGCGCGACTTCCTGGCCGACAAGTTCGCCAAGTGGCAGCTGCCGGAGCGCTGGACCTTCATCGCCGAGGTGCCCAAGACCAGTGTCGGCAAGTTCGACAAGAAGCGCCTGCGCGCCCAGTACGCCGAGGGCGAGCTGGAGGTGACGACGCTGGGCTGATCGCCTGGGACATGGCGGCGGGCGTGGAATTGCTTCCACGCCCGCCGTTTTCATTCAGTTGTCGGATTCTGTTGTGCGATGCAGTTGTCGATATTCAGTTGTCGAGGAGAAACGCTGGTGCTCAACAGTTCCGGAGTTCCGGGCTCTGGTTGAGGAGCTGGGCCCGCGGGCTGATGTAGCGGGTGTAGGTCTCGCCGCCGACCGCCGAGAGCGGGAAGGCCGCGACCCGGTGGCAGTTCTGGAAGGCGAGTTTCACGCCGAAATGCCGTTCCAGCCCGCCGCGAATCGCGTCGGAGGCCAGGGCGCGCAGCAGCTGGCCGCGGGCGACCTCGTCCGGCGGCGGTACCCGGTTGTCGGCGTATTCCTCGGTGCCCTCCCGCAGCTCACCGGCTACCCGGCTCACCACTTCCCAGGCGTAAGGCAGTGACGTGCGGACGCATTCGACGAATTCTGCGTCATCGATATCGCCCTGTTCGGCGCGCTCGAGCAGTGCTGCGGGAACATCGAGGGACATGGCGCTCTCCTCCTGCTTGGTGGTAGTCGGCGGGATGCGATGCCACTCGAGTCTAAACGAAATTCGTTGTCAACAACACTGGATTCACTCCGAAAGCGCTTTCCGGAGTGCGCTTTTCGCGTCGGCGTAGAGGTCGCTGATCAGTTCGCCTACCGGTAGCTCGGTGGTCAGCGAATGCGCTTGCCCCGCCCACAGATTCACATCGTCGGGGTTGCCGGCGGAGCGGCCCGCGGCGCGCAACGGTGCTGTGGCGTAATGAATTTCGGGGTAGGCGGCGGGCGCTGTCGCGGTGTGCTCGGTGAGAAAACGGTTGCGGATTCCGCGCGCACGTCGTCCGGTGAACGCGCGCGTCAGCATGGTCGGTTCCGCCGACCCGATCGCGGCGCGGTGCACGGCGTTGGTCCCGGCCTCCGGACAGCGCAGCAGCGCGGTGCCGAGCTGCGCGGCGGCCGCGCCTGCGGCGAGCACGCCCGCCAGGCCGGCGCCGGTGGCGATGCCGCCCGCCGCGACGATCGGGCGGTCGGTGACGGCGGTGAGCAACTGGATCAGGGTCAGCAGGCCGGGCGGGTCGACGGTGTCGTCGGCCGGATCGTCGAGGAAGCTCGCCCGGTGCCCGCCCGCCTCGGCGCCCTGCGCGATGAGGGCGTCGGCGCCTGCGTCGATCGCGATCAGTGCCTCGGCGGGCGAGGTGACCGTCACCCACACCTCCGTGCCGACCGCGTGCAGCCGGTCGACCTCGACCGCGGTGGGACAGCCGAAGGTCGTCGACACCACCGCGACCGGGTCGGCCACCAGCAGGTCGAGCTTGTCGGTCCAGCCGTCGGTGTCGTGTTTGGGGGTGCCGAGCGGGAAGTCGGCGCCCAGCTCGGCGAGGTAGGCGGCGTAGATCGCGGGCTCGGCGACCGGGCCGGGTGCGAACAGGTTCATGCCGAAGGGGGCGGTGGTCGCGGCCCTGGTCGCCGCGATCTGGTCGGCCATCGCGTCCGCGGCGAGGTAGCCGGCGGCCAGCTGGCCGAACCCGCCCGCGTTCGAGACGGCGACCACCAACTCCGGGGTGGACGGGCCGCCTGCCATGGGCGCGGCGACGAAGGGGACACGCAAACTCTCGATCACCATCTCCCGAGTCTGTCCCGTCGGCGCCCCGGCATGCCGCGCTGATGGCGCGTGTGACCCGCTCGGCAACGGGATCGTTACTGTGTCGCAGGCCTCCCACCTGCGAATTCGAGATCGAAGGTTGCGGAATGGTCACGACCGAGTAGAGTTCCCGTCACAACGGATGCCGAACCGTTACACACAGTTCGGTAGCGGGAACCGCCGAGGCGGCTTCCGGGCTGGTCGCAAGCCGGTTTCGTTTTCCTTGTTGTCGGACGCTAGGACGAAACTTTGTCGCAGCACCGTGTGGGCCCCGAATCCATCTCCGTCAAGACCCTGCTGGGTGACGGAGGCGCCGGGCGCCCGAGCCGGCACCGCGCCGAACCGTCGCGTACCGATCGGGTGCGGGTCGCCGCCAGCGCCGCGGTCGCCGCGGGCGCCCTGGTCGGCACCGCCGCCTCGATCGCCCCGGCGATCTCCTACGCGGCCCCGCTGCTGCCGACGCACAACGACGACGTCGAGGAATCCGTCGTCTCCGATTCCGCTCGCGAGGCCGCCGAGGTCAGCCTGGTCGCCGCCAAGCAGGTCGCCGCGCCGGCCGATGCGCCCGTGCAGGTCGACGCGGTCGCCGCGCCGATCGCCGCCCCCGTGGCCGCGCCGTTCGGCATCGGCAACCTGCCGCCGGAGATCGCCGCCCCGCTCGCCCAGGTCGAGGACATCATCCAGGGCATCCAGCACCAGGTCGCGCCGCCGCAGGCCGCCCGCCCGGTCGCGGGCCCGATCAGCTCCGGCTACGGCGCCCGCTGGGGTGCCATGCACTACGGCCTCGACTTCGCCGACACCCTCGGCGCCCCGATCCACTCCGTGTCCAGCGGCACCGTCATCGAGGCGGGCCCGGCGTCGGGCTTCGGCCTGTGGGTGCGGGTGCTCCAGGACGACGGCACCACCGCCGTCTACGGCCACGTCAACGAGATGCTCGTCCGCCAGGGCCAGCGGGTCAACGCGGGCGACGTCATCGCGACCGTCGGCAACCGCGGCCAGTCCACCGGCCCGCACCTGCACCTCGAGATCTGGGATCAGGGTGGCGGCAAGATGGATCCCCTGCCTTACCTCGCGTCCAAGGGTGTTCCGATGGAGTGGGGCCCCTCCTCGCACTGAGTATTCGCGAGTGCGGATTCGTCCGTGAAAGCCTGGTGACGGTGGTTCGGTATGAGCCCCGTCACTTTGCTGTGTGATCCGGCAACACCGCTTGGCGCTGGGCCGATACTCCTCAAGGCCCTAGTACCCGGGGCCCGGGAAATTGGGGCTGTCGGCACGACATTCGGTCGGTATGTCGCTCCTCGATATGATGGCTCGATCTGCACGGGGCGGCCGTTCGCGCGCGTCCAGGCTCGATGAGAGGTGAATGAACCCGAATGGAAACTGCCCGCCGTTCTGCCCGCGGTAACCGCCGTCGCCGGTCGAGCAGTCCGACATTCGGGCAGTTGCTGACCGGGGCGGTCGAGTCGGCCGCCGATGCTGTCGCCATCCGGTTCAACCCCACCGGCGAGCCCGCCGACCAGCGGGAACTCACCTACCGCGCACTCGACGAGGAGTCATCGCGCCTGGCCAGGGAGCTGATCGCCCGCGGCGTCGGCCCCGGTGACATCGTCGCCGTCGCGATCACCCGCTCGATCGAATCGGTGCTCAGCGTCTGGGCGGTGGCGAAATCGGGCGCGGCCTACGTGCCGATCGACCCCGCCTACCCGGCCGAGCGCATCGCCCACATCGTCACCGACTCGCGCGCCGTGCTCGGCGTGACCACTTCCGCGCACCGGCCCGGCCTCGGCGACTCGACGACCTGGCTCGAACTCGACGACCCCGCGGTGGCGGCCGCCGTCGCCGCGCAGCCCGCGCACGCCATCTCCTACAGCGACCGGGTGCGCACGCTCGACGAGCACCACCCGGCCTACGTCATCTACACCTCCGGTTCCACCGGTCTGCCCAAGGGCGTCGTGGTGACCCAGGCCGGCCTGTCGACGATGGCCGCGGTGGGCAGGCAGTACCGCGTCACCGCCGAATCGCGGGTGACCCACCTGAGCTCGCCCAGCTTCGACTTCTCCCTGATGGAGATGCTGTTCACCTTCACCGCGGGCGCGACCCTCGTTGTCGTCCCGCCGACCGTATTCGGTGGCGACGAGCTCGCCGATCTCGTTCGCCGGGAACAGGTCTCGCACCTGCTGATCACGCCCGGCGCGCTCGAGTCGGTGGACTCCACCGCGGTCGACAGCGTGCGCGTCGTCGTCACCGGTGGTGACAAGCTCGGCCCCGAACTGGTGGATCGCTGGGCGAGCGCCGACCGTTCGGTGTTCAACGCCTACGGCCCCACCGAGGCCACCGTCATGGTGACCACCGGCGAGATGACCGCGGGCGAGCCGGTGACGCTGGGTTCGGTGATCCCCGGCGTCGCGGCGTTCGTGCTCGACGCGCGCCTGCGCCCGGTCCCCGCCGGCGTGGTCGGCGAGCTGTACCTGGCCGGTCCCGCGCTGGCACAGGGCTACCTCGACCGCGCCGCGCTGACCACGGAACGATTCGTGGCCAACCCCTTCGGCGCCGACGCGGGCGCGCCGGGCGGACGGCTGTACCGCACCGGTGACCTGGTGCGCCGCAATACCTCCGGTGCGTTCGAGTACCTCGGGCGCTCGGACTTCCAGGTGAAGATCCGCGGCCTGCGCATCGAGCTCGGCGAGATCGACAACGCGCTCACCACGCACGCCGACGTCGACTTCGCGGCCACCCTCGGCCGCACGCTGACCAACGGCGTGACCTCGCTGGTCGCCTATGTGCTGCCCCGCGCGGGCGCCGCGGTGACCCCCGCCGACCTCGCCCACTACCTGTCGGGCCTGCTGCCCGCGTACATGGTGCCCGCGGCGATCATGCTGCTCGACGAGATCCCGCTGACCCCGGTCGGCAAGCTCGATCGAAAAGCGTTGCCGGAGCCCACCTTCACCGCCCGCGAGTTCCGCGCGCCGAGCACACCGATCGAGGAGATCGTCGCGCGGGTGTTCGCGGCGCTGCTGGTGCCCGGTGACGACGACAAGCAGCGGGTCGGCGCCGACGACGACTTCTTCGAGCTCGGCGGCAACTCGCTGCTGGCCGCCCAGGCCGTGGCCAGGATCGGTACCGCGCTCGATGCCAGGGTGCCGGTGCAGCTGGTGTTCGAGGCGTCGACGGTGTCGGCGCTGGCCGCCCGGGTCGAGTCGCATGTGGGCGCCGGTACCGGCAACCCGCTGACCGCGCAGGCCCGCCCCGAGCAGATCCCGCTGTCGTACGCGCAGCAGCGGATGTGGTTCCTGAACCGTTTCGATCCGGCCAGCGGCGCCAACAACATTCCGCTGCCGGTCCGGCTGTCCGGCGCGCTGGATCTGGCCGCGATGCGTGCCGCGGTGACCGACCTGGTCTCCCGCCACGAAGTGCTGCGCACCATCTACCCGGAGGTCGACGGCGACGCCGTGCAACTGGTGCTGCCGGTGAGCCATCCGCGCGCGGTCCCGCTGCTGGAGGTGGTCGACGCGACGGCGGAGCAGCTGCCCCAGCTGATCGCCGAGCAGGCCGTGGCCGGGTTCGATGTGGCGGTCGCGCCGCCGGTGCGGGTGCGGCTGTTCCGCCTCGGCGCCGAGGAACACGTGCTGCTGTGCGTGGTGCACCACATCGCCGCCGACGGTTTCTCGATGGCGCCGCTGACCCGCGACCTGATCGCCGCCTACTCCGACCGGCTGCGCGGCAACGCGCCGCACTGGCACCAGCTGCCGGTGCAGTACGCCGACTTCACCCTCTGGCAGCGGGCCACGCTCGGCGCCGAATCCGATCCGGATTCGCTGCTGGCGCAGCAGATCTCCTTCTGGCGTGACGAATTGTCCGGGCTGCCGGAGCAATTGGACCTGCCCGCCGACCGCCCGCGCCCCGCGGCGATGACCAACCGTGGTGCGAGCTACGACTTCCGGATCGACGCCGAGGTGCACGCCGCGCTGGATCGGCTTTCCCGCGAACACAATTCGACGCTGTTCATGGTGGTGCACGCGGCGCTGGCCGTGCTGCTCGCGCGCCTGTCGGGCACCACCGACATCGCCGTCGGCACCCCCGTCGCGGGCCGTGGCGAAGCGGTGCTCGACGACGTGATCGGCATGTTCGTCAACACCCTGGTGCTGCGCACCGAGGTTGACCCCGCGCGCAGCTTCGACGAGCTGCTCGGCGCGGTCCGCGGCACCGACGTCGCCGCCTTCGGCCACGCCGACGTGCCGTTCGAGCGGCTGGTCGAGCTGCTCGATCCCGCCAGGTCGATGGCCCGCCACCCGCTGTTCCAGGTGATGCTCACCTTCCAGAACCTGGCAGGCACCGAACTGCAACTGCCGGGGCTGACCGTCTCCGGTGTCGATCTGGCCGTGCCGTTCGCGAAGTTCGATCTCGAACTCACCCTGGTTCCACTGGAAACCGATGGCGTGGCGAGCGGTGTGTCGGCGGCGTTCACCTACGCCACCGACCTGTTCGACGAGGCCACCGTCGCCGGTTTCGCCGATCGTCTGGTGCGGCTGCTGTCGGAAGTGGTGGCCGATCCGGCCCGCCCGGTCGGTGCGATCGAGCTGCTGGAGCCGGTCGAGCGCACGCGAATCCTGGAGCAGTGGAACGACACCCGGCACGAGCTCGCGCCCGCGCTGCTGCTCGACGGCTACCGTGCCGCGGTCGCCGCGCATCCCGATGCGGTCGCGCTGGCCTACGAGGGCGCCGAGCTGACCTATCGCGAGTTCGACGAGCGGGTGAACCGGCTGGCCCGGCTGCTGGTGCAGCGCGGGGTCGGTGCGGAGTCGCTGGTCGGGCTGGCCGTGCGCCGGTCGCTGGATCTGGTTGTCGGTATGTACGCGATCGTCACCGCCGGTGGCGCCTATGTGCCGCTGGATCCGGATCATCCGGCCGAGCGGATCGCCCACATCCTCGATACCGCGCAGCCGGTATGCGTGCTCACCACCACCGCCGACGCGGTAGAGGTGCCCGCCGCTACGCCGGTGATCACGATGGATACCGTTGCGCTGGAAGGCTTCTCGGGTGAGCCGCTGAGCTCGTCGGAACTGATCTGTCCGGTGCTGCCGCAGCACCCTGCCTACGTCATCTTCACCTCGGGTTCCACCGGTCGCCCGAAGGGTGTCGCGGTGTCGCACCAGGCGATCGACAACCAGATCGCGTGGATGCTCGCCGAATACCCGCTCGGCCCCGGCGATGTGTACCTGCAGAAGACCGCGACCACGTTCGACGTGTCGCTGTGGGGATACTTCATGCCGCTGCGCAGCGGCGCGAAGCTGGTCGTCGCCACCCACGACGGACACCGCGACCCGGCCTACATCGCCGAAACCATTGCGGCGCAGAGCGTCACGATGACCGACTTCGTGCCGTCGATGCTGACCGTGTTCGCCGCGCACACCACCCCCGGCGCCATCCCCACCCTGCGCGACGTGTTCGCCATCGGTGAGGCGCTGCCGCCGGAGACGGTCGAAGCGCTGCGCGCGGTCTCGCCGGCGCAGGTGCACAACCTCTACGGCCCGACCGAGGCCGCCGTGTCGGTGACCTACTGGCCCGCCGGCGAGACCGACCGTGGCTCGGTGCCGATCGGCGTGCCGCAGTGGAACACCCAGGTGTACGTGCTGGATTCGCGGTTGCGTCCGGTGCCGTCCGGTGTCGTCGGCGAGCTGTACCTGGCGGGCGATCAGCTCGCGCGCGGGTATGTCGCCCGGCCCGACCTGACCTCGGATCGCTTCGTGGCCAACCCCTTCGCGCCGGGTACTCGGATGTACCGCACCGGTGACCTGGTCGTGTGGCGCACGCCCACCGCCGACACCCACGTCCTGGAATACCTGGGCCGCACCGACTTCCAGGTGAAGTTCCGTGGCCAACGCATCGAGCTCGGCGAGATCGAGACCGCGCTGCTCGCCCAGTCCGCCGTGAGCCAGGCCGTCGCGATCGTGGCCGATTCGCCCGCCGGTGAGCAGCTGGTCGCCTACGTGGTGCCCAGGCCGGGCGAGCGGATCGAGCAGGCGCCGTTGCTCGCCGCCATCGGTGAGTCGTTGCCCGCGTACATGATTCCGGCCGCGCTGGTCGCGCTGGACGCGTTCCCGCTCAACCCCAGCGGCAAGCTCGACCGCAAGGCGCTGCCCGCGCCGACCTTCACCGCGGGCGAGTTCCGCGCGCCGGCCACCCCGACCGAGGAGATCGTGGCAGGCGTCTACGCCGAGCTGCTCGGGATGGCCCGCGTCGGCGCCGACGACGACTACTTCGCCCTCGGCGGCAACTCGCTGATGGCCACGCGCGCGATCGCCAGGATCAACGAGGCGCTCGACGCCGAGGTCACCATCCGCGACCTGTTCGAGGCGCCCACCGTGACCGCGCTGGCCGCCCGGATCGGTGCCGCGGGCGGTGCGTCAGCGCGGCCCGCACTGGTCGCCACCAAACGGCCACAACGGATTCCGCTGTCGCTGGCTCAGCAGCGCATGTGGGTGCTCAACCAGCTGGACCCGGCGTCTGGCTCCTACAACATCCCGTTCGCCATCCGGCTGACCGGCGCGCTCGATGTGGCCGCGCTCGATGCCGCGGTGACCGATGTGCTCGGCAGGCACGAATCGCTGCGAACCCGCTTCCCGGTATCGGTCGGCACCACCGCGCCTGCTCGCGCCGCCGATGCTGAGGCGTTGTCGAAGGACGGCGTACCCGACGGCCGCGTTGTCGGGGGCGGGGCGATCGAGGGCGCACCGGTCCAGGAGATTGTGGCGGTGGCCGATGTGCTGCCGAACGGTCTCGAGGTCGAGACCACCACCGATGTGCTGGGCAGGGCCGCCGAGCTGGCTGCCGCCGGTTTCGACGTGACTCGCGAGGTGCCGGTGCGGGCGCGGCTGCTCGCCGACGGGTCGACCGCCGACTGGCTGTTGGTCTTCGTCGTGCACCACATCTCCGCCGACGGCGCGTCGCTGGCCCCGCTGGCCCGTGACCTGATGACCGCCTACGTCTCGCGCGCCGGGCAGCTGCCCCCGGCCTGGACGCCGCTCGCGGTGCAGTACGCCGACTTCGCGCTGTGGCAGCGCGCGGTCGTCGGCGCGGACGACGAGCCCGGCTCGGTCGCCGCCGAACAGCTCGACTACTGGCAGACCCAGCTGGCAGGCGTCCCGCCGCTGCTCGAGCTGCCGCAGGACCGGCCGCGTCCCGCGGTGCCGACTCTGCGCGGTGCGACCACCGAACTGCGGCTGCCCGCCGAGGTACACGCGCAACTGAACCACATCGCGCGCGAGCACAAGTCGTCGCTGTTCATGGTCGTGCACGCGGCGCTGGCCGTGCTGCTGGCCCGGCTGTCGGGCGCCACCGACATCGCCATCGGCACCGCCGTCGCCGGTCGTGGCGAGCGGGCGCTCGACGAGCTGGTCGGCATGTTCGTCAACACGCTGACCTTGCGCACCGCCCTCGACCCGGCCGGGTCCTTCGACGAGGCCGTCGATCTGGCGCGCGAGACCGATCTCGGCGCCTTCGCGAACGCCGACCTGCCGTTCGAGCGGGTCGTCGAGGTGGTCGCCCCCGGCAAGGGCAGCGCGCACAACCCGCTGTTCCAGGTGGCGCTGACCTTCAGCAACAACGAGGCGGCCGCGCTCGAACTGCCCGGCCTCACCGTGACCGCGCTCGAGACCGCGGTGGCGGCGAAGTTCGACCTGCAGGTCGACGTCGAACCCCGGTTCACCGCCGAGGGCGCGCCGGACGAGCTGGTCGCCCTGTTCAACTACGCCACCGACCTGTTCGACGAGTCGACCGTGCGCACCATCGGCGAGCGCTTCGCCCGCATCCTGGCCGCGGTCGCCGCCGACCCGCAGATCCGCGTCGGCGACATCGACATCCTGGACGAGCGGGAACGCGCCCGGCTGCTCGCCGGCGCCGCGCAGGCGCCCGCGCCGACCAGCCCGTCGGGCGGCACCACGCTGGCGCAGGCCTTCACCGCGGCGGCCGAGGACGATCCGGACGGCCCCGCGCTGGTCTGGGGCGATGACTCGCTGACCTACGAACAGCTCGACCACCGCTCCTCGCGGCTGGCCCGGCTGCTGATCGGCCGCGGCTTCGGCCCGGGAGCCGGTGTGGCCGTTGCTCTTCCGCGCGGGATCGACTGGGCGGTTGCGGTCTGGGCGGTGCTCAAGGCAGGCGCCGCGGTGCTGCCCGTGTCGGGCGCGCTGCCCGTCGAACCGGCGGCCAAGATCGGCATCACCGCGGGCATGGCGCCCGAGGGCGACTTCGACTGGGTCGTCCTCGACGATCCGGCGATCCGGACGGAACTGTCGACGCAGTCGGCCCGCCCGGTGACCTACGCCGACCGCACCAGGGCCCTGCGCGGCGGCGACCCGGCGTTCGCCGGCACCGACGGCGTCCGCAGCTACGACGAACTCGCCACGGCGGGTGCCCAGGTGCGCACCGGCACCGAGCTGACCTTCGAGTCGCGGACCTTCGGCAGCGGCGCGGCGGACAGCTTCGCCGCGCTGGTCGAGCCGGTGGCCGCCGGTGTGGCCGGCGCGTCGATGGTGCTGGTGCCCGACGCCGAGGACGGCTTGTCGACGGTGCTCGCCGAGGAATGGGTGAGCCACCTGTTCGGCGATCGCGCCGGGATCGAAGCGGTCGACACCGCCGGTCTCGACGATCTGCGGGCGCTGGTCGCCGACGACGCCGCGCCGGGCAACACCGGCCCGGCCGAGGTCGTGCTGGTGCTGGGGGACCTGCGTACCCCCGTAGCCTGATCCGGTATCGGCGCAGCGGGGCAACGAGTTTGGTGAGGTGGAATCGCGATGACTAGACCTGTACGGGAACGGCCGGTGCGGACCCGGCGTGCCAGGGTGACCGCGCTGCCGCAGCTGCTGGCCACCGCGGTGGAGACCAATCCCGACGGTGTCGCCGTGGTGCTCGCCGACGCCGGGCAGACCCTCGGCGGTCTGAGCTACGCCGAGCTCGACGAGCGTTCCAGCCGGATCGCGCGGCTGCTGATCGACCGCGGTATCGGGGCGGGCGACCTGGTCGCCATCGGGATCCCGCGGTCGATCGAGTCGGTGCTCGCGGTGTGGGCGGTCGCCAAGACCGGCGCCGGTTTCGTGCCGGTCGACCCGAACTATCCGCCGGATCGGGTGGCGCACATGGTCACCGACTCCGGTGCGGTGTTCGGGCTGACCGTCGCCGCCGTCGCCGACCGGTTGCCCGCGCGGGTGGATTGGCTCGCCCTCGACGGCGACGCGATCGTGCCCCGGCTCGACGAGGTCGCCGGCGACCCCGTCACCAATGCCGACCGGGTGCGGCAGATCCGTGCCGAGGACCTGGCCTACGTCATCTACACCTCCGGCTCCACCGGTCTGCCCAAGGGCGTCGCGGTGACACAGGCCGGGCTTGCCGGGTTCTGCGAGGAGCAGCGGCGGCACTACGGCGTCGAATCCACCTCGCGCACGCTTCATTTCGCCTCGCCGTCGTTCGACGCGTCGCTGCTGGAGCTGCTGCTCGCGGTCGGCGCGGGCGCGACCATGGTGATCGTCGATCCGAGCGTCTACGGTGGCGACGATCTGACCGCGCTGCTGCGCCGGGAACGAGTGACCCACGCCTTCATCACCCCTGCCGCGCTGGCCTCGATCGACCCGGCCGGACTCGACGACTTCCGGGTGGTGGCCGTCGGCGGCGAGGCGTGCCCGCCGGACCTGTTGCGGCGCTGGGCGATTCCGCTGGCAGATGGAACCTTGCGCGAGTTCCACAATGTCTACGGGCCCACCGAGACCACCATTGTCACCAATATCAGTGTGCCGCTGAAGCCAGGCGACCCGCTGACCATCGGCGGGCCGCTGCGCGGTGTCGCCGAGTACGTCCTCGACGACCGGCTCGGCCCCGTCCCGCCCGGTGTCACCGGCGAGCTCTACATCACCGGCGCCCAGCTGACCCGCGGCTATCACGCGCGACCCGGCCTCACGGCGTCCCGGTTCGTCCCGAATCCGTTCGACCCGGCCGGTTCCCGGCTCTACCGCACCGGCGACCTGGTCCGCTGGACCGCCGACGGCGCGCTGGAATACGTGGGCCGCAACGACTTCCAGGTGAAGATCCGCGGCTTCCGGATCGAACTCGGCGAGATCGACGCGGTGCTCTCGGCACACGAAAGCCTGGACTTCGCCGCCACCGTCGGGCACGAACTCGACAACGGCGCGACGATTCTGGTGTCCTACGTGCACGCAGCGCCCGCCGCGAGGGTCGACACCGCCGCACTCACCGCGTTCGCCGAGCGCAGCCTGCCCGCGCACATGGTGCCGACGGTGCTGATGGAGCTCGACACCATCCCGCTGACCCCGGTCGGCAAGCTGGACCGGCGGGCGCTGCCCGCGCCGGTGCTCGAGCACGCCGAATTCCGTGCGCCCGCGACGCCGGTGGAACAGATCGTGGCGGGCACCTTCGCCCAGGTCCTCGACCTCGACGCGGACACCCAGCTCGGTCTCGACGACGACTTCTTCGCCCTCGGCGGCAACTCGCTGCTGGCCACCCAGATCGCCGCCCGCCTCGGCGCCGCGCTCGACACCGATTTCCCGGTCCGCCTGCTGTTCGAGGCGCCGACGGTGGAGGCGCTGGCGCGGCGACTCGCCGAATCCGCGGGCGCCGGTGCGCGTCCCGCGCTGGTCGCGGGGGAGCGGCCGGAGCGCATTCCGCTGTCGCTGGCTCAGCAGCGGATGTGGTTCCTCAACCAGTTCGATCCGGACTCGGTCGCCTACAACATCCCGATGGCGGTGCGGCTGAGCGGCGCGATCGACGTGGAGGCGCTGCGGGCGGCCGTGGGCGACCTCGTCGCCCGGCACGAGACCCTGCGCACCATCTACCCCGAGACCGACGACGGGCCGATCCAGCAGGTCCTGCCCGAATCGGCGGCGACGCCCCAGCTCGAGGTGCGGCGGATCGCCGCCGGGGAACTGGGCGCGGCCATGCACGCGCTCGGTTCGTCCGGGTTCGATGTGCGCGGCCAGGTGCCGCTGCGGGTCGCGCTGTTCGAACTCGGCCCCGACGAGTCGGTGCTCGCCGTCGTCGTGCACCACATCGCCGGTGACGGTTCCTCGCTGACCCCGCTGACCAGGGATCTCATGCTCGCCTACGCGGCGCGCTCGGCGGGCTCCGCGCCGGTCTGGGCGCCGCTGGCCGTGCAGTACGCCGACTACGCGCTGTGGCAGCGGGCGCTGCTCGGCAGCGAGGACGACCCTGCCTCGCTGGCCTCGGCCCAGCTGGCCTACTGGCGTGCGGCGCTGGCTGGCCTGCCAGACCAGCTCGACCTGCCCGCCGACCGCCCGCGCCCCGTCGTGCAGTCCTTCGCGGGCGGCCGGGTGCCGATCGAGATCGACGCCGACACCCACCGCGCGCTGCTGGCACTGGCCCGCGCCAAGGGCGCCACCTTGTTCATGGTGGTGCACACCGCGCTGGCGGTGACGCTGGCCCGGCTGGCAGGCACCGGCGACCTCGCGATCGGCACCCCCATCGCTGGCCGCGGTGAGGCCGCCCTCGACGACCTGATCGGCATGTTCGTCAACACCCTGGTCTTCCGCACCACCCTGCGGCCGGGCGAACCGTTCACCGACCTGCTCGCCCGCCAGCGCGACACCGACCTCCAGGTTTTCGCCAACGCCGACCTGCCGTTCGAACGCCTCGTCGAGGCGATCAACCCGGCCCGCTCGACCGCACGGCATCCCCTGTTCCAGGTCGGCCTGTCCTTCCAGAACCTCACCCGAACCGGTCTCGAGCTCGGTGAACTCGCGGTCGATGGCGTCGACGTCGACCTGGCGGTCTCGCAGTTCGACCTGCACGCGGTCGTCGCCGACACCTACGACGCCGACGGCGTCGCCCAGGGCATCAGTGGCGTGTTCACCTACGCCACCGACCTTTTCGACGAGTCGACAGCCCGCGACTACGCGGACCGTTTCGCTCGCGTACTGGCCGCGATCGCCGCAGCCCCGCAGCGTCCCGTCGACGAGCTGGAACTGCTCTCCGACGCCGAGCGCGACCGAATCCTGCACGGCTGGAACGCCACCGGCCATCCCTGCCCGCCCGCCACCCTCGCCTCGCTGTTCGCCGAGACCGCCGCCGCGCACCCCGACGGTGCCGCACTGGTCGACCCCGACGGCACCCAGCTGACCTACCGCGACTTCGCCACGCGGGTGCACCGTCTCGCCCGCCACCTGATCACCCAGGGCGTCGGCGTGGAAGACCGTGTCGCACTGGCGATCCACCGATCCACCGATCTGGTCGTCGCCATGTACGCGGTAGCCCAGACCGGCGCCGCCTACGTCCCGATCGACCCCGCACAACCCGCCGACCGGATCGGGCACGTGCTCGACACCGCGGCTCCTGTCTGTGTATTGACCACGGCGGGATCGGGATTCATCCAGTCCGCATCCTCGATCGCGGGCTTGG
The DNA here is from genome assembly GCF_053608285.1 of Nocardia sp. NPDC055053. Lineage (NCBI taxonomy): Bacteria > Bacillati > Actinomycetota > Actinomycetes > Mycobacteriales > Nocardiaceae > Nocardia > Nocardia sp. NPDC055053. The sequence continues at coordinate 50,632 of NZ_JBSGVD010000025.1, read as the reverse complement.
ACGCCATCCACGCCAGCGAACCCGTTACCGCGCGTGCGGGATTCACATCCGATGCGGCCCCGGTCGGCGAACCAGCCATCGCGCGTGCGGAATCCGCACCAGGTTCGGCGCCTGTGATCGTCCTCGACACACTCGACCTGTCCGCACTGTCGGACGCGCCGATCGCGGCGAACGAGCGGCGTGGCGTGTTGCGGCCGGAGAACACGGCGTATGTGATCTTCACGTCGGGATCGACGGGTAAGCCGAAGGGTGTCGCCGTCTCGCACGGCGCGATCGTCAACCAGTTGCTGTGGAAGACAGCTGCTTTCGGGCTCGGCCGGGACGATTCGGTGCTGCTCAAGACGGCAGCCACCTTCGACCTGTCGGTCTGGGAGTTCTGGTCTGCCGCGGTGTGTGGCGGCACGTTGGTGATCGCCGCGCCCGACGGGCATCGTGATCCGGCGTACCTGCTCGATGTCATGGCCGAACGCTCGGTGACGACCCTGCACGTCGTCCCCTCGATGCTCGACGCCCTGCTCACCGAATCCGGCGGCACGCTGCCGCCGGCGCTGCGCCGGGTGCTGGCGATCGGCGAGGCACTGCCCGCCGCCACCGCGCAACGCTTCCTCGCCGCGAATTCCGCCGCACTGCACAACCTCTACGGCCCCACCGAAGCCGCCGTCTCGATCACCGACTATCGCGTGACCACGGACGACCGCACGACAGTGCCGATCGGCGCTCCCGAGTGGAACAGCCAGGTCTACGTCCTCGACGCACGCCTGCGCCCGGTCCCGGTTGGCGTGTCGGGCGAGCTGTACCTCGCAGGTGCACAACTGGCCCGGGGCTACCACGGCCGCCCTGACCTGACCGCCGACCGGTTCGTGGCCGACCCGTTCGCCGATGACGGTGCCCGCATGTACCGCACCGGCGACCTGGTCGCGTGGACCGCCGGCGGCGAGCTGGAATACCGTGGCCGTACCGACTTCCAGGTGAAGATCCGTGGCTTCCGCATCGAGCTCGGCGAGATCGAGGCCGCGCTGCTGGCCGCACCGCAGGTCGCGCAGGCCGCGGTGCTCGCCAAGTCCGATCCGCAGCTCGGTGACCGGCTGGTCGCCTACGTGGTGCCCGCACCGGATTCCGAGCTGACCGCGGCGGCAGCGAAAGCCGTGGTGGCACAGGTGCTTCCGTCGTACATGGTGCCCGCGGCATTCGTCGTCCTCGACCGGCTGCCGCTGAACGCGAACGGCAAACTCGACCGCGCCGCGCTCCCGGAACCGGTACTCGAACCGCGCCGGTATCGGGAACCGGTGGGCGAGAACGCGATCGCCGTGGCTGAGGTGTTCACCGAGGTGCTCGGTGTCGAACGCCCCGGCCTCGACGACGACTTCTTCTCCCTCGGCGGCAACTCGCTGCTGGCCACCCGGGTGGTGCACCGGCTGCGCGAGCGCACCGGCACCGAGCTCACCGTGGCCGCCTTCTTCGCCGACCCGACCGTGGCGGGGCTGGCCGACCGGCTCGCGGCCGGTCCGGCGGGTCTCGGCGGCGACCTCGACGCGGCACTCGCGGTGACCCTGCCCCTGCGCCGCGGCGGCAGCGGGGAACCCCTGTTCTGCCTCCACCCGGTCGCCGGTCTGGCCTGGGCCTACGCGGGCCTCGCCCCGCACCTGCCCGAGGACCGCCCGATCATCGGCATCCAGTCGCCCGCGTTGACCGATCCGGATTTCCGGCCCGCCACCGTGGACGACCTGATCGACCGCTACCTCGCCGAGATCAGGGCCGCCCAGCCGCAGGGGCCGTATCACCTGCTCGGCTGGTCCCTGGGCGGCGTCCTCGCGCAGGCCGTGGCCACCAGGCTCCAGGCGGCGGGGGAGACCGTGGCCTCGCTGACCATGCTGGACAGCCTGCCCGGCGCCGACCTTGCTCATTTCGGCGCCGAGTTGCGCGACGCCTTCCGTGAACTCGGCATCCCCGATCAGCAGCTGCCCGCCGCCGACCGGCTGTCCGCACTGGGCGACGACGCCCTGGCCGCACTGCACGCGGCGCTGGCCGGGTCGACACCGATCTCGCTGCCGCGATTCGTCGGCATGTATCGCGGCGCGTTGCACACGATCGGATTGGTTACCCAGCTGACGCCGGCCCGATTCGTGGGTGATCTCACCTACTTCACCGCGCTGCGGACGACCGGTAATGTCCAGGGTGGCGCGTCCCGGTGGCGGCCGTACATCAGCGGGGTCATCGCCGATCATCCGGTCGACGCGAGTCATCAACAGATGCTCGGCCCGGTGGCCGTGGCCACAGTCGGTCCGGTAACAGCGCAGGTCACCGCCGTTTCGGGCCGTTAAATCGATAGCTCCACGTAACAGGCTCGCGGCAGTTTACGATTCTGTTGCTGAGAGTTCGGTGTGTCGTGGCGCACACCTCGGCGAGGGTCGGCGACAGTGGTTAGGTGTGACTATGCTGTGTCCGACTCGGCTGCCGGACGCGAGAGGTGTATTGGTCTGTGGAAACCCCCCGCCGCACGGGCCGTGTCGGTCGTCGACGTACTACCGGCACACCGCTATTCGGACAGTTGCTCACGGCCGCGGTCGAATCCGCGGCCGAGTCGATAGCTGTCCGCTACAACCCGACCGGGATGCCGGGCGGGGAACGCGAGCTCACCTACCGGCAACTCGACGAGGAATCCTCACGCCTGGCCCGTGAACTCATCGACCGTGGCGTCGGCGCGGGCGATGTCGTCGCGATCGCGATCGCGCGGTCCATCGAGTCCGTTCTCGCGGTCTGGGCCGTCGCCAAGGCGGGCGCCGCCTATGTGCCGGTCGACCCGGCCTATCCGCGCGACCGGATCGCCCACATCGCCGCCGACTCCGGCGCGGCGCTCGGCCTGACCACCGCGACGCATCGGGCCGCCCTCGGCACCGGCCTCTACTGGATCGAACTCGACGATCCGGTGGTCGCCGAACGCATCGCCGTGCGGCCGGCGCACGCGGTGAGCTACGCCGACCGGGTCAGGCCGATCGACGAACACCATCCCGCCTATGTCATCTACACCTCCGGCTCCACCGGCAAGCCCAAGGGCGTCGTCGTCACCAACGCCGGACTCGCCGCACTGGTCGCCGCCGAGCGCGAACACTATGGCGTCGAACCGGATTCGCGGGTGCTGCACGTTTGCTCGCCGAACTTCGACGTGTCGGTACTGGAACTGCTGCTGGCCTTCGCGACCGGCGCGACCCTGGTCATCTCGCCGCCGCGGATCTTCGGCGGTTTCGAACTCTCGGATCTGCTGCGCCGCGAACGCATCACGCATCTGCTGATCACGCCGGGCGCGCTCGAGTCGGTCGACCCGGCGGGCCTGCCCGATCTGCGCACGGTCGTCGTCGCCGGTGACCGGTTCGGTCCGGAACTGGTCGGCCGCTGGGCCACCAACGGCCGCGCCTTCTACAACGGCTACGGACCGACCGAGGCGACCATCCTCGCCACCAGCACGGGCCCGCTGCACGTGCGCGCGCCGATCACCATCGGCAGCGCGGTGCCCGGTATGGGCCTGTACGTCCTCGATGCCCGGTTGCGGCCGGTGCCCGCCGGCGTCGTCGGCGAGCTCTACCTGTCCGGGCCCGCGCTGGCACAGGGGTATCTGGGCAGGCCGGGACTCACCGCGGAACGCTTCGTCGCCTCGCCGTTCGGTGCAGGCAGGCTCTACCGCACCGGTGACCTGGTGCGCAGGCTCGAGACCGACGGGTCGCTGGAATACCTGGGCCGCACCGACTTCCAGGTCAAGGTGCGCGGCTTCCGGATCGAGCTCGGCGAGATCGACAACGCGCTCACCGCGCATCCCGACCTCGACTACGCGGTCACCCTCGGCAAGACGATGCCCTCGGGCGCGACCGCGCTGGTGTCCTATGTGCTGCCCAGGGTCGGGCGCACGGTCGACACCGGAGCGCTGGCGGAATTCCTGTCCGGATCGCTCCCCGCGTACATGATTCCGGCCGTCATCATGGTGCTCGACGCACTGCCGCTGACTTCGGTGGGCAAGCTCGACCGGGCCGCGCTGCCGACGCCGGTGTTCACCGCGCGCGGGTTCCGCGCCCCGGCCACCCCGGCCGAACAGATCGTCGCCGACGTGTTCGCCGCGCTGTTGCTGCGCGACGGTTCCGGCCGCGTCGGCGCCGACGACGACTTCTTCGAACTGGGTGGCGACTCGCTGCTCGCCGCGCAGGCCGTCGCCCGGATCGGCGCCGCGCTCGACGTGCGGGTCCCGGTCCAGGCCGTCTTCGAGGCGCCGACCGTCGCCGCCCTGGCGAACAAGGCCGAGCAGCAGCGCGTTTCGGCACATTCGCTCGCCCTGACCCCGCGGCCGCGACCCGCGCTGGTCCCGCTGTCGTACGCCCAGCAGCGGATGTGGTTCCTCAACCGCTTCGATCCCGCCTCGGCGGTCGACAACATCCCCGTCGCGGTGCGCCTGTCCGGCAGGCTCGACCTGCCGGCCCTGCGCGCGGCCGTCGCCGACCTGGTCACCCGGCACGAGGTGCTGCGCACCGTCTACCCGGTGTCGGATGGCGTCGAGCAGTCCGGCCTTGTGCTCGACGGTGAAGGCCACCAGGTGGTGCTCGCCCCCGGCGATCCGGCCGCGGCGCCGGAGTTCGACGTCGTCGAGGTGACCGAGGCCGAGCTGGGCGAGGCCATCGCCGCCGCGGCGCTGACCGGCTTCGACGTGACCGCGGCCCCGCCGGTGCGCGTGCGGGTGCTCGAACTGTCGGAGGTCGAGCACGTCGTGGTGTGCGTGGTGCACCACATCGCCGCCGACGGTTTCTCCTTCGCGCCGCTGACCAGGGACCTGCTGACCGCCTACGCCGAACGCCGTGGCGGCGACGCGCCGCAATGGCCGCCGCTGCCGGTGCAGTACGTCGACTACACGCTGTGGCAGCGCGAGCTGCTCGGCGACGAGAACGACCCGCAGTCGCTGCTCGCGGCGCAGGTCGCGTTCTGGCGCCGGAACCTGTCCGGCCTGCCCGAACAGCTGGAACTGCCCACCGACCGGCCGCGCCCCGCCGTCGCCAGCCGGGCGGGCGGCACGCTGAGCATCCAGGTGCCCGCCTCGGTGCACGGCGGGCTGGCCGCGCTGGCCCGCGAGCACAACGGGACGCTGTTCATGGTCGTGCACACCGCGCTGGCGCTGCTGCTGGCCAGGCTGTCGGGCACCCGCGACATCGCGGTCGGCACCCCGGTCGCCGGTCGCGGCGAGCAGGCGCTCGACGAGCTGGTCGGCATGTTCGTCAACACCCTCGTGCTACGCACCGAGGTCGACCCGGCGGCGAACTTCGTCGACCTGCTCCGCGATGTCAGGGCGGGTGACCTCGCGGCCTTCGGCCACGCCGACGTGCCGTTCGAGCGCCTCGTCGAACTGCTGGAGCCGGTGCGCTCGACCGCGCGACATCCGCTGTTCCAGGTGATGCTGACCTTCCAGAACCTGGCCCGTACCGACCTGGCGCTGCCCGGTCTCGCCGTGTCCGGCGCCGATTTCGCGGTGCCGCTGGCGAAGTTCGACCTGCAGGTGGAGCTGGCCGAGCAGATCGGCGCCGACGGTGCCCCACAGGGCATGGCCGCCTCGTTCGTCTACGCCACCGACCTGTTCGAGCACGCCACCGTCGCCGATTTCGCCGACCGGTGGACCCGGGTGCTTGCCGCGGTGGTCGCCGATCCGTCGGTGCCCGTCGGCGATATCGATGTGTTCGCCCCCGGTGAGCGGGAACTGGTTCTGCGCGAAGGTGATTCGCCGGGCATCGCGGTCCCTGAGGTCACCCTGGCCGACCTGATCTGCGCGCAGGCGCAGCAGCGGCCGGACGCGATCGCCGTGCGGGCGGGTGAGCGCTCGCTCACCTTCGCCGACCTGCTCGGTCGCGCCTCGGCGCTGGCCCGCACGCTGATCGCCTACGGCGCTGGCCCGGAAACCCTGGTGGCCGTTGCCGTTCCGCGCACCGAGGAACTGCCGGTCGCGCTGCTGGCCGTGCTGCTTTCCGGCGCGGGCTACCTGCCGATCGACTCCGGATATCCCGCGCAGCGACTGGAATACGTCCTCGCCGACGCGAAACCCACTGTGCTGCTGACGACGTCGTATGAGCGCGCGCTGGTGCCCGCCGACCTGCCGGTGGTGCTGCTCGACGAGGATCTCGGCTACTCGAACGATCCGCTGCGCCCGGCCGAGCGGCGCGCGACGCTGCGCCCTGACCACCTGGCCTACGTCATCTACACCTCCGGGTCCACCGGCCTGCCCAAGGGCGTCGGCGTCAGTCACCGCAATGTGCTCGAGCTGTTCGCCAACACCCAGCTGCTGTTCCACTTCGACCCCGACGACGTGTGGACGGTGTTCCACTCCTTCGCCTTCGACTTCTCCATCTGGGAACTGTGGTGCGCGCTCGCGGGCGGCGCGTCGGTGGTCGTGGTCGACCATGTCACCTCGCGCTCGCCGATCCAGTTCAGGGAGCTGCTCGCCCGCGAACAGGTGACCGTGCTGAGCCAGACCCCCACCGCGTTCGCCCAGCTCGACGAGGCCGACCGGGCCGCCCAGGCCGCGGGCGCTGCGCCGCTGCCGCTGCGCTACGTCGTCTTCGGCGGCGAGGCGCTCGATCCGCGCAAGCTCACCCGCTGGTACGCGCGTTACGGAACCGATGCCACCGCACCGCAATTGGTGAACATGTACGGCATCACCGAGACCACGGTGCACGTCTCGCATCTGACGATGGACGCCGGCGCCGCCGAACTGCCGAGCAGCCTGATCGGCCGCGCGCTGCCCGGCCTTTCGGTGGCCGTGCTCGACGACCGGCTGCGGCCGGTGCCGTTCGGCGTCGCGGGTGAGCTCTACATCGCGGGCGGCCAGCTCTCCCGCGGTTATCTCGGCAAGCCGGGACTCACCGCGACCCGTTTCGTCGCCGACCCGTTCGGTCCGCCCGGCTCCCGCCGGTACCGCTCCGGTGACCTCGGCCGCTGGATCGGTTTCCGCGGCACGCCCGCCCTGGAATACGGCGGTCGCGGTGACCAGCAGGTGCAGCTGCGCGGGTTCCGGATCGAGCCGGGCGAGATCGAGGCCGCGCTGCTCGGTGTACCCGGCGTCGGCCAAGCCGCCGTCGTCGTCCGCGCCGACGAGCACGCGGGCGACCGGCTGATCGGCTATGTCGTCCCGGTCGACGGCGCGGTACTCGACCCGGTCGCCGTGCGCGCCGAGGTCGCCGAATTCCTCACCGGCTACATGGTTCCCGACGCGGTCGTTACGATCGCGAGCCTGCCGCTGACCGCCAACGGCAAGCTCGACCGGGCCGCGCTGCCCGCGCCCGAGTTCACCGCGGCCACCGCCTTCCGCGCGCCGACCACCCCGATCGAACTGAGCGTCGCCGAGGTCTTCGCGACGCTGCTCGGGGTGCCCGAGGTCGGCCTCGACGACGACTTCTTCGACCGCGGCGGCAACTCGCTGCTGGCCACCAGGGCCATCGCCCGCATCGACCAGGCGCTCGGCACCGATCTGGTGGTTCGCGACCTGTTCGAGGCGCCGACCGTCGCCACGCTGGCCGCCCGGGTGCGGCCCGGCGCGGTCGCCGCACCGCGCCCGCCGCTGACCCCGGCGCTGGATCGCGGTGTCATCCCCCTCTCACCGGCCCAGCAGCGGATGTGGCTGCTCAACCGGATCGACCCGGATTCCCCGGCCTACAACATCCCGCTGGCGCTGCGCCTGCGCGGTGCGCTGGACACCTCGGCGCTGCGCTACGCGGTCGCCGACGTGCTGGAACGGCACGAGGCACTGCGTACCCGGTTCCCCGCCGGGCCCGACGGGGCGCCGTACCAGGAGATCCTGCCGGTCAGCGCGGTCCTGCCGACCGGCCTGCCGATCGAGGAGTGCGACGACCCGCGCGATCGCGTGATGTGGCTGCTCGCAGGCGGTTTCGACGTGACCGAGCGGATTCCGTTGCGGGCCGGGCTGTTCACGGTGCCGACCGACGATCCGCTGGCTGAGGAAGAGCATGTGCTCGCCGTGGTGGTGCAGCACATCATCGCCGACGGCGCCTCGCTGGCGCCGCTGGCCCGCGACCTGGTGATCGCCTACCGGGCCAGGGTCGAAGGCCGCTCGCCGAGCTGGGCGCCGCTGCCGGTGCAATACGCCGACTACGCGCTCTGGCAGCGCGAGGTGCTGGGCGAGGAGGCCGACGAGAACTCCACCGCCGCAAGGCAACTCGATTTCTGGCGGCACACGCTCGCCGGGCAGTCGGGCACCGTCGAACTGCCGCACGACCACCCGCGCCCCCCGCACGCCTCGCTGCGCGGCGCCGATGTGGTCACCACGCTGCCCGCCGACGTGCACGCCCGGCTGGCCGAGATCGCGCGCGGCCACAACGCGTCGCTGTTCATGGTCGTGCACGCGGCGCTGGCCGTGCTGCTGTCCCGTGTCTCCGGCAGCACCGACATCGCGATCGGTACTCCGATCGCGGGCCGCGGCGAACCCGAGCTCGACGATCTGGTCGGCATGTTCGTCAACACGCTGACCCTGCGCACCCAGGTCTCGCCGCTGCGCGGCTTCGACGAGCTGGTCAGCACGGCCCGCGAGGTCGACCTGGCCGCGTTCGCCAACGCCGACCTGCCGTTCGAGCGGATCGTCGAGGAGGTGGCGCCCACCGGCACCGTCTCGCACAACCCGCTGTTCCAGGTGGTGCTGTCCTTCCACAACACCGAGGCACCGGTGCTGCGGCTGCCCGGGCTCACCATCGAGGCGCTCGACCTCGCCGCCCGGCCCGCGAAGTTCGACCTCCAGGTCAATGTGGAGCCGCGGCTGACCGAGACGGGCGAACCCGACGAGCTCGGCATCGTCTTCACCTACGCCACCGACCTGTTCGACGAGCACACCGTCGCGGCGTTCGCGCGCGGCCTCACCGAGATCGTCACCGCGGTCGCCGCCGACCCAAGGGTCCGCATCGGTGACATCGATCTGCGCGACGCCGGGGAACGCGAACGCGAACTGACCGCGGCCGCCTACGCCCCCGCACCGTCGGCCAACGGCGCCGCGCTGGCGCAGGAACTGGCCTCCGCGGTGGAGGAGGACCCGGAGGCCCCCGCCATCGATCTGGGCGACGCCGAGCTCGCCTACCACCAATTCGATGCCCGCTCTTCCCAATTGGCGCGCTCGCTGATCGCCCGCGGTGCCGGACCCGGCACCGGTGTGGCGGTGCGGCTCGATCGCGGGGTGAACGCGGCGATCGCCACCTGGGCGGTGCTCAAGGCCGGTGCCGCGGTGGTGCCGCTGGTGGCGATGGACGCCGAGCTGCCCGACCGGCTCGAGGTGAAGCTGGGCCTGACGATCGATATCCTCGACGCGCCCGACGGCCTGGACTGGTACGACCTGGCCGACCCCGCGCTGAAGGCGGAGCTGGCCGCGGAGTCCCCGCGCCCGATCGGCTACGCGCACCGGACCCGCGCCCTGCGCGGTGACGATGTCGCCTTCATCGGCGGTGGCCGCACGTTGAGCTACGACGAGCTGGCCGGGGCCGCCGAGCGGGTGGCCCAGCGGACCGGGCTCAGCTTCGAATCACGGACGAGGGCAGCGGGTCGGCCGGATTCGGTGGCCGGTGTGCTGGAGATCGTCGCGACCGGAATTGCCGGCGCGACGCTGGTGATGGCGCCGGACGACGGCGGCGAGGACGAGGTGAGCCATGTGTTCACCGAGTCGGCGGTGGCGATGGCAGCGCCCGGCGACGGCGCCGGTGCGACGATCGTCGCCCTGAGTGAGATGATCGGCAACGCCGGGCAGCCGCAGCAGCGGCGCGCGGCGGTCGGGATGGATGGATAGGTGCAGGTGCGCATGACCGGGCAACGGCTAGTCGACTCCGTCGATCGGAGGGAACGGGCGTGACCCGGGCCAGCAGGGCGTCCGGCGCCCGGGCCCGGCAGCGCGGAAAGTCGCTGCCGCAACTGTTGTCCGTCGCCGTGGAATCCAACCCGGGCGGCCTCGCGCTGTCCTGGGACGACGGCGTGTCCGCACCGGTGAGCTGGACCTACGCCGAGCTCGACGAACGCGCCAACCGGCTGGCCCGGCTGCTGATCGCGCGCGGTGTCGGTCCCGAGGACATCGTCGCCGTCGGTATCCCGCGCTCGCCGGAGTCGGTGCTCGCGATGTGGGCGATCACCAAGACCGGTGCCGCGTTCCTGCCGGTCGACCCGAACTATCCGCCCGCCCGCGTCACGCACATGCTCGCCGATTCCGGCGCGGTGCTCGGTCTCGCGGTCGGCGCCGCGCTGGATCGGCTGCCCGGCACCGTCGACTGGCTGTGCCTCGACGATCCGGCCGTGCGCCGCGCCGCCGAGGAGCAGCCCGGCGACCCGGTGACCTTCGCCGACCGGGTGCGCCCGCTGCGGCTGACCCACCCGGCCTACATCACCTACACCTCGGGCTCCACCGGCCTGCCCAAGGGCGTCGTGGTGACCCACACGGGCCTGGCCGGATTCTGCGCCGAACAGCGCGCGCTCTACGGCGTCGAGCACACCTCGCGGACCTTGCACTTCGCCTCGCCCTCCTTCGACGGCGCCGTGCTCGAACTGCTGATGGCGGTCGGCGCCGCGGCGACCATGGTGATCGCGCCCGCCGGGATCTTCGGCGGGCCCGAGCTCGCCGAGGTGCTGCGCCGCGAGTCGGTGACGCACATGTTCATCACCGCCGCCGCGCTCGCCTCGGTGGACCCGGCCGGGCTGGACGACCTGGTCGTGATCGCCAGCGGCGGCGAGGACGTCCCGCCCGCCATGGTCCGCCGCTGGGCCACCGAATTGCCCTCGGGCACACGGCATTTCCACAACGGCTATGGGCCGACCGAGACCACCATCATGACCAACATCAGCGCCGCGCTGGCGCCGGGCGCGGCCGTGAACTTCGGCCCGCCGCTGCGCGGGGTCACCGAATACGTGCTCGACGAACGCCTGGTCCGGGTGCCGGACGGGATGATCGGCGAGCTGTACATCGCGGGCAACGAGCTGGCCCGCGGCTATCACGGGCGACCGGCGCTGACGGCATCCCGTTTCGTCACCGACCCGTTCGATCCCGCCGGTGGACGCATGTACCGCACGGGCGACCTGGTGCGCAGGCGCCCCGACGGCGCGGTCGAGTTCGTCGGCCGCAACGACTTCCAGGTGAAGGTCCGTGGTTTCCGGATCGAGCTCGGCGAGATCGACACCGTGCTCACCGCGCACGACAGTGTCGACTTCGCCGTGACCGTCGGCCACGAACTCGACAACGGCACCACGATTCTCGCCGCCTACGTGCACGCGACGCCGGGCGCGACGATCGACCTCGACCAGCTGCTCGCGCACGCCAAGGCGGGGCTGCCCGCGCACATGGTGCCGACCGCGCTGACCGTGCTCGACACCATCCCGCTGACGCCCGTCGGCAAGCTCGACCGCGCCGCGCTGCCCGCACCGACCTTGCGCGCCAAGGAGTTCCGCGCGCCGTCTGGGGCGATGGAGGAACTGGTCGCCTACATCTTCACCGAGCTGCTCGCGCCGGAGCGCCCGATCGGTGCCGACGACGACTTCTTCGCCCTCGGCGGCAACTCGCTGCTGGCCACCCAGGCCGCGGCCCGGCTCGGCGCCGAGCTGTCGGCGCGGGTGCCCGCGGGTCATGTCTTCGAGAGCCCGACGGTCGCCGGCCTGGCCCTGCTGCTCGAACCGCTCAAGGGCGCGGGCGGCCACGCCCCGCTGACACGCCGCGAGCGTCCCGAGCTGATCCCGCTCTCGGCAGCGCAGCGGCGGATGTGGTTCCTCAACCAGTTCGATCCGAACTCCACCGCCGAGACCATCCCGTTCGCGCTGCGGCTGGCCGGTCCGTTCGACGCGCGGGCCCTGCACGCCGCGCTGACCGACCTGGTGCACCGGCACGAATCCCTGCGCACCTACTACCCGGTCTACGACGGCGCTGCGCCCGATGGCCTGGTAGCCGACGGTGTCGGCCACCAGGTGGTGCTGCCGATCGCCGACGCGGTGCCCGATGTGCTGGTCGACGCGCTCACCGAGGACGAATTGCCGCTGTGGCTGGGCGAATTCGCCGCCACCGGCTTCGACGTCGCCGCCGGCGTGCCGCTGCGGGTGGCGCTGGCCGAACTCGGCCCGCGTGACCACGTGCTCGCGGTGGCGCTGCACCACATCACCGCCGACGGCGCCTCCGTCGCGCCGCTGCTGCGTGACCTGCTCGGCGCCTACCTCGCGCGCCGTAACCGGTCGCGGCCGAGCTGGCAGCCGCTGCCGGTGCAGTACACCGACTACACGCTGTGGCACCGGGCACTGCTCGGCAGCGAGGACGACCCGAATTCGCTCGCCGCCGCCCAGATCACGCACTGGCGCGAGGCGCTGGCCGGGCTGCCCGATCGCCTCGACCTGCCCACCGATCGCCCGCGCCCGCCGGTATTCACCGGTCGTGGCGCCGAATTCGGCTTCCAGATCCCGGCGTCGGTACACGCCGCGATCGCCGCGCTGGCCCAGCGCAGCGGCGCCTCGGAGTTCATGGTCGTGCACGCCGCCTTCGCGGTGCTGCTCGGCAGGCTCGCGCACACCGACGACATCGCCATCGGCACCCCGGTCGCCGGGCGCGGCGCACGCGAACTCGACGACCTGATCGGCATGTTCGTCAACACCCTGGTGCTGCGCTCGCGCCTCGACCAGCGAGCGAGCTTCGCCGAACTGCTGCGCGAGACCAAGCGCGCCGACCTGGCCGCCTTCGGCAACGCCGACCTGCCGTTCGAGCGTCTCGTCGAACTGCTCGACCCGGTCCGTTCGCAGGCCCACCACCCGCTGTTCCAGGTCGCGCTGTTCTTCCAGAACCTGGATCTGCCGAACCTGCGGCTGCCCGGTCTCGACGCGACACCTGTCGAATTCGACGGTGTAGTAGCGCGTTTCGACCTCCAGCTGACGATCGTGCCCGGCGCCGATCCGACCGAGCCGATGGCCGCGTCCTTCAACTACGCCACCGATCTGTTCGACGCCGAGTCGATCGAGACGCTGGCCGGTCGCTTCACCCACCTGCTCGACGCGGTCGCCGCCGACGCCGATGTGGCGATCGCCGACATCGACCTGCTCACCCCGGCCGAGCGCGAGCAGACACTGGTCGCCTGGAACGGGACCGGGCACCCGGTGGCGCCGGAACCGATGCTGGACGCGTATCGCCGTGCGGTGCAGTCACATCCGGATGCCACCGCGCTCGTCTACGAGGGCACCGAGCTGACCTATCGGCAGTTCGACGAGCGGGTCAACGCGCTGGCCAGGCTGCTGATCCAGGCGGGCGTCGGTCCGGAAGGGCTTGTCGGCCTGGCGATTCGGCGTTCGCCGGAACTCGTCGTCGCCATGTACGCGGTGCTCACCGCCGGTGGCGCGTACGTGCCGCTCGACCCGGATCATCCGGCCGAGCGCATCGCCTACATCCTGGACACCGCCCGCCCGGCCGCCGTTCTGAGCGCCGATGTGATGGCGGTGCCCGCGGGGACCGAACTGCTGCTGCTCGACGAGCTCGACACCCGTGGTGTGCCCGTCGACCCGGTGCGTCCGTCGGAGCTGCGCGCGCCCCTGCGCGCCGATCACCCGGCCTACGTCATCTTCACTTCCGGTTCCACCGGTAAGCCCAAGGGCGTCGCGGTCTCGCACGCGGCCATCCACAACCAGCTGGTGTGGATGCTGGCGAAATACCCGCTGGCCCTGGGTGATGTGTATCTGCAGAAGACCGCGACGACCTTCGATGTGTCGCTGTGGGGCTATTTCATGCCGCTGCGGGTCGGTGCGACGCTGGTGCTCGCCACCCCGGACGGGCATCGTGATCCGGCGTATCTGATCGACCTGATCGATCGGCACAGGGTGACCGTCACCGATTTCGTGCCGTCGATGCTCACGGTGTTCGCCGCCCAGGCCGCGTCGACTGGCGCCGCGCCCGAGGACGCTCGCGGCGTCGTGCTCGGCGGTCGCGACTTGGTGCCCGCTGGTCGCGATGCGGTGCCGGGCTCGATGCCGTCGCTGCGCGAGGTGTTCGTCATCGGTGAGGCGTTGCCGCCGGAGACGGTCGACGCGATGGCTGCGGTCAGCGCGGCTCGGCTGCACAATCTGTACGGCCCCACCGAGGCCGCTGTCTCGGTGACCTACTGGCCCGCCCGTGCGGGCGAGCGCAGCGTGCCGATCGGCCTGCCGCAGTGGAATACCCGTGTCTACGTGCTGGATTCGCGGCTTCGACCCGTGCCGCCCGGTATCGCGGGTGAGCTCTATCTCGCGGGTGATCAGCTCGCGCGTGGCTATGTCGCGCGGCCGGGTCTGACCGCAGACCGCTTCGTCGCCGACCCGTTCGACGCGGGCAAGCGCATGTACCGCACCGGCGATCTCGTGGTGTGGCGCCGCCCCACCACGACCGCGCCGCATCGCCTGGACTACCTGGGCCGCATCGACTTCCAGGTGAAGTTCCGTGGTCAGCGGATCGAGCTCGGGGAGATCGAGACCGCACTGTTGGCGCACGAATCCGTGAGCCAGGCAGTGGCTTTGGTCGCCTCGACCGAACTGGGTGACCAGCTCGTCGCCTATGTCGTGCCGAGCCCCGGTCACGCGGCGGAGCCCGACCGGCTCCAGGCGTTCGCCTCGAAAACCCTGCCCGCCTATATGGTTCCGGCCGCCGTCACCGTGCTCGACGCGTTGCCGCTGAACGCCAGCGGCAAGCTCGATCGCAAGGCGCTGCCCGCGCCGCACTTCACCGCGCGCGCCTTCCGTGCTCCGGGCACCGAGCAGGAGCGATTGGTCGCGGCACTGTTCGGAGAAGTGCTGGGCCGCACCGATATCGGCGCCGACGACGACTTCTTCGCCCTCGGCGGCAACTCGCTGATCGCCACGAAGCTGGTCGCCCGCCTCGGCGCGGCCACCGGCGGCCGGGTCGCCGTGCGCACCCTGTTCGAAACCCCGACCGTCGCGGGCCTCGCCGCCGCGCTCGACCCCGACGCGGGTTTGGAATCAACCAGTGGGCTCGGCACACTGGACCGCCCAGCCGAGCTGCCGCTCTCGCCCGCCCAGCGGCGCATGTGGTTCCTCAACCGGTTCGACCAGGGAGCGGGTGGCGACGGCGCCGCCGCCTACAACCTCCCGTTCGCGCTGCGCCTCACCGGCAGCCTGGACGTAGCTGCCCTCGCCACCGCACTGCGCGACGTGCTGGCCAGGCATGAAGTGCTGCGCACGATCTACCCCGACACCGGTGACGGCCCGATCCAGCAGGTGCTCCCGGTCGAACAGGTCGACTTGGATGTGTCGGTACACCGCACAGCGGCTGATCTCGTCGAGCAGGTCACCGCGCTCGCCGCGACCGCGTTCGATGTGACCACCGAGGTCCCGCTTCGGGTCCGGCTGTTCGACGTCACCGGGGCTGAGCCCGACGCGCCCACCGAGTATGTGCTCGCTGTCGTGGTGCACCACATCGCCGCGGACGCATCGTCGATGGTGCCGCTGGTGCGTGACGTGACCACCGCGTACCTGGCTCGGACCGCGGGCCATGCGCCCGGCTGGGCCACCCTGCCGGTGCAGTACGCCGACTACGCGCTGTGGCAGCTGGACCGGCTCGGCGACGAGACGGACACCGATTCCGCCGCTGCCAAGCAGATCTCGTTCTGGCGCGACGAATTGTCCGGCCTGCCGGATCTTTTGGAGCTGCCCGCCGATCGCCCGCGTCCCGCCGTTGCCTCGCTGTCCGGCAGCCGGGTGCCCGTTCGGGTCGACGCGGCCACCCACGCCGGGCTCGCCCGGATCGCGCAGGACAGTGGTGCCACCGTGTTCATGGTGCTGCACACCGCCTTCGCCGTGTTGCTGGCCCGGTTGGCCTCGGCTGCCGATGTGGCTGTCGGCACCCCGGTCGCCGGTCGTGGTGAACGTGAACTCGACGACCTGATCGGTATGTTCGTCAACACCGTCGTGCTGCGGACCCGTTACGACGGCAATGCCGCCTTCACCGAGCTCCTCGCCGCCCAGCGCGCGAGCGACCTGGCCGCGTTCGCCGCCGCCGACGTTCCGTTCGAGCGGCTCGTCGAGGTGCTCGATCCGCCGCGCTCCACGGCCCGGCATCCGCTGTTCCAGGTGGGTCTGTCCTTCCAGAACGTGGACCGCGCCGCACTGGAACTGCCCGGCCTGCGGATCGCGCCCGTGTCGGCGGAACTGGCTGTCTCGCAGTTCGATCTGCATCTGATCGTGGGTGACGGCTACGACGCCGACGGTGCGCCGACCGGCATCGAGGGCTTCTTCACCTACGCCACCGACCTGTTCGACGCGGCCACCGTGGCAGCGTTCGCCGATCGGCTCACCCTGCTGCTGGACGCGGTGGTGCGCGAGCCCGGTGTGGTCGTCGGTGATGTCGACCTGCGTACCGCATCCGAACGTGCCGACGAGATCACCACCGGCGCCGCCGATCTCGCTGTAGCCGGTGGCACACTGGCCGACCTGCCGTCGCTGGCCCGCCCCGAGGCCGTCGCGCTGGTCGCCGACCTGCCCGAGGGACGCCTCGAACTCACCTACGCCGAGTTCGAGGCGCGGGTGAACCGCCTTGCCCGCCACCTGATCTCGCTGGGCGTCGGTCCGGAGTCCCTCGTCGCGCTCGCTCTGCCGCGCTCGATCGAACTCGTCGTCGCCATGTTCGCGGTGACCCGATCCGGCGGCGCGTACGTGCCGATCGATCCGGACCAGCCCGCCGACCGCACCGACTACATCCTCGGCACGGCCGCACCGATCTGCGTGCTCAGCAATGGTTTCCGCACCGATGCCGCACCCGTGGTCCGGGTCGATCATCCGGTGCTCCAGTCCATCGACCCGTCGCCGGTCACCGATGCGGACCGCCGCGCGCCGCTGCGCCCGGAGAACACGGCCTACGTCATCTTCACCTCCGGCTCCACCGGCCGCCCCAAGGGTGTCGCGGTGCCGCACGCCGCCGTGGTCAACCAGTTGCACTGGCTGCGAGGCGAATTCGGCACCGACGCCACCGACGCCTTCCTGCTGAAGACCCCAGCCACCTTCGACCTGTCGGTCTGGGAATTCTGGTCCGCCGCGGTCTGCGGCGGCCGCCTGGTGATCGCCGCCCCCGACGGACACCGCGACCCCGCCTACCTGGACGCGCTCATCACCGACGCCGGGGTCACCACACTGACCGCGGTCCCCTCGCTGCTGGACGCGCTGTCCGGCTACTGGGAGGCAGGCCACCAGCAGGCGTCGCACACGGCCGAGCAGCCGCTGAGGCGCATTCTCGCCATCGGCGAGGCACTGCAGGCCCCGCTCGCCCAGCGCCTGCTGACCGCGCTGCCCGACACCAGGATCGACAACCTGTACGGCCCCACCGAGGCCGCCGTCTCGATCACCGACCACCGGGTGACCACGGCCGATGTGCTGACCGTGCCCATCGGCACCCCCGAATGGAACTGCCGCGTCTACGTCCTCGACGAGCGCCTGCGCCCGGTCGCCCCTGGCGTCAGGGGCGAGCTGTATCTCGCGGGCATCCAGCTGGCCCGCGGCTACCTGCGCAAGGCCGCACTCACCGCCGAACGGTTCATCGCCGACCCCTTCGAACCGGGCGCCCGCATGTACCGCACCGGCGACCTGGTCGCCCGCAACGGTGACTGCACCCTGAACTACGTGGGCCGCACCGACTTCCAGGTGAAAATCCGTGGGTTCCGCGTCGAGCCGG
The DNA here is from genome assembly GCF_053608285.1 of Nocardia sp. NPDC055053. Classification (NCBI taxonomy): domain Bacteria; kingdom Bacillati; phylum Actinomycetota; class Actinomycetes; order Mycobacteriales; family Nocardiaceae; genus Nocardia; species Nocardia sp. NPDC055053. The sequence goes on along the minus strand of NZ_JBSGVD010000025.1, from coordinate 32,958 downwards.
GTGAAGTCGAAACGGCCTTGCTCGGGCTGCCCGAGGTCACGCAAGCCGCGGTGCTGGCTCGCACCGATCCGCACTTCGGGGATCGACTTGTCGCCTACATCGCCGGCACGGAACCCGATGTAGCGCAGGTGAAGTCGGCGCTGCGTGACAAGCTGCCCGCTTACCTGGTGCCGGACGCGTTCGTCGTGCTCGACGAACTGCCGCGCACGGTCAACGGCAAGCTGGACCGGGCCGCGCTGCCCGCGCCGGTGTTCGAGGCCGCCGCGTTCCGTGCGCCCGCGACACCGACCGAACAGCTCGTCGCCGGGGTCTACGCCGAGATCCTCGGTGTCGACGCGGTCGGCGCCGACGACGACTTCTTCGCGCTCGGCGGCAACTCCCTGCTCGCCACCAGGGCGGCCGCCCGCATCGGCGCCGCACTGGATCGGGCGGTCGGCGTTCGCCTGCTGTTCGAGGCACCGACCGTGGCCGACCTCGCCCTGCGCGTGCACAGGTCCGACGAACTCGCCGCGCTGCCGCTGGTCGCCGGACCGCGCCCGGAACGGCTGCCGCTGTCACTGGCCCAGCAGCGGATGTGGCTGCTCAACCAGCTCGACCCCGACGCCACCGTCTACAACATCCCCGCCGCGATCCGCCTCACCGGCGCCCTCGACCTCGCCGCCCTCGGCGTCGCCGTGGGCGACCTGTTCGCCCGGCACGAGGTCCTGCGCACCCGCTACCCGGTGCCGGGTGGCGCCGCTCCCGCCGGCTCCGCCTGGTCGCGCTCCGCGCCCGCCGGTCGCTCTGCCGATCGAGGTATACAGAGCGGCGAGCCGGTGCAGGAGATCCTCGCGCCCGGATCGGTGCACATCGACCTGACGCCGGTGCCGGTCACCGCTGACCAGCTCGAGGACGAGGTGCGCCGCACGGTCGCCACCGGGTTCGACGTCACCACCGCGCCACCGGTGCGGCTGCGGCTGCTGCGACTCGGTGCCGACGACCACGTGCTGGTGTTCGTCGCCCATCACATCGCCGCCGACGGTTTCTCGATGGGTCCGCTCACCCGTGACCTGGTGCTGGCCTACACCGCGCGCACCGAGAGCGCGGCGCCCGCTTGGTCGCCGCTGCCGCTCCAGTACGCGGATTACGCGGTGTGGCAACGGGAATCGCTCGGCGACGAAGCCGATCCGGGATCGACGGCCGCCGCGCAGCTGGCCTACTGGACCGGGGAACTCGAGGCGCTGCCCGAGGAGATCGCGCTGCCCGCCGACCGGCCGCGCCCGCCGGTGCAGTCCTTCGCAGGCGCCGTCAGCACCGTCGAGATCGACGCCACGCTGCACGCGGACCTGGCCGGGCTGGCCCGCGCCGAAGGTGTCACCGTGTTCATGGTCGTGCAGGCCGCGCTCGCGGTGCTGCTGGCCCGCACCAGCGGCACCGACGACGTCGCGATCGGCACCCCGATCGCGGGCCGCGGTGCCCGTGAGCTCGACGATCTCGTCGGCATGTTCGTCAACACCCTGGTGCTGCGCAGCCGGATCGCCGAGGCCGAGCCGTTCACCGCGCTGCTGCGGCAGACCCGCGACACCGACCTGCGGGCCTTCGCACACGCCGACGTCCCGTTCGAGCGGGTCGTCGAGGCGGTGCAGCCGGCCAGGTCGGCGGGCAGGCATCCGCTGTTCCAGGTGGCGCTGTCGTTCGAGAACCTCGCCCCGGTCGCGTTCGAACTGCCCGGCATCGGGGTGAGCGCGCTGGACGCCCGCACCGCCGAAGCCAAGTTCGACCTGCTGCTCACCGTGCGCGAACGGCCCGACCACGGCGGCATGCACGCCGAATTCACCTACGCCACAGATCTGTTCGACGAATCGACGGTGCGGGCCTTCGGTGCGCGGTTCACCCGCGTGCTCGCCGAGCTGGTCGCCGATCCGGAGATCGCGGTGGGTGACGTCGACCTGCTCGACGACGCCGAGTTCACCGCGCAGACCACCTTCGCAGGCCCGCCCGCCGAACCCGAACGCACGCTGTCGCAGCTGATGGACGCCGCCGTGCGCGCCAACCCGACGGGTGTCGCCGTGCGCGGTGGCGGCCGCGGGTTCACCTACACCCAGCTCGACGCGGCGGCCAACCAGCTGGCCCGCGGTCTCATCGCCCGCGGTGCGGGTCCGGAAGTCGCTGTCGCCGTGGCGATCCGACGGTCCGTCGAATCGGTACTCGCGGTGTGGGCGATCGCTCGCACCGGCGCGCTGATCGTGCCGATCGATCCCGGTTACCCGGCCGAGCGGATCAGTCACATGGCCGCCGACTCGGACGCGGTCTTCGGCATCACCCTCACCGCCGAACTCGCCGGGCTGCCCGCCCTGCCCGGCGACGGCGGCTGGGTCGCGCTCGACGATCGGCAATTCATGGGCGAGGCCGCGGGCTACGCCTCGGTCGGCCTGCGCGAGATCGAGCTGCGCTCCCAGCCGCGAACCGGCAACGGCGCGTACATGATCTACACCTCCGGCTCGACGGGTCTGCCCAAGGGCGTTGTCGTCACCCACGCCGGGCTCGCCAACTTCTGTGCCGAGCAGAAGCAGCGCTACGGCCTCGATTCCGACACGCGCGCACTGGCTTTCGCCTCGCCGTCGTTCGACGCGTCCATGCTCGAGCTGCTGCTCGCGCTCGGCGGCGCGGGCACGCTGGTGGTGGCACCGGCGGGCTCGGTCGGCGGTACCGAGCTCGCCGAGCTCATCCGGTCCGAAGGCGTGACGCACGCCTTTCTCACGCCCGCGGTCGTCGCGACGCTCGACCCGGCCGGTGTGCCGGGCCTGCGCGCGCTGGTCGTCGGCGGTGAGCACGTGCCGGACGACCTCGTCGCACGCTGGAACACCCTGCCGCAGCGCAAGTTCCACAACGGCTATGGGCCCACCGAGACCACAATCATGACGTGCATCAGCGACCCGCTCGAGCCGGGCGCGGCGGTGCACATGGGCGGTCCGATCCGCGGCATCCGCGCGCTTGTCCTCGACGAGCGCCTGCGCCCGGTCCCCGAGGGCGTCACCGGTGAGCTGTACCTGGGCGGCATCCAGCTGGCCCGCGGCTACCACCGCCGCTTCAGCCTGACCGCGGCACGCTTCGTCGCCGACCCGTATGGACCCGAAGGATCCCGCCTCTACCGCACCGGCGACCTCGTCCGCCGCCACGGTGACGTCCTGGAGTTCGTCGGCCGCAACGACTTCCAGGTGAAGATCCGCGGCCTGCGGATCGAACTCGGCGAGATCGACGCCGTCCTGGCCGCGGCGCCCGGCGTCTCCTGGGTCACCACCCTCGGCCGCGACAACGGCGCAGGCGCGACCATGCTGGTGTCCTACGTCCTGGCCGAACCGGGGGAGCGGCTCGACCCGGCCGAACTCACCGCCCTGGCCGCGCGGGTACTGCCCGACTACATGGTGCCCGCCGCGATCGTCGTCCTCGACGAACTCCCGCTGACGCCGGTCGGCAAGCTGGACCGGCGCGCACTACCGGACCCGGTCACCGTGCGCAGCGAGCACCGGCCGCCGCGCACCGCGGCCGAACGCGCCGTCGCCCGGGTGATCGGCGAGGTGCTCGGCCACGACCGGGTCGGCCTCGACGACGACTTCTTCGCCCTCGGCGGCGACAGCATCACCGCCATCCAGGTGGTCTCCCGCGCCGCGGCGGCAGGCGTGGTGCTGCGCCCGCGTGACCTGTTCGACGCGCGCACCGTCGGTGCGCTCGCCGAGCGCGCCGAGGTCACGCTGGACGCGGGCACGCGGCCCGCCGCCCTGCCGCTGACCGCCACCGCGGCCCAGCTGATCGAGGCGGGGGAGAGCGCGGTCGAACCGCGCGCGGTGCTGCTCGACGTGCCAGCGGACTGTTCCGACGAGGCGGTCGCCGATGTCGCCCACGCCGTGATGAACCAGCATCCGATGCTGTGGGCGGTACTCGACCGCTCCGGTGCCACACCGGCTCTGGTGATTCCGTCGCACGAGGAGCGGACCGGCGACGCCTTCCGCAAACTCGACGCCACCGACGGTGAGTCCTCGCTGCCGGTCGACGACATCGTCGCCGCGGCCGCCGCCGCGCTCGATCCGGACGAGGGCCGCAATATCCACTTCGTGCTCACCGGCAACGCCGAGCGTGGCTCCACCCTGGTCGTTGTCGCCAATGCCCTCGTCCTGGACGAGGCGTCGTTGCGTTCGGTCGTCGACCAGCTGACCACGGCGTGGAGCCGCGGCCGCCACGCGGCGCCTGCCGCACCCGATGCCGGGCTCGGCGACCTCGTGCGCAGGCTCGCCGACTACCCGTCCTCGGCCCGCGCCCGCACCGAACGCGAATACTGGCATCGCGCGATCCGTTCCAGGGCAGCCGAATCCGCCGATCTGAGCCAGCGCAACCGGGTCTCGCTGAGCATCACCGGCGAAGGTACCGCCGCCGTCAGCACGGTCGCCGAGGCCTACCGCGCCACCGTCGACGAGGTGCTGCTCACCGCCGCCGCGCTCGCCCTGTCCACCGCGGCCGACTCCGCCGTCGCGCGGGCGATCGGCACCGTGGTCCGGCTGCGCGCCGACCAGCGCGTGCTCGGCAGGACCGACGCGGAGAACGTCGTCGGCGGGTTCACCACCGACTATCCGCTGGCGCTGCGCCTGGAGGGCGTCGACATCGCCGACGCGCTCGTCGGCGGTCCGGCCGCCGGTATCGCGCTGGCCCAGATCAAGGAACTGCGCCGGACGGTGCCCGCGCACGGTGCCGGCTTCGGCCTGCTGCGCTACCTCGACGTCGAGGCCGCCGACAGCGTGCGCGCGCTCGACCGCGGCCGGTTCGCGGTGCGCTTCCGCGATCTGCGCCCGGCCAAGGTGCACACCGACGTCACCGCCGACGACCTGGCGCTGGCCCTGACAGTCGACGCCACCGCCGACGGCATGGTCGCCCGCTTCGACTACGCCACCGCGGTGCTCACCGCCGACGCGGTCAAGGCCTTCGCCGAACACTGGATCCGCGCGCTCGGCGGCCTCGCCGAACATGGATTGCGTCCCGGCGCAGGCGGATTCACCCCGTCGGACTTCCCGCTGGTTCGCCTCGGCCAGACCGAACTCGGCAGGCTCGCCCGCCGCTACCCGCTGCTCAGCGACGTGTGGCCGGTGACGCCGCTGCAATCGGGCATGCTGTTCCACGCCCTGCTCGCGGAGAACTCGGTCGACCCCTACATCACCCAGTTCGTCCTCGACCTCGACCCGGCCGTCGACGCCGAGCGACTGCACCGCGCCGCGCAGACCGTGCTCGACCGGCACGACAACCTGCGCGTCGCCTTCGCCACCGACGCCGCGGGCACCCCGCTGCAGGTGGTGCTCGACGACATCGACGTGCCGTGGCAGGTCATCGACGCCGACGCCGCGTCCTACCAGCGGATCAGAGCGGCCGACGTCGCCGCGCACTTCGACATGGCCGTCGCGCCCCTGCTGCGCTTCACCCTGGTGCGCACGCCGGACACCGCGCACCTGCTGGTCACCAGCCACCACATCCTGATCGACGGCTGGTCGACCCCGCTGCTGCTGCAGGAACTGCTCACCGCCTACGCGGTCGGCGCTCGCACGCGGCGCCTGCCGAAACCGGCGCCCTACCGCGACTACCTGGCCTGGCTCGTCGATCAGGACCCCGAGGCCGCGCGCCAGGCCTGGCGCGCCGCGCTCACCGGTCTCGCCGAGCCGACCCCGCTGGCCCCGGTCGACCAGGGGCGCGAGATCGCCACGGGGACAGGCGAAACCGGCTTCGCGCTGTCGCAGGCCGACACCGCCGCGCTGAGCGAACTCGCCGCCGGCCTCGGCGTCACGGTGAACACCGTGGTCCAGGCCGCGTGGGGCGTGCTCATCGCGCGCCTGGTCGACCGCGACGACGTCGTGTTCGGCGCGACCGTCTCCGGCAGGCCCGCCGCGCTCGACGGGGTGGAACGCATGGTCGGCCTGTTCCTCAACGCCATCCCGGTCCGGGTGCGGGTGCGGCCCGGCGACACCGTCGCCGAACTGCTGCGCAGACTGCAGGACGATCAGGCCGCGCTGCTCGATCACCACTACCTCGGGCTCGGCGAGATCCAGGAGATCGCGGGTATCGAGGCCCTGTTCGACTCGCTGGTCGTGTTCGAATCGTTCCCGGTCGACCGGGAGGGGCTGGCCCAGGCCGCCAGCGGATCGGCCGCCGTGACCGGAATGGACGCCACCAACGGCACGCACTACCCGCTGACCGTGCAGGTCGTCGCCGACGGACAGCTGCGCGTCTCGGTGAAATACCTGCGCGATGTGTTCGGCGAGGACACCGCGACCGCGCTGGCGCAACGCTTCTCGATGCTGCTCGCCCGCTTCACCAGGGCGCCGCACGCGCGGATCGCCGAGATCGACGTGCTGCTGGCGGAGGAACGCGCGACCCTGTCCGCGGTCAACGCCACCGACGCGCCGGAACTGCTCGACGAGTCGACCCTGCTGTCGCTGTTCGACGCGCAGGTCACGAAGTCGCCCGACGCCGTCGCGCTCGTCGACGGCGAAACCTCGCTCTCCTACGGCGAATTCGACGCCAGGGTGCGCGCCCTCGCCGCCGCTTTGCGCGCCGAGGGTGCCGGCCCCGAGTCGCTGGTCGCGGTCGCGATGCGACGCGGCATCGATCTGGTGACCGCGATCTACGCGGTGCTGCGCACCGGTGCCGCCTATGTGCCGGTCGACCCGGATCATCCGGCCGAGCGCACCGAGCGGGTACTGGCCGCGGCCGCTCCCGTCTGCGTGCTCACCACCGGCGGTACCGGATTCGACACTGCCGCGGCGGTTCCCGTCGTCGAGATCGACAACCTGGGTACGGCCGCGCCGGTGCCGATGGCCGCGCCGCAGCCGGACAACCTGGCCTACGTCATCCACACGTCCGGCTCCACCGGTACGCCCAAGGGCGTCATGCTCACCCACCGCCAGCTGGTCGCCCAGTTCCGCTGGGCGCAGCGCACCTACCCGCACGGTCCCGGCGACGTGGTGCTGCACAAGACGCCGGTCACCTTCGACATTTCCACCTGGGAACTGCTGTGGCCGTTGCAGACCGGCGCGACCGTGGTGATCGCCGAACCCGATGGCCACCGCGATCCGGTCTACCTGGCCCGGGTGCTAGCCGAACGTGCCGTCACCACGGTGCATTTCGTGCCGTCCATGCTCGACGCCTTCCTCTCCGATGGGCGCGACGCCGAGTTCCCCGCGCTGCGCCGGGTTTTCGCCGCCGGTGAGGCGCTGTCGGCGTCGACCGCACGACGGTTCGCGCAGGCGCTGCCCGGTGTCGAGCTGATCAACTGGTACGGCCCGGCCGAGGCGACCGTCGTCACCGCCGCGCAGGCCGAAGCCGGTGCCGCCGTGAGCATTCCGATCGGCGCGCCCGTCGCCAACACCCGCGTGCATGTGCTCGATCGGCAGCTGCTGCCGGTACCGCCCGGCACCGCGGGCGAGCTGTACCTCGAAGGTGTGCAGCTGGCGCGGGGCTACCTCGGCGCGCCAGCGCTGACCGCCGAGCGGTTCGTCGCCCAGCCCGGCGGTGGCAGGCTCTACCGCACCGGCGACGTGGTCCGCTGGACCGCCGAGCAGGAGCTGGAGTACCTGGGGCGCAGCGACTTCCAGGTGAAATTGCGTGGTCAGCGGATCGAGCTCGGTGAGGTCGAGGCCGTGCTGCGCGACCACCCGGACATCCGGCACGCCGCCGTCGCCCTCGTTCACGGCCCGACCGGTGACCGGTTGGTCGGCTATGTGGTGCCCGCCGAGAACGAAAAGCCCGAGACGGCGACTCCCGCCGCCGGCTACTCGATCGAGAGCGGCAACGGACTCGACGAGACGGCACTGCTCGCCCATGCTCGCGCGGCGCTGCCGTCGTACATGGTGCCATCGACCCTGGTGACACTGAAGTCGTTGCCGCTCAACGCGAGCGGCAAGCTCGACCGCAAGGCGCTGCCGGTGCCCGCGGTCACCACCCGGCCCTACCGGCCGCCGACGACCCCGCTGCAGCGCGCTGTCGCCGAGGTGTACGCGGAGGTGCTCGGGGCGGGCAAGGTCGGCCTCGACGACGACTTCTTCGAGCTCGGCGGTAACTCGCTGGTCGCCACCAAGGCGATCAGCAGGCTACGCACCAGGGTCGGCGCCGAGGTGCGGGTGCAGTGGTTCTTCACCGACGCCACGGTCGCCGCGCTGGCCGACCGCATCGATGCCACCCAGTCCGGGACCGGTGACTACGACCTCGAATCCGACGACGCCCTCGGCGTGCTGCTGCCCATCCGCAACCGGGTGCCGCACGGCACCGAAGCGGGCGGCCCGCTGTTCTGCGTGCACCCGATGTACGGCCTGTCCTGGTGCTATGCCGGTCTGGCACAGTACATTCCAGCCCGGCGGCCGATCTTCGGCCTGCAGTCGCCCGCGCTGAGCGAGGCGGGCTACCTGCCCGGCACGCTCGCCGAGATGGCCCGGCGCTATGTCGCCGAGATCAAGGCCGAGCAGCCGCACGGCCCGTACCGGCTGATGGGCTGGTCGCTGGGCGGTGTGCTCGCGCACGCCGTCGCCACCGAACTGCAGGCGGCGGGGGAGCGGGTCTCGCTGCTGGCGATGCTCGACTCGCACCCCGACATCGACGTCCCCGATTTCCACACCGCGGTCCGCGACGCGCTCGCCGAACTCGGCGTCGACCTCGGCGCGGCACTGCCCGCCGCGGGCGTGCGCGACCTCAGCGAGGACGGGCTGGCCGCGCTGCACGCGATCATCCCGGCCAACATGGCCGTGCTCACCCCGGAACGGGTGCGCCGGATCTACCGCAGCGCCGTGCGCTCGGCCGAGCTGATCGCCGAGCACCGGCCCGCGGTGTTCCGGGGCAGGCTGGAGTATTTCAGCGCGCTCGGGCACGAGACGGCGGCGCGGAATTGGTCGCCGTATGTCGACGGCGAAGTGCGCGACCGGCCGGTCGCGGTAGTGCATGATCAGATGACCTCACCGCAAGCGCTGGCCGAGATCGGACCGCGCCTGGCGGAGCTGCTCGATGCGGGTGACCGGGAGTCCGGGGCCCGATGAAATCGGTGTGGCTGGTGAGGCATGATGTGACCGCGCTGTTGTAACGATTCCTACTGTTGTAGCGGCCTGGTAACCCGTAGGGTTCTGGCGTGGTGCAACCCATTCGAAACGAAGCGAAGGTGCGAAATTGATTCGTCGGCACTCCCGGCGTCGTGGCTCCCGCGCCGCGGCGATGATCGCGGCAACCGCAGTGGCCGCCGGACTGATGTCCGGCATCGGAGCGAGCCCGGCCTCGGCTGACCCGATCATCGATTCCAAAACCCTGCTCGCCAATCCCGTTTCCGAGGACGGCTCCAAGATCGTCAAGGCCGAGGTCAAGGATTCACGCAGCCTGCGGCTACACGTGTACTCCGCGGCCATGGACCAGAACATCATCGTCGACGTGCAGCGCCCGGCCGACGCCTCCGTCCCGCGCCCCACCCTGTACCTGCTCAACGGTGCCGGTGGCGGCGAGGACGCCGCGTCCTGGGTCGCCAAGACCGACGCGCTGGCGTTCCTCGGCGACAAGAACGTCAACGTCATCCAGCCGATCGGCGGCTCCTGGAGCTACTACACCGACTGGATCAAGGACGACCCGGTCGTCGGCCGCAACAAGTGGAAGACCTTCTTCACCGAGGAACTTCCCCCGCTGATCGACGGCGCGCTCGGCACCAACGGCGTGAACGCCATCGCGGGCCTGTCCACCTCGGGCACCACCGTGCTCGCGCTGCCGATCGCCAAGCCCGGCCTCTACAAGGCGGCCGCCGCCTACAGCGGGTGCGCGCAGACCAGCGACCCGGTCGGTTCCGAGTTCGTCAAGCTCACGGTCGAGACCTGGGGCGGCGGCGACACCATGAACATGTGGGGTCCGCAGGGCTCGGAGGAGTGGGTCGCGAACGACCCGTACGTCAACGCCGAGGGCTTGCGTGGTGTCGATCTCTACGTCTCCACCGGCAACGGCCTGCCCGGCCCGTACGACACCCTCAACGGTCCGCACGCGCTGCCCGGCCCCTACGGCCTGGCCAACCAGATCATCATCGGTGGCGTCATCGAGGCGGGTACCAACTTCTGCACGCACAACCTGGCGAACCGCCTCCAGGAGCTCGGCATCCCGGCGACCTTCAACTTCCGTCCCAACGGCACCCACTCGTGGGGCTACTGGCAGGACGAGCTGAAGCTGTCGTGGCCGGTCCTGGCTCGCGGCCTCGGCCTGTAAGGTTCTTCGCGTTCGACGAAGCCGCCCCGGTATCGCCGGGGCGTTTTTCGTTTGCCGGACTGCCTCTCGACGTTTGCGAATTGTGGTTAACTTAGGTTGACTGGTCCGGCGCTGCCGACAGCCGTCTACAGCCCTGGTTCGCGGAACGGAAGTGAGTGCATGGTCGCCGATCGCAGTGAGGCCGAACGCGCCTGCGAGCCGACCACCGCACCGGCGCGGGTCGTGCGCCGCAGGCCCAAGGATCGCAAGATCCAGATCATGCGGGCCGCCGCCCGTGCGTTCAGCGCGCGCGGCTACTACCCGGTGGGTGTGGACGAGATCGCGGCCGAGGTCGGCATCTCCGGTCCCGCCCTCTACCGCCACTTCGCCAACAAATACGCCCTGCTTGTCGCCGCTGCCGAGGAAGGCGCGCGTGGGCTGCGTGACGTCGCGAAAGCCGCCGACGATCCGGCGCTGAGCGCAGAGGCCAGACTCGACGCGCTGCTCACCGCCGTCGCCGAGCACAATATCGACATCCGCCGCGAGGCGGGCCTCTACCGCTGGGAACGCCGCTATCTCGAGCGCGAGGACCGGGTGCGCATCCGTGCGTTCTACCGCGAGCTGGAAGCGATGGTCGCCGCGCCGATCGCCGAACTGCGACCCGAGGCGAGCGCCGAGAATGTCACCCTGCTCGCGGTCGGCGCGCTGAGTTCGCTGGCCAGCATCGCCGCGCATCGCACCACGCTCTCGCACACGCGGATGCTCGCCGTGCTGCGCGATATGGCCTGGGCGATCGTGCGTGCCGAGCTGCCGCCCGCACCGGCCGAGGCCGAACCGGACAAACAGAACCGTGGCCTGCCGGTGACCTCGAAACGCGAACAGCTGCTCACCGAGGCGATCCGGATCTTCGGCCGCAACGGCTACCACGAATCGGGCATCGAGGAGATCGGGGCAGCCGTCGGCATCAACGCCTCCAGCGTCTACCGGCACTTCGACAGCAAGGCCGACCTGCTCGCCGCCGCCTTCCACCGCACCGGCGACCGCCTGGCCGTCGCCATCGGGGAGGCGCTGGCCGAGGCCGAGAGCCGCGCCGACGCCGCGCGCCGCATCGCCGACCGCTATGCCCGCCTGACCTTCGCGACCCCGGAGATCATGCCGGTCTACTACGCGGAGTTCAGCAATCTCCCGCAGGCCGAACAGCATCGGCTGCGCGCCATCCAGCGCCAGAACATCCTCGAGTGGGCCAACCTGCTCGACGACGACCCGATCGAAGCGCGCTTCCGCGTGCACGCCGCGATCGGCCAGATCATCGACGTCGGCAGGCTGCTGCGCTTCGACTCCCGCCCCGAACAACTCGCCCGCCTCGGCGCACTGACCGGCGCCGTCCTCCTCGGCGGCGCGGCCCGGCCGGAACTGAACGACCGCTAGCGGCCGTGACGGAGCCGGAAGAGGGCTTTCGCCGCGTGCAGATGGCCGGGGTGACGGTCGAAGGTCGATAGTCGAATCGGGGCACGGTAGCGCCTGCGGGCGATCGACATCGTGCGGCTGAATTCGCGCAGACCCTGCCTGCCGTGGCTGTGGCCCTGCCCGTACTCGCCGACGCCGCCGAACGGCAGGGCGGGGATGCCGGTGAACGCGGTCGACGAATTCACTGTCACCACACCGACTCTCAGCTGTTCGGCGATGAACTCGGCGCTGGGGATATCGCGGGTGAACACGGTGACCGCGATGCCGTTGCCCGCCGCGTTCACCCTGGTCACCGCGTCGGCGAGGTCGGCGACGCGGTTCACCACCAGTACCGGGCCGATGCCCTCGCCGGTGATCGCGATGCTCTCCTCCGGCACCTCCGCCAGCACGATCGGCTCCACATAGGGGTCGCGGAAGGAATCGAGGCCGCCGAGGACCGCGTGCCCGCCGCGGGCGATGGCATCGCGGACCTGCTTGCGCACCACGTCGACCTGGGTGGCGTTGATCATCGGGCCGTAGGCGGCGCGATTGTCGGCGCCCGGCCGCAGTTTCGCGGCCCGGTCGGCCACCCTGGCAAGGAAGTCGTCGAACACCGAGTCGGCGACATAACAGCGCTGGATGCCCGAGGCGTTCTGGCCCGCGTTGGCCATCGCGCCGAAGACCGCGGCCTCGGCCGCCGCGTCGAGAACGGCGTCGACGTGCACGATCATGCTGCCCTTGCCGCTGTGCTCGACCACGACCGGCGTCAGCGTCTGCGCGCACAGTGCGATCACGTCCCGCCCGCCCGCTTCCGGACCGGCGTAGGCGATCTTGTCGACCTTGGCCCTGCACAGCGCGGTCGCGGTGCGCGCGTCGCCGGTGACCGCTTGCAGCACCGGCTGATCGGGCGCCACCGCGGCCCAGCTCTCGGCCAGCCAGGTGCCGACGCCGGTGGTCAGTTCGTGCGGGTTGAACACCACCGCGTTGCCCGCCGCCATGGCGTAGGCGATCGAGCTCATCGGCGTGAAGACCGGGTTGTTCCAGGCTCCGAGCACGCCGACGACGCCCAGCGGCAGATAACCCACCGAGGCATGCTGATTGCGGGTGAACCACCCCGTGGCCAATCGTTTACGGCCGAGCGTGCTCTGCGCGTTGCGGGCGGCCCAGTCCAGATTCTCCACCGCCAGCATCACTTCCAGCGTGGCGTCGGCCTCCGGCTTGCCCGTTTCGCCGCGCAGCACTTCCACCAATTCGCCGGTATGCCTGGCGATATAGCCGCGCCAATCCAGCAGCAGACGCTTGCGGGCGCCGAATCCCAGTTCACCCCACCAGTTCTGGGTCGCGCGGGCCGTGCGCACCGCGCGGGTGACCTCGGCCTGCCCGTGGACCGGATACTGCGCGAGCTTTTCGCCGGTGCGCGGGTCGAACGACGTCAGCACGCCGGACCGCCCCGCCGGCGCGGCTGTGCCTGCCGGTGCCGAGTCGCCCATTGTCACCTCTCACGAGATCGAACACGCCCGCGCGCGGGCCGGTGAGACGAGTGTTTCCCCGACGTCAGCGTATGGGCGCGGAGGCCGCGCCGACAAGGTCATCGCACTGCCCTTCCACTGCCCCCGTGAGCAAAACCACAGCAGCCACGTCACCGGCCGGGTCCACGCAGACCGGACCGGGAGAACCGGCGGACCGGTAACATCGCGCCGAACGGTATGGATCACTTACCGGGAAGCAAATTCCGTGTGCGCTCGCCCGAGCATGGGCGCCGCACCCGGCCGATGGTGGAGAGTTGATGCCGAGTTCGATCTCAGTGGATTCGCCCGCAGGTGGCGTCGCGTCGCGCGGCGGTGAGCCCGCGGTGCTGGTGTCCGACGTGCGCAAGTCCTTCGGCGATGTGCACGCGTTGCAGGGCATCAGTTTCCAGGCGGAAAAGGCCAGCGTGCTCGGCATCCTGGGACCCAACGGCGCCGGGAAGACCACCACGGTCAAGATCCTGTCGACGCTGCTGCGCCCCGACTCCGGCACCGCGGTCGTCGCCGGACACGACGTGCTCACCGACAGCGCGGCCGTGCGCCGGTCGATCATGATGACCGGCCAGTACGCCGCCCTCGACGAGAACCTCTCCGGCCGGGAGAACCTCGAGCTGTTCGGCAGGCTGATGGGCCTGGCCAAATCGGCCGCCCGCAAACGCGCAGACACCCTGCTCGAGGAGTTCGACCTGGTCAGTGCGGGCAAGCGTGCCGTGCGCAACTACTCCGGCGGTATGCGCCGCCGCGTCGACATCGCCTGCGGGCTGGTCGTGCGGCCCGAGGTCGTCTTCCTCGACGAGCCGACCACCGGTCTGGACCCGCGCAGCCGTCAGGGCGTGTGGGACCTGGTCACCGCGCTCAAGAACCAGGGCATCACGGTGCTGCTGACCACGCAGTACCTCGAAGAGGCCGACGTGCTCAGCGACAACATCATCGTCATCGACCGGGGCACCGTCATCGCCGAAGGCACCGCCGACCAGCTCAAGGCGCGCACCGGCGGCAGCTTCTGCGAGATCGTCCCGCTCGACATCAGCCGCATCCCGGCCACCGTGCAGGCCCTCGGTGACCTGGTCCCGGCCGCCGTCGCCGCCGAGGTCGACGGCGCCGACAAGCTCTCCATCCCGGCCCCCGACGGCGCGGCCACCCTGGCCGAGGCACTGCGCAGGCTCGACAACGCGGGTATCGACCTGGCCGACATCGCGCTGCGCAGGCCGTCGCTCGACGACGTGTTCCTGTCGATCACCGGGCATTCGGGCGGGCACCAGTGAGCGTGCCGACTCTCCGGGCGGACGAGCTGTTCGCCACGGTCCCCGCGGCGCACCCGAGCAGCTTCGCCCAGTGGCGGGCGCTGACCGGCCGCGTCGTATGGACCATGGTCACCAAGGGCGAACTGATCGTCGCGCTGATCTTCCCGCTGGTGGTGACGCTGGGCTTCTACCTGCCGCTGCGGTACGTGATGAAGTTCCAGGGCATCGACTACGCCCAGTACGTGATGCCGATCGTCGTGCTGCAGACGATGGCGATGACGATGATGTCGAACGCCCAGCTGGCCGCGTTCGAAGCGCTCACCGGCTTGAGTACCCGGCTGCAGACGATGCCGATCGGCACCATCGTGCCGCTGGCGTCACGGATCAGCGCGGGTCTGGTCCGCTCGGTGGTCTCGCTGGTCGCGACCATCGGCTACGGCTACCTGATCGGCTTCCGGTTCGACGCCGGGTTCGGTCAGGCCATGCTGTTCTGTGGCTTCGCGCTGCTGGTCGGGCTGGTGCTCACCTTCGGCGCCGACGCGCTGGGCAGCCTCACCAAGAACCCGGAGGCGTTGAGCCAGGCGCTCACGCTGCCGATCCTGATCTTCGGCATGCTCTCCACCGGCTTCGTGCCGGAGCAGAGTTTCCCGTCCTGGATTCGTGGGTTCGCCCGCAATCAGCCGATCTCGCAGTTCTCCCAGTCGCTGAGCGATATGGCCGCGGGCGGAGCCAGCTGGGACGGCGTGTGGGTGTCGCTGGTGTGGCTCGGTGCGGTCAGCATTTTCTTCCTCCCACTGGCGGTGTGGGCGAGTGTGAGGCGATCATGACGACAGTGGATACGACCGAGCGGATCGACCAGCCGATGGCCGCGGCCAAGACCGCGGCCGAGCTGCCCGTGGTCGACGCCAAGCCGGTGACCTCGGTGTCGGTGTGGTTCGTCCACAGCCTGCTCCAGTGCAAACGGCTGCTCATGGTGTGGCTGCGCGACCCGTCGACCACCATCCAGACCGTCGTGTATCCCGCGGTGACCCTGCTGATGTTCCAGGTCGTGCTCGGTGACTCGATCACCGATGCCACCGGCATACCGAGCATCTACGGCCAGGCCGCGCTGCTCACCCTGATCGCCGCGATGACCGGCGCGGTGGTCAGTGCGCTCGGCTTCAAACGCGACAAGGCCAGCGGGCTGCTCAGCCGCTTCTACACGATGCCGCTGAACCGGGCGTCGCTGCTCACCGGCAGGCTGCTGGCCGAAGCGCTGCGCATCCTGACCACCACGGTCATCGTGCTGCTGGTCGCGGTGCCGCTCGGGTTCCTGTTCATGGAGGACCCGCTGGCGAACATCGCGCTGATCTGCATCCCGGTGCTGTTCGGTCTCGGCTTCGCCGTCATGGTGACGGCGTTGGCGACCATCACCGAGGGCGTGATGCTGGTCAGCCTGATCGGCATCGTCAACACGCTGCTGATGTTCTTCAACTCCGGGTTCGTGCCGGTCTTCGCCTACCCGACCTGGCTGCAGTCGGTCGTCGCGAATCAGCCGATGAGCTGCGCGATCGACGCGATGAAGGGTCTGTCCTACGGCGGCCCGGTCGCCGAACCGCTGCTGAAGACGGTCGCGTGGACGGTCGGCATGGTGGTGGTCTTCGCCTACCCGGCGATCGTCGGCTACAAGAAGGCGGCCGAGTCGGCGTAGGTCCGTCGCGCTTCGAACGGCACGTGGGTCAGCCCACGTGCCGTTCTGCGTCCGCGGGCGCGAACGGGTAGTCGAGCCAGCGATCGCGGTTGGTCCAGCCGACGAGGTCGTAGCGCCAGCGGAACGGCCAGGTGTGGGCGACCGTGTTGAACAGGACGGCGCCGAGCGCGGTGTAGTCGTCGTGCGCCGACAGCAGCGCCCGCTGACCGCGTTCGGACTCGGTGAAGAACGCCTCGAACATCGCGATCGACTGGTCGGTGGTGAGCCTGCCCAGTCCCCAGAGCCCGCGCATTCGCATCCAGTACACCGCGCGCGCCTGCCACGGCCACAGTGCCGCGATCGGGTCATGGCCTTGCTGTACCGCGCTGACAGCGGTGTCGATCAGGGCGAGCGAGTCGGCCACCGAGTAGCCGGTGCACGGGTGCATCATCCCGCCACGTGATCCGAACGGGACGGCCACCGCGGTGCCCTTCTTCGGTGGCGGTTGGTCGAGAGGGTAGTGCGCTGCCTCGTGCGGCTCGTCCCCGGTGAGCCGGATGCCGTGCGCCGCGAGCCTGCTCAGGGTCCGCTTGCGTAGTTCGTGCTGCGGCATTCCGCCGCGCAGGCCGAGGCTGGTCTCCTCGAAGATCACCGTCCCGTCGCCGAGCGGCACCGCGTACAGGAACGACGGCGGTTCGTCCGGTCCCGCGCCGTTCTCCGGCCGCCAGTCCAGCAGCAGACCCTCGCCGTCGGGGACCATGGGCGCCGCGGTCTCGGCGTCGACGAAAATCCCGTGCGCCGATGCCGCCCTGCGCTTGCCCAGCGTCGGCAGACCCCGCGTATCGAACACCGTCGCCGCCGAGATCACCGTCCCGGCCGCGAGCTCCACCTCATGCTGCTCGACCCGAACCGCCCGATCGGCGAACACGGTCGCGTCGTCGAGCGCCAGCGCCGCGTGCAGCCCCGTCTTGGACAGCACGCAGTACGGCCGCTCGATCCGATGCTCGGTCTTCGTCCACACTGTCGGCGCCGCGATCCGCTGCGCGATCGCACTCTCCGGCAACCACGCGGGCAGCTCGTCCACCCAGCACGAGAACGTCGGCGGGAACAACCGCTCCGGCCGCGGATCCACCGCGGCCACCCGCAACCCCGCCACCGCAGCGCGATGCGCCAACCCCCGCCCGGTCGGCCCCAACCCGACCACGCAGATATCGAATTCCCGCGCAACGCTCACGTCCGCATTCAATCCGCTGCCCGCACCCCCGCGCAACCAACCGGAGGTGTGACGTCTCCGGCGCGGTCTGCTATTCCTCCAGCGCCAGGGCCTGGCGCATCGTCAGGCGGCCCTGGGTTTGCATGAGGGAGCGGCGATAGATCTTCTCGGCGACGATCACGATGCCGTAGGTGGCCACGGCCATCAGGGCCAGGGCCAGGAAGGGTTCCCACCAGGCGGCGGTGCCTTCGGCGAGGCGGCCGGGCATGGCGACGATGGAGGTGATCGGGATGTAGGAGGCGATCACGCGGCCGGTGCCGTCGAGGAAGATGCCGGCGAACAGCACGATCATGATGAGCATCGACAGGGGAGTGGCGGTGGACTGGAGGTCTTCGCTGCGGGTGGACAGTGAACCGGCGACGGCCCAGAGGCTGGCCAGCGCGAGGAACCCCACGAGGAAGAAGACGATGAACCAGCCCGCGGCCCCGGCGATCTGGCCCAGCTGAGCGCCCCTTCCGGTGACCGCCAAGCCGGCCAGTCCGGCCCCGACGAACAGCGCCAGCTGCATGAACGCCAGCACCGTATTGCCCGCGACCTTGCCGATCAGCAACTGCCGCAGCGGCATCGCACTGGCCAGGATCTCGACGATGCGATTCTGCTTCTCCTCCACCACACTCTGCGCGATGGACATGCCGAACAGCACCGACGCCAGGTAGAACAGGAACGCGAAAACGAACGCGACGATCTTGCTCAACCCGGGGTCGACAGCGCCCCGTTCCAGCAGCTCATAACTCACCGCAGCGCCACGGGCCAGCTCCTCGAGCGAGACCCCGGCTTCGGCGGCATTGCGCTGCAACGCGATCTGCTGCGCGGCGGCGGTGATAAAGGTGGTGGCGTCATCGTTCTCCGAGGTTTTCCCGATGAGCTGCCAGCCGGTGGGCTGGGCGGGAACGAGGCCGACCTCGACCGCGTCGTCGCGCACCAGCTGTTCGACAGCGGCGCGGTCGGCGACGGCGTGTCCGGTGAAGATGGTGTCGGTGTCGGCGGTCGAGGCCAGGCTGTTCGCCGTCTCGACCACCACCGCGGCCTCCGGCCCCGCGATCGCGACGTCGACCTTGTCGGCCCTGCTGCTGAGAAACCCGCTCACCGCCAGCGACGCGATGATCGCCACGACCGTCACCACCGTGGAGATGACGAAGTTGCGATCACGCAGCTTCACCACGATCTCCCTGGCAGCGACAATGCGCCACACGCCGCTCATACTGCGACCTCTCGGCATGATCGGGCGCCTTCCGTGGTCACGCAAGCTACCGCCTCCAGGCGCTGACCTCTCATGCCGTCACCTCCCGGTAGATCTCGGCGACCGTCGGCCGCACCTCGGCGAACTCCCGCACCGACCCACGCGACAGCGCCTCCTTCAACACCCCATCGGTGTCGGCACCGTCGAATCCGAACAGCGCCCGCGCCCCGTCGATCTCGACCGCCCGCGCCCCGGGGTACTCCCGCAACCACCCGGGATCACCCTCGACCACCAGCCGATACCGCGATCCGCCTGCCGAGCGCAGCTCGTCGACCGACCCCTGCCCGACAACTCGCCCCGCCGCGAGAATCACCAGCCGATCGCACAATCGCTCCACCAGATCCAGCTGATGCGAGGAGAACAGCACCGGCACGCCCAGCTCGGCGTACTCGCGCAACAACTCCGCCATCGAATCCACCGCGACGGGATCGAGCCCGGAGAACGGTTCGTCGAGAATCAGCGCCGACGGCTGTGCGATCACCGCCGCCGCGATCTGCACGCGCTGCTGATTACCCAGCGACAGCGACTCGAGCTTGTCCTTGCCCCGATCGGCCAACCCGAACCGGTCGAGTAGTTCCCTGGTGCGCGCCTTGGCCTCGCTCGCCGCGATCCCACGCAACCGGGCCAGATACACGAGCTGATCGGCCACCGGCTGCTTCGGATACAACCCGCGCTCCTCTGGCATGTACCCGAACGAGCGCCGATCCTGCGCGGTCACCGCCCTGCCGTCCCACCTGACCTCGCCGGAATGAACGGCCAAGACCCCCATGATCATTCGCATCGTGGTGGTCTTGCCCGCCCCGTTTCCCCCGACGAACCCCGTCAGCACCCCGGGCGCCACCGTGAACGACACATCGTCGACCGCTACGTTGTCGCCGAACCGGCGGACCAAGTGCGCGACTTCCAACATCGGAACTCCCCCTCCCCGTCTGTCGTCTCGCCAACAACGGTACCGGTGCGGCGACTTCGGCGAGGTCAGGTCAGCGCGGCGTGACCCAGGTGGTGATGTCGGCGTGGACGACCTCGATGCCGTCCTTGTCGTAGATCGACACCGGCACCGTGAGTTCCTGGCCTTCGGTGATCGCCG
Organism: Nocardia sp. NPDC055053; assembly: GCF_053608285.1. Taxonomy (NCBI): domain Bacteria; kingdom Bacillati; phylum Actinomycetota; class Actinomycetes; order Mycobacteriales; family Nocardiaceae; genus Nocardia; species Nocardia sp. NPDC055053. The sequence goes on along the minus strand of NZ_JBSGVD010000025.1, from coordinate 13,258 downwards.
CGAAGTCGGGGAGCTCGTCCAGTTTCGCCACCGCGCGCAGCCCGGACTCGGCCTTGGCCAGGTACTGCACATTCATCGCCTTGGGAATCCAGCGGTGGGTGGTGGGGACGGTGGCCTCGCTGAGCATGCCCATCGCGACCTCGGCCAGATTGCAGGCCGCGATCGCGTGGAAGGTGCCCAGATGGTTGTGGATGCCGAACCACTTCGGCGAGGTCACCTCGCAGATGCCGGGCTCGAGCCGCACCACCTGCGGCAGCACCGTGCCGAAGTAGGGGACCCGCGCGACCATGCCGAGCGAGAACAGCGCGTGCCCGATGCGGTTGTCGGGCAGTTTCTTCCAGCCGCGGTATGTGGCGGTTTCCTGTGTCATTCCCTTATCTTACTCAAAAGTAAGATAGTGCGTAACCCTCCGCCGACCAGGGCGAGCGTCGCGCCAGCTACCATGGTCCGGCACAGCCCAGCCGGCGATGCGGTCCAGGTAGACGCCCCTATGGGGGCGTGATCGATACCTCATGACCCCCGATTTGAAGAGCGTCGTCGGCATGGTGCATACTGTTCGGGTTGCCTTGCACAGGATCATGTCTTCTCTCCGGAGAAGTGAGGTCGAGCGAGGCGAGCAGTAGTTTGTATCCCGCTGGTTCGCCGGTGTGGATACGTCCGGGACCACGTTCCAGGCCAGCGGTGAGTAAGTGACCAGGGCTGAAGAATGAGCGAAAAGGCGACACGCCCGACCGCGTGGACCGGAGAACCATGACAGATGAACAGCGGCGAGGACTGGGCGGTGCCCGGTGGCGTTCTGGCGTCTTTCGTGTGTTCGGGCTGTGCAAATGAGGGTGGTGCAGGAGCCAGCTCCTGTGACCACGAAGGAAAGCGGAGAAAAGGACACTTAGCGTGGCGGGACAAAAGATCCGCATCAGGCTCAAGGCCTATGACCACGAGGCGATCGACGCGTCTGCGCGCAAGATCGTGGAGACGGTGACCCGCACTGGCGCCCGTGTGGTCGGGCCTGTGCCGTTGCCCACCGAGAAGAACGTGTACTGCGTCATCCGTTCGCCGCACAAGTACAAGGACTCGCGCGAACACTTCGAGATGCGTACGCACAAGCGCCTCATCGACATCCTCGACCCGACGCCGAAGACGGTCGACGCGCTCATGCGCATCGACCTGCCGGCCAGCGTCGACGTCAACATTCAGTGACGGGGACTCGAGATATGACTGACAACAAGAACCGGCCCGCAGCCGGCATCCTGGGCACCAAGCTCGGCATGACCCAGGTCTTCGACGAGAAGAACCGCGTCGTCCCGGTCACCGTCATCAAGGCGGGCCCGAACGTGGTCACCCAGATCCGCACCGTGGAGCGCGACGGCTACTCGGCCGTGCAGATCGCTTTCGGCGCCATCGACCCGCGCAAGGTGAACAAGCCGACTTCCGGCCAGTTCGCCAAGGCCGGTGTCACCCCGCGCCGCCACGTCACCGAGATCCGCGTCGCGGATGCCTCCACCTTCGAGGTCGGCCAGGAGCTCTCCGCCGACGTCTTCGAAGAGGGCACCTACGTCGACGTGACCGGCATCAGCAAGGGCAAGGGCTTCGCAGGCACCATGAAGCGTCACGGCTTCAAGGGCCAGGGCGCCTCGCACGGTGCGCAGGCTGTGCACCGTCGCCCGGGCTCGATCGGTGGCTGCGCCACTCCCGGCCGCGTGTTCAAGGGCATGCGCATGTCGGGCCGTATGGGTAACGACCGCGTCACCACGCAGAACCTCTCGGTTCACAAGGTCGACGCCGAGAACGGCCTGCTCCTGGTCAAGGGTGCCATCCCTGGCCGCAAGGGCAACGTCGTGATCGTCAAGAGCGCCGTGAAGGGTGGTGCGCACGCATGACCAGCCTCGACAAGAAGGCCAACCTGACGCTGACCGTTAAGGCCGCAGGCGGCAAGACCGAAGGCACCGTCGAGCTCCCCGCGGAGATCTTCGACGTGACCGCCAACGTCGCGCTGATGCACCAGGTCGTCATCGCGCAGCTGGCCGCCGCTCGCCAGGGCACCCACGCCACGAAGACTCGTGGTCAGGTCTCCGGTGGTGGCAAGAAGCCGTACCGCCAGAAGGGCACCGGCCGCGCCCGCCAGGGTTCGACCCGTGCGCCGCAGTTCGCCGGCGGTGGCACCGTCCACGGCCCGCAGCCGCGTGACTACAGCCAGCGGACCCCCAAGAAGATGAAGGCCGCCGCCCTGCGTGGCGCCCTGTCCGACCGGGCCCGCAACGAGCGCATCCACGTGATCACCGAGCTGGTCGCGGGTCAGACCCCGTCGACCAAGGCCGCCAAGAGCTTCCTGTCCGAGCTGTCGGACCGCAAGAAGTTCCTGGTCGTCGTCGGTCGCGAGGACGTCGCCGCGTGGAAGAGCGTGGCGAACCTGCAGAACGTGCTGCCGATCGCCCCGGATCAGCTCAACACCTACGACGTCCTCAACAGCGACGAACTGGTGTTCAGCGTCGAGGCCCTGAACGCGTTCGTTCACGGTCCCGCCGAGGCGGCCCAGGAGGAGAGCAAGTGAGCACCATCGCCGACCCCCGCGACATCCTGCTCGCACCGGTCATCTCGGAGAAGTCCTACGGACTGATCGAGGAAGGCACCTACACCTTCCTGGTGCACCCGGATTCGAACAAGACGCAGATCAAGATTGCCGTCGAGAAGGTTTTCGGCGTCAAGGTCACCAGCGTCAACACCGCCAACCGTCAGGGCAAGCGCAAGCGGACCCGCTTCGGTTACGGCAAGCGCAAGGACACCAAGCGCGCGCTCGTGACCATCTCGGCCGACAGCAAGCCCATCGAGATCTTCGGAGGCCCGGTCGCGTAAGCGGCTGGTCATCCAGAAAGTAGAGAAGAACTCATGGCAATCCGTAAGTACAAGCCGACAACGCCGGGCCGTCGTGGCTCCAGCGTCTCGGACTTCGCCGAGATCACCCGGTCGACGCCGGAGAAGTCGCTGCTGCGCCCGCTCACCAAGTCCGGTGGTCGTAACGCGCACGGTCGCATCACCACGCGTCACCGCGGTGGCGGTCACAAGCGTGCCTACCGTGTCATCGACTTCCGTCGCCTGGACAAGGACGGCATCCCGGCCAAGGTCGCGCACATCGAGTACGACCCCAACCGCACCGCCAACATCGCACTGCTGCACTTCGCCGACGGCGAGAAGCGCTACATCATCGCGCCGAAGGGCATCCAGCAGGGCAGCCCGATCGAGTCCGGCCCCACGGCCGACATCAAGCCGGGCAACAACCTGCCGCTGCGCAACATCCCGACCGGTACCACGATCCACAACGTGGAGCTGCGTCCGGGCGGCGGCGCCAAGATGGCCCGTGCCGCAGGCATGAGCATCCAGCTGCTCGGCAAGGAAGGGCCGTACGCGACCCTGCGTATGCCCTCCGGTGAAATCCGCCGTGTCGACGTGCGCTGCCGCGCCACCGTCGGCGAGGTCGGCAACGCCGAGCAGTCGAACATCAACTGGGGCAAGGCCGGCCGTATGCGCTGGAAGGGCCGTCGTCCTACCGTCCGTGGTGTCGTCATGAACCCGGTCGACCACCCGCACGGTGGTGGTGAGGGTAAGACCTCCGGTGGTCGCCACCCGGTCTCCCCGTGGGGTCAGCCTGAGGGCCGCACCCGCAAGCCCAACCGCCCGAGTGACAAGCTCATCGTTCGCCGCCGCAAGACCGGCAAGAAGCGCTAAGGAGGAGGTAAGAAATGCCACGCAGCCTCAAGAAGGGCCCGTTCGTCGACGACCACCTCCTCGCGAAGGTGGACGTGCAGAACGAAAAGGGCACGAAGCAGGTCATCAAGACCTGGTCGCGTCGCTCGACCATCATCCCCGATTTCATCGGCCACACTTTCGCCGTCCACGACGGTCGCAAGCATGTCCCGGTGTTCGTGTCGGACAACATGGTCGGCCACAAGCTCGGTGAGTTCGCGCCGACCAGGACGTTCAAGAGCCACGTCAAGGACGACCGGAAGAGCAAGCGGCGATGACTGAAACCAACACCGAAACGGTTCAGAACCCGACTGCCCGCGCTACCGCTAAGCACGTGCGGGTCACCCCGATGAAGGCGCGTCGCGTCGTGGACCTGGTCCGCGGCAAGCGTGTCGAGGACGCCCTGGCGATCCTGAAGTTCGCGCCGCAGGCCGCGAGCGAGCCGGTTGCCAAGGTCGTGGCCAGCGCCGCGGCGAACGCCGAGAACAACCTCGGCCTCAACCCGGCCACCCTGGTCATCTCGACGGCTTTCGTCGACGAGGGTGCCACCATGAAGCGTTTCCAGCCGCGGGCCCAGGGCCGCGCGTTCCGGATTCGCAAGCGCACGAGCCACATCACCATCGAGGTCGAGAGCGTGCCCACCGCCGGCGCCACTCGTAGCCGCCGGAAGGGAGGGGCAAAGTAAATGGGACAGAAAATCAACCCCCATGGCTTCCGCCTCGGTATCACCACCGACTGGAAGTCGCGTTGGTACGCGGACAAGCAGTACGCGGAATACGTGAAGGAAGACGTTCAGATCCGCAAGCTCCTCGCCACCGGCATGGAGCGGGCAGGCATCTCGAAGGTCGAGATCGAGCGCACCCGTGATCGCGTCCGTGTGGATATCCACACCGCGCGTCCCGGCATCGTGATCGGTCGCCGTGGCGCGGAGGCCGACCGCATCCGCGCCGAGCTGGAGAAGCTCACCAAGAAGCAGGTTCAGCTGAACATCCTCGAGGTCAAGAACCCCGAGTCGGATGCGCAGCTGGTTGCTCAGGGTGTCGCCGAGCAGCTGTCCAACCGTGTGGCGTTCCGTCGCGCGATGCGTAAGGCCATCCAGTCGGCCATGCGTTCGCCGAACGTCAAGGGCATCCGCGTGCAGTGCTCGGGCCGCCTCGGTGGCGCCGAAATGTCGCGCTCGGAGTTCTACCGTGAGGGTCGCGTCCCGCTGCACACGCTGCGCGCGGACATCGACTACGGCCTCTACGAGGCCAAGACCACCTTCGGTCGCATCGGCGTGAAGGTCTGGATCTACAAGGGTGACATCGTCGGTGGTCGTCGTGAGCTGACCGCTGCCGCTGCTGCTCCGGAGCGCCCGCGTCGCGAGCGTCCGAGCCGCCCTCGTCGGTCCGGCGCCACCGGCACCACCGCGACCAGCACCGAGGTCGGGCGTGCCGCCACTGCAGTGGCGGAGGCTCCGGCAGAGAGTCAGGAGGGCTGACGCATGCTGATGCCCCGTAGGGTCAAGCACCGCAAGCAGCACCACCCGAGTCGCTCCGGCATGTCCAAGGGCGGCACCGCGGTGGCGTTCGGTGAGTACGGCATCCAGGCTCTCGAGCCCGCCTACGTCACCAACCGTCAGATCGAGTCGGCGCGTATCGCGATGACCCGCCACATCAAGCGTGGCGGCAAGATCTGGATCAACATCTACCCCGACCGCCCGCTCACCAAGAAGCCTGCCGAGACCCGCATGGGTTCCGGTAAGGGTTCGCCGGAGTGGTGGGTCGCGAACGTGAAGCCCGGTCGGGTCATGTTCGAGATGTCTTACCCGAACGAGGAGATCGCTCGCGAGGCCCTGCGCCGCGCGATGCACAAGCTCCCGATGAAGTGCAGGATCGTGACCAGGGAGGAGCAGTTCTGATGGCTACCGGAACACCGGCCGCAGAGCTCCGCGAGCTCAACGAAGAAGAGCTCGTGGCCAAACTGCGCGAGAGCAAGGAAGAGCTCTTCAACCTGCGCTTCCAGATGGCGACGGGTCAGCTCGACAACAACCGACGTCTGCGCGTCGTCCGTCATGAGATCGCGCGGATCTACACGGTCATGCGTGAGCGCGAGCTCGGCCTGGCCACGGCACCCGCTGGCAAGGGAGATGCGGCATGAGCGAGAACCAGGAAGAGCGCAACAGCCGCAAGGTACGCAGCGGCTACGTCGTCTCGGACAAGATGAACAAGACGATCGTCGTCGAGCTGGAAGACCGTCACCGGCACAAGCTCTACGGCAAGATCATTCGCACCACCTCCAAGGTGAAGGCGCATGACGAGAACGAGATCGCCGGCGTCGGCGACCGCGTTCAGCTGATGGAGACCCGTCCGCTGTCGGCCACCAAGCGCTGGCGTCTGGTCGAGGTCCTGGAGAAGGCCAAGTAAGGTCCCTCCTCGATCCATCGAGATCGTTGCACGAAGGCCCGTTTCCCGTTGGGAAGCGGGCCTTCGTCGTATCTGTTCATAGTGATAGCGCCGGGCACATCGTGCGAGGGAAATTCGGTGGCGGGCTGCGTCGGTGGGCTGTCACGCTTCGACGATGCGGGCCTATCGAGACGTGCTGTCGATCGGGGCGGTGCGCAATATCGTGTTGCTCGGGGCGTTGGTGCGGATTCCGCACTTCGCCGGGGCGGTGCTGCTCGCGGTGCATGTCGTGGAGACGTTGCACGGGTCGTTCCTGCAGGCGGGGATGCTCGCGATGGTGGTGACCGTGTGTGTCGCGGCGAGTGGGCCGTGGCGGGGGCGGCTGGTGGATCGGTTCGGGTTGCGGGCGACCATCGCGCCCGCGATCGTGCTCGGGGTCGTGTGCTGGTCGGTGGCGCCGTTCGTCAGGTATCTGCCGCTGCTGGTGCTCGCGGCAATCGCGGGGCTCTACGACGTTCCGGTGTTCAGTGTGGTGCGGCTGGCGATCATCGCCGCGACGACGGACAAGCAGCGGCAGCCCGCGCTCGCGTTGGAAGCGGTATCGGTCGAAGCGGCGTTCATGATCGGGCCGGTGCTCGGGGTGGCCGCCGCGCTGCACTGGTCGACGACGGCGGCGCTGTTCGGCAATCAGATGTGCATGGTGCTGGCCGGGATTGTGCTGTGGGTGTGGAACCCCGAGCTGCGCTCCGGGGAGGCAGCGGGCGGCGCCGGACCGGTGGCCCGGCGCACCTGGTTCCGCGTCGATTTCGTTGCCCTGTGCGGGATCGCGGCGGCGGCGGTGTGCGTGGTGTCGGCCTCTGAACTCACCTTCGTGTCGGCGGTGCGCGGTTTCGGCGCCGAACGCTGGCTCGGCGTGATCCTGGCGGTGTGGGGGCTGGGCTCGCTGCTCGGCGGTCTGGTCTACGGTGCGCTGCGACGCCCGATTCCGGCCGATGTCTTGCTGGTCGCGCTCGGCGTGGTGACGGTGCCGATGGCGATCGCCGGTGGGCCGTTGACGCTCGGCATCACCGGATTCGTCGCCGGATTGCTCTGTGCTCCCGCGTTGACCGCGGCAATCGACCAGCTGAGCCGGATCGTTCCCGAGGGCGGTCGCGGCGAGGCGATCGGCTGGCATGGCGCGTCGATGACACTGGGCGGCGCCTTCGGCAGTGTGCTGGGCGGATCGATGATCGAGATCGGTGGTGCGCGAGCTGGTTTCGGAGTCGCTGGTGTCTTCGGTATCGCGGCGGGCGTCGGGCTCGCTGTCCTGGTGGGCATGCGGTCGACGAGGAAAGCGGTCGCCGATCCGTCGGTGGGTTGAGGCGTCCCCGGCCCCGATCGAGCCGGGGCCGGGGCGCGGTCGGTGGTCAGCCGGTGAACGCGTACGGCTGGCGGATCTTGCGGGCGAATTCGACGATGTTGGTGACGGTGCTGCCGGACACGCCGACCTCGGCGCCGATGCTGCGGGCCGACCAGGACTGGTCGGTGAGTTCGAGGATTTCCTCGATCTGATCGAGGGTCAGGCGCAGGGGACTGCGGTGGGCGATCTGGCGGGCCAATGCGCGGACCTCGGTGTCGTCGTCGAAATCGTAGGTGTCGTCGGCGAGGTCGTCTTCGTCGTCGAGGTCCGGTTCGATCGGTTCGGGGGACTCCACCGGCACCTGCTCGCTCGCGGGACCCATGTCCTCGGCGCTGGCCGCCCCGACCTTCGTGAGCTGCTTCTTCGGGTTAGCCGTCGGCTCGGGCTGAGTGAGCTGCTGTTTCGGAGCGGACACCGACTCAGGGATTGTGAGCTGCTGCTTCGCGACGGACGCAGACTCGGGGTTGGTGAGCTGCTGCTTCTCCGCGGGTGTCGGCTCAGGGCCCGGGTCCCGCTGCTTCTCGGCAGGTGCCGACCGGAGGTTCGGGAGGTGCTGCTTCGCGGCAGGTATCGGCTCGAGGTCCAGGAGCTGCTGTTTCGGGGCCGGTGCCGCACCGGCGGGCGGCAACTGCTCGGGGGCGGGCTCGAGTTCGGCGGTGAGGGTGAGCTGTTCGGGCTCGTCGGCCGGGGGGTGTGGATCGTTGTGCACCACTACCGAATCGGTGGGTGCCGCGGTGTCGCCGTTGCGGTCACGGGCGACGGTGCCGGCGTGCGCCGTCGCCTCGGGAACCGGGTCGGTACCGGTGGGGTCGCCGGCAGTGGTCTGCGCGGCGGCGGTGACCGGTATTCGCCGCAAGGTCGAGGTGGCACCGTTGGTGCGCGAATGGTCGAAACCATTGCGACGGTGATCGGCGGCGGCCTTGTGGATCAGCTCCAGGGTGCCGGGCGCGGTCGGCTTGTCGGCGGACGGGCGGCGGCTGCCGTGGGTGGGCTGGCTCCGTCCGGTCGCGGTCTCCGGCTGGGAGGACGGTGAGCTGACCTGCGCTGCAAGGGGTTCTGGGGAAACGGTCCGCGACTCGGAGTCGGTAGCCGAAGGTGCCAGCACGTGCGTCGGCACCGCCATAGGCTGTTCGAGGTCGGCGGTCGGCACCACAGACTGCTCCGGGGCTGCGGCCTGCGTGGCGGTGGTCCCCAGAGTCGCGGCGGACGGCGGCACGGCCGACGATCCGCCCACTCCCGCAATGCTGTCAGTGCTGACACGCCGAACAGCTTCGATCTCGGCTCCGGCAAGCCCCGTGACCGAAGCCCGCGCCTCCGACACAACCCGCTCGACAGGCGAGTAGCTCGTGTCCCCCGGCAATTCCACCGAAGCACTCTCGATCAACAGCGCATACCGCGCCGACACCCACGCATGCAGCCAGATCACCACACCCACCATCACCGGCGCGATCGAGTATTCGGCCGCGCGACCGAAGGACCCGGCGGCCAGGTGCGGGCCTGCGTTCAACGCCACGGTGGTACCGAGCAAGGCCAGCTCGAACACCAGGACCTTGCCACGCTCGAGCTCGCGTCCCCACCGCGCGGCGGTGGTGGCGGCGACCATGATGGTGATGATCGGGATCGAGATCATCGCCTCGATGCCGAAGCTGAGCCAGTACAGCGGATCACTCATGTCACCACTGGGCACGAGATTGTGCTGCACATTGACACCGGCCCACACCATGCCGAGGACGACAACACCGATCAGCGCCCGCGAGGACCATTCCGCCCGCCGGTACAGCTGGGCGAGCCGCGCATCGGCGCTCGACACCCGCCGCCGCGCGGCCAATGCCTTGCGATGCCAGCGCGCGTCGGCTTCGTCGGTCCGGCGGATCAGCCTGCCGGTGCGCCGGTCACGCTGTTCGGCGGCGAGTTCGTCGGCGACGGCGCGGCGCCGCTGTTTGCGCCGTTGCGCGCGAATCCATTCGGCCAATTCCCGTTCGGCCCGGATCTCGGAGTCGGAGAGTGCGTCGTAGAGCGCCGTATCGTGCTGGAGCGGGAGCTTGCCGCGCGCGGTCGCGACCTGCTGTGCGAGTGCCGTGATCTCGGTGTTCGGCGAGCTGACGGCATCCTCCATCGACCGATCGTCGGACATCTGGCGCCTTCCGGTCACTCGAACATATGGACTATCGAACATATGTGTGATTGCCAGAGAGCGTAAACGCCGTCCGCGCCGCGGTCAACGACAAGCGGGCCTTCGGGGTGGAATCAGGACAGGGTGCGCTTCTCGTACTTCCCGCGCACGGAGGATCCGGCGACCGCGGCGACCTGGTCGGGTACGGCGCGGCGCAGCACGATATCGCGGAGCCGTTGCGGCAGCAGCCCGGCGAGATGAGTCAGCGGGCCGACATAGCCGGGAATGGACACCTCGAAGCGCGGCCGTTCGACCACGGCGAGCACCGCCCGCGCGACATCGGCGGGTTGCAGGAGTTTCGCAGCGCCCGTAGCCGTTCCGGCAGCTAGCTCGGTATCGACAACACCAGGCATGATCACCGAGAGTTCGACACCGGTGCCCCGAAGTTCTTCCCGCACACCGGTCAGATAACCGAGCACGCCGTGTTTGGTTGCCGCATAGGTGGATTCACCGGGAGGGGAGAGCCGCGACGCCGCGGACGCGATGGTGACGATATGCCCGCGCCCACGCGTGCGCATCCCCGGCGCGGTCAGCCGCACCCCACGGATCACCCCGTGCAGATTCACCGCGATCATCCGGGCCGTCGCGGTATCGGGTTCGGTGTCGAACGCGCCGACCCACATCACGCCCGCATTGTTGACGAGCACATCGATCGGCCCGAGTAATGCCTCGGTCGTGGCGAGGAAATCGTGGAACGACCGCTCGTCGGTGACATCGAGTTCGCAGCCGTGCACGGTGCCGGGCAGCTCCATCGCCGTCGTGCGCGCCGTCGTGCCGGACAGATCGCCGATGCAGACGCGAGCACCCGCGACGGCGAACTGCCGGGCGATCTCGCGCCCGATGCCCGCGGCGCCGCCGGTCACCGCGACGACCAGTCCGGCATGGGTGCGTTTCATCGGCAAAGCCTTTCGGTCCAGCGAGAATGCATCTTCTGACATGTCGTCATGTCAGAAATCGTGGCCTAGTATTCCACGCAGTCACACAGAAGGACAGACTTCGATGACAGATCAGTCCGCCGATCGCCCGGCGGGTCGGCGGTACTCGGGACGTACCCCCGCTGAGCGAATCCACCACCGCCGTACCGCCCTGCTGGACGCGGCGCTCGAACTGTTCGGCACCCAGGGCTACGCTGCGGGCTCGGTGAAACAGCTGTGCGGTATCGCCGGCCTCACCGAACGCTATTTCTACGAATCGTTCCGCGACCGTGAGGCGTGCCTGGCCGCTCTCTACGACGAGACGACCGCGGGTCTGCGCGACCGCACCCTGGCCGCACTGCGCACGGCGGGCTCCGACCTCGACGACGTGATCACCGCGGGCCTGGCCGCGTTCATCGCCTATCTCACCGAAGACCCGCGCCGCGCCCGGGTGGTGCTGATCGAGGTGGTCGGCGTCTCCGCACGCATGGAGCAGCGTAGACACGGCGAGCTCCGCGACTACGCCGAACTGGTGGCGGGCCTGTGGGCCACCGCCCGCGCCGAGCCGCTCCCCGAACGCAGCCGCCTGACCTGCGTCACCATCGTCGGCGGCGTCAACCACCTACTCGTCGACTGGCTGATGGACGGCCGCACCACCCACCCCGACGACCTGGTCTCGGTCTGCGCCGGCGTCTTCGCCGCCGTTCGCGCCACCGACCCGGCCCTGGCGGACGACCGCTGACTCAGCGCAGCGCCGTGTGCCAGACGATGGCCGCGGCGAGTGCGCCCGCGCCGTTGAGCGACCAGTGCAGGGCGATCGGGGCGAGCAGGCTGCCGCTGCGTCGGCGCAGCCAGGTGAAGACGACGCCCGCGACGGCGGTCGCGGCGACGGCGAGGGTGATGCCGATGATCTGGCCGACGAGTCCGCCGCCGACGATGCCGGACAGGCCCTTGTTGCCGCTGGTCAGGCCGAGCGAGGACGCGATGTGCCAGAAACCGAACAGCAGGGACCCGGCCGCGAAGAGCCCGCGGACGCCGAGCACCCGGTCGAGGGTGCCGTGCAGGACGCCACGGAAGGCGAGTTCTTCGGGGATCACGGTCTGTAGCGGGATGACGATCATCGACGCGATCAGCGCGCCGGAGATCGTGGCGTAGCGGTCGGCGAGGAAGAAGGGCCGGGTGATCGGCAGGATCGCGCCGATCGCGACGGCGGTGAGCACGATCCCGACCGCGCCGAGCGCGTAGACCGTTCCGCGTCGCCAGTGCCGTGGGGAGAGCCCGAGTTCGGCCCAGCCGAGGCCGCGCTTACGCATGAGCGCCAGCAGCGTGAACGCCGCGACCGGCACGATGACGATATTGGCCCACGCGGTGGTGAAATGCGCGATCAGATTGGTTCCGGCCAGCACGAGAACGACCACGGCGATATCGACATAGGCGTGCAGCTTGGGCCGGGGATCGGCGACAGTGGTGGGTTCGGGCACCCGACCGAGTGTACGGAAGCATTACGGAATGGAAACGGTCCGGTGCGTGCAGGTCAACGGCCGATTCCGCCGGAAACCCACGCCGACCGGCCCCGCGGAACACCGATCAAGATCATCGCGCTGTGAGCTACTCGACAGCCGATCCGGACCATCCGGACAGATCTGTCCACGCCTGCAGACCGCGCCGCGTCTCGAATCGCCGCGGCTGCCCGCTGATCGGGTCGGTGAATTCCAGCGAGGCGGCCAGCAGTTGCAACGGCCGGGTGTAATCGTCGACGGATTTGTCGGTAATCGCCGGATAGAAATCGTCACCGAGAATCGGCACGCCGAGGCTGTTCATATGCAGGCGCAGCTGATGGGTCCGGCCGGTGTGCGGCCGCAGCCGGTAGCGGCCGAGTCCGTCGCGGTGCTCGACGAGTTCCACCTCGGTCTCGGCATTGGGCTCGCCGTCCACCTCCTGCGCGGCGAGCACCTGCTTCTCCTTGATGATCCGGCTGCGCACGGTCCGCGGCAGCTCCAGCGCCGGATCGAAGGGCGCGACGGCCTCGTACTCCTTGCGCACGGTCCGGCGATGGAACATCGTCTGATAGGCCCCGCGCGCGGCCGGGTTCACCACGAACAGCACCAGCCCCGCGGTCACCCGGTCCAGTCGATGCGCCGGGATCAGATCCGGCAGGTCGAGTTCACGGCGAAGGCGCACCAGGGCCGTCTGCAGAATGTGCCGGCCACGCGGGATCGTCGCCAGGAAGTGCGGTTTGTCGACGACCAGGATGTCGTCGTCGCGATGGACGATCCCGATCTCGAACGGCACCTCCTGCTCGACCGGCAGGTCCCGGTGGAACCACACCGCCCCGCCCGGCACGAACGGCGCGTCCGGCGCCAGCGGCCCCACCAGATCGACGATCTCGCCCGCCCGCAACATCTCGTCGATGCGCGCCGGATCGACCCGCGGCAGCCGCTCGACGAGATGGTCACGCACCGTCGGCCAGTGCCCGTCCTCCGGGAGCCGGAGCCGGGCTGGATCTAGGCCGTGCCGCTTGGGCAGCGGCGGCTGCTGCCTGCGTCGCATGGAAACAGTGTCTATGGAGCGCTGGCGCGCTCGAGTCGCGGCCCCTTGTGTCCCGCCGGTCAGGCACCGTTGCTTGCTCCTTCGTCGCCTACGCAACGGC
>NZ_JBSGVD010000024.1:0-107649 GCF_053608285.1 Nocardia sp. NPDC055053 | reverse complement strand
GGCTACCGGATGTCCGGTAGCGGCCCCGCGTCGAGCAGATCAGACGTCGGTGGAGAAGCGGATACCGCCGTCGGGGATCTCCACGCCCGGCCACACCCGGGCACCGCGCAGCAGTTCACAGCGCGCGCCGATATTGGCGCCGTCACCGATCACGCCGTCGCGCACCAGCGCGCGCGGACCGATCCGGGCGCCGAAACCGACGATGGAGCGTTCCACGGTCGCGCCGGCCTCGACGACCGCGCCGTCGAAGATGACCGCGCCGTCCAGTCGCGCGCCGGCACCGATCTCGGCGCCACGCCCGACCACGGTGCCGCCGATGAGCAGCGCGCCCGGCGCCACCCCGGCACCGGGATGGACCAGCGACTCACCACGCTGACCCGGCAGTGCGGGCGAGGGGGCGATGCCGCGGACCAGGTCGGCCGAGCCGCGCACGAAGTCCTCCGGGGTACCCATGTCACGCCAGTAGGAGGCGTCGACATGGCCCTGCACGCGCGCACCCTCGGCCAGCAAAGCGGGGAAGACCTCGCGCTCCACCGAGACCGGGCGACCGGTCGGGATCTTCTCGATGTACTCGCGGCGGAACACGTAGCAGCCCGCGTTGATCTGGTCGGTCGGCGGATCCTGGGTCTTCTCCAGGAACGCGGTGACCCGGCCGTCGGCGTCGGTCGGCACGCAACCGAAGGCGCGCGGGTCGCTGACCCGGACCAGATGCAGGGTGACGTCGGCGTTGGTCGACTCATGGGTGTCGAGGATCGCGCCCAGGTCGGTGCCGCCCAGGACGTCGCCGTTGAACACCATCACGTTGTCCGCGCGCAGCCTGGGCAGCACGTTGCGGATACCGCCGCCGGTGCCGAGCGGCTCGGTCTCGGTGACGTACTCGAGCTCGAGCCCCAGTTCGGAGCCGTCACCGAAGTGCTCTTCGAACACCTCGGCCTTGAACGAGGTGCCGAGCACCACGTGGGTGATCCCGGCCTCGGCGATACGGGCCAGCAGGTGGGTCAGGAACGGCAGCCCGGCCGTCGGCAGCATCGGCTTTGGCGCCGAGAGGGTGAGCGGACGCAGCCGCGTGCCCTGTCCGCCGACGAGGATGACCGCGTCGGTGCCTGAGTTGCCTGCCATCGAGTTTCCCCTGTTCACAGTGGACCGGTACCTGCTCAGGCGCCGGTTCGCGCTTTCTCGCGCAGGGCCGATCGAACCGCAATCCGGGAGCGGACCGCAAGTCCGGCGCGCAGCGCGCCCCGCAACGGCGCCTGCCACCAGTGCGGATGCCGGTCGGCCTGGAAGCGGTAGGCGCTGGCGTGATGGGCGGGCAGCATCAGTTCGGGATGCTTGCCAGCGGCGTGGCCCTTGGCGTGGGTGACCTCGGCGTCGGGGACGAACACATTGTGCCAGCCGGCCTTGCCCATGCGGTCGCCGAAGTCGACGTCCTCCATGTACATGAAGTAGCGCGAGTCGAAGCCGTCGATGGTGTCGAACGCGGCCCGGCGCACCAGCAGGCACGAGCCGGACAGCCAGCCGACCACCCGCTCGGCGATCTCCTCGTTCTCCTGGCGGTAGCGCACCGACCAGGGGTTCTTCGGCCAGATCGCGCCCAGGATCGCGTGGCCCGCGCCGTCGGCGAGGCCGGGGACGCGGCGCGCGGACGGGTAGACGCTGCCGTCGGGCTCACGGACCATCGGCCCGAACGCGCCCGCGCGCGGCCAGCGCTCGGCGGCCTCGAGCATCTTGTCGATGGAGTCGACGCCCCAGCGGATGTCCGGGTTGGCCAGGATCACGAACTCGATCGACGGGTCGATCTCGGCGACGGCCCGGTTGATGGCGCCGCCGTAGCCGATGTTGCCGCCGGTACGCAGCAGCCGCACGTGCGAGTTGGCCTCGGCGACGAGCTCGGGCACGCCGTCGGTCGAGCCGTTGTCGGCCAGGATCACCTGCGGCTTCTCGCTGGTGGCATCGGCCAGGGTGGTGATGAAGTGCTCGAGGTGCTCGCCCGGTGAATAAGTCACCGTGACGACGGCAAGGCCCGCAGGGGCCGCGGAATCGGCTGCGTTCACGACTGCGCAGCCTAGTCGGACACGCGCTGTAGTGCGTCGGCTAGTGCGGAACGCCAAGGCCGCAGCGGGGTCAGCCCGGCCGCGTTCCACGCCGCGGGGGACAGCACCGAATACGGCGGGCGCGGTGCGGGTCTGGGGAAGGCTCTCGAATCACACGGCAGCACCCGGGCTGGATCGGCGCCGAGTTCGGTGAAAACGGCCACGGCCAGGTCGAACCAGGTGGCGGTGCCGGAATTGGTGGCGTGCAACACCCTGGGTGCGCCGGGGCGGGTGCTCAGTTCGAGCAGCGCGGCGGCCAGGTCGGCGGCGCTGGTGGGGGAGCCGACCTGGTCGTCGACGACGGTGACGGTGTCGCGTTCGGCTTCCAGCCTGCGCATGGTCGCGACGAAATCCCCCTCGACACCGGAATACACCCAGGCGGTGCGAACGACCTGGCCGCCGAACTCGAGCACGGCCTGCTCGCCCGCCAGCTTCGACTGGCCGTAGACCGTCGCGGGTCCGGTGGGGTCGCCGGGTTCATAAGGGGTGTCGGCGGTACCGGGGAAGACATAGTCGGTGGACACGTGGATCAGCCGGGCGCCCGCCGTGGCGCAGGCGGCGGCGAGGACGCCGGGACCGGTGGCATTGGCGGCGAAGGCGGCGTCGCGGTCGGACTCGGCGGCGTCGACGGCGGTGTAGGCCGCGCAATTGATCAGCACCGCGCCCGGGGTGAGGACCGCGTCGACGGCGGCGCGGTCGGTGATGTCGAGCTCGGCCCGGCCGTAGCCCGCGGCATCGGGGGCGAGCCGCAGGATCTCTCGCCCCAGCAGCCCGCGCGCTCCGGTTACGATCAGGCGAGCGGGGGCGGGGAAATCGGTGTACACGCGGCCAGTCTGGCACGCCGTGGCACCTGCGGTTCGGCTCGACTGTGGTAACTGTTGGTTAGCCTGTGATGGCCGGTTGCGGCGGACGAGCCCAGGTGTACGAGATGGCGAGATTGACCGGGGGAGATTCGGAGCCGGGCGCGGAGTTCGTCGAGAGGATGCACGAGTGCGAGAGTCGACACGACCACCCACGGTCGCCACGCAGACCGGTGCGGTCGGCCCGGCGCAGGTGATGGTGGCGATCGCGGCGGTCCTGGTGCTTGCCCTCACCGGATTCGCGTGGCGCAGTGTCGACAATCTGATCGCCAATATCGACCGCATCGGCGGGCTCGGTCTCGGCGGCGGCCGCGACGGCGCGGTCGACATCCTGCTCGTCGGCGTCGACAGCCGCACCGACGCCCACGGCAACCCGCTGACCTCCGCCGAACGCAAGATGCTGCACGCCGGCGACGAGGTGGGCACCAACACCGACACCATCGTGCTGGTCCGTGTCCCCAACGACGGCCGCTCGGCCACCGCGATCTCGATCCCGCGCGACTCCTACGTCGACATTCCCGGCCAGGGCAAAGGCAAGATCAACTCCGCCTACGGCGCAACCAAGGAGACCGAACGCGCGAAGCTGCTGGCCAAGGGCGGTTCCGAGGCCGACGCCGAACGGGATTCGACGAAGGCGGGCAGGCAGGCGCTGATCAAGTCGGTGGCCTCGCTCACCGGCATCACCGTCGATCACTACGCCGAGGTGAGTCTGCTGGGCTTCGTGCTGCTCACCGATGCCGTCGGCGGTGTCGAGGTGTGCCTGAACAACGCGGTCGACGAATGGATGTCGGGCGCCGACTTCCCGGCCGGGAAGCAGCGTCTCGACGGTGGGCAGGCGCTGAGTTTCGTGCGCCAGCGCCACGGGCTGCAGCGCGGTGACATCGACCGGATCGTGCGCCAGCAGGTGTTCATGGCCCAGCTGGTCGGTCAGTTGCTCGATGCGAAGGTCCTGGCGAATCCGGGCAAGCTCGGCGAGATCAGCGAGGCGGTCGGCCGGACCGTCGTGCTCGACGAGGACTGGGATGTGCTGGCCTTCCTGCAGCAGCTCAAGGACTTGTCCGGCGGCAAGGTGGAATTCGAGACCATCCCGGTCGCCGACCTCAACAGCATGACCTCGGCGGGCGAATCGGTCGTTCGGGTCGAGCCGAAGGCGGTGCAGGACTATGTCGCCGGGCTCGTCGGCGAGAAGAAGGAGCCGGACGACAAGCCGGAGGTCGACCCGTCGACGGTGTCGGTGAGCGTGTTCAACGCGGGCGGCACCGCCGGGCTCGCCGCCAAGGTGTCGGCGGCGTTGACGGGCAAGGGTTTCCGCGAAGGCCTGGTGGGCAATTACACAGGTGGCAGCGTGAGTTCGAGCCGGGTGCTCGCCGCCGACGCCGAGAACCCGAAGGCCGCCGCGGTGGCCGAGGCGCTCGGCGGTCTCACCGTGGTCGCGGATCCGTCGCTGTCGGCGGATACCGTGAGCGTGGTTCTGGCGAGCGACTATTCTGGTCCGGGCTCGGCCGCGGCAGGCATGTTCGATCTCGACGGAACATCCTCGGCGACCGCGACGCCAGTACCGCCAGCCCCGCCGATCGATGCAGGCCAGAACGGACCGAAATGCGTGAACTGACCCATGGTTGAGCCGAACTCGACCCTCACCGACGCCCTCCTCGACCCGATTCTCGAACGCGACCCCGCCGGTCCGCGCGTCACCTGGTACGACGACGCCACCGGCGCCCGCATCGAACTGTCCGGCCTGACGCTGGCCAATTGGGCCGCCAAGACGGCCAACCTGATCCGTGACGAGTTCGCGCTCAGCCCCGGCGCCAGGGTCGCGGTGCTGCTGCCCGCGCACTGGCAGACCGCCGCGGTGCTGCTCGGCTGCTGGTGGGCGGGCACGGAAGTGGTGCTCACGCCCGATCCCGACGCCGACCTCGCGCTGGTCACCCCCGACCGGCTCGACGACGCCGACGGTGTCGGCGAGGTGGCGGTGCTGTCGCTGGACGCCATGGGCACGCCCTTGCGTGACCTGCCGGTCGGCGTCACCGACTTCGCGACCGCGGTGCGCGTGCACGGCGACCAGTTCCTGCCCGGCGGATTCCGGGCCGCGCTCGACGGGCTCTCGGTCGGCGAGGTGCTCGCGCAGGCGCGGGTATCCGCCGCGCTGCAGGATATCTCCGCAGGTGATCGGGTGCTGTCGAGCTCGCCCTGGGAGACCGTGCAGGAGCTGATCGACGGGTACATCGCGGTGTTGTTCGCCGGTGCCTCGCTGGTACAGGTCGTCAATCCCGATCCGGCCGCGGTCGAGCATCGGGCCGCGACCGAGCGGGTGACGGTCCGGCGCTGACCCCCGCCGGGTCTCCTACCCAGGTATAGGTCGATCTCCGACTGGAACACGTTCCGCGCCGCTCGGAAAGTCCGTACCGTGGAAGGCACCTTTTCGGCAGAGCGGCAGGGGTGGCGATGATTGCGCAGTACTGGTTGCGGTGGTCAGCCGAGCACGGAGTGCCGCGGGCGTTCCTGCGCTGGCAGGTCCGGCGGGGTGACCCGTTCGCCGTCCTGCTCAGCGGACAGCGCGGTTTGCACGACCCCTACCCGCTGATCGACGAACTGCGCGAGCCCGGCGGTTTGCTCCGGTCGCCGCTGGCCTACGCCGCTTTCGACCACCCGCAGGTGCGGGCCACCCTGCGTGACAGCCGGTTCGGCGTGCGGCAGGCGCTCGGCGGCGAGCTGCCGGAACCGTGGCGCAAGCTCGCCGAGCGGGTGACGGTGCCGCCCAATCCGGTCGAGCCGCCGTCGATGCTGGTCCTCGATCCGCCCGAGCACACCAGGATGCGCAAGCCCGTGTCCTCGGCGTTCACCCCGCGTGCCATCGCCCGGCTGCGTGATCGGGTGGAGGTGGTCACCGCCGAACTGCTCGACGCGATGCCCGCGCACGGCTCGGTCGACCTGATCACCGATTTCGCGGCCAGGGTGCCGATCGCGATCATCGCCGAGATGCTCGGCTTCCCCGCGTCCGACCGCGAACTGTTCCTGCGCTGGGGTGACCAGGTGACGCCGCTGCTCGACATCGGAACCCCGTGGCGGTCCTACCGTGGCGCGATGGCCGCGATCGAGTCGATGGACGAGTACCTGGCCGCCCACATCGCGAAGCTGCGCCGGGAACCCGGCGAGGACATCCTGTCGACCCTGGTGAGCTCGGGTGATCTCGATCTGCGCGAATTGCAGGCTGGTGCGAGCCTGCTGATGGGCGCGGGTTTCGAGACGACGGTCAATCTGATCGGCAACGCGATCGCGGCGCTGTCGGCCAACCCGGATCAGCTCGCGATCGCCCAGGCCGATCCCGACCGCTGGTCCGATGTGGTGGAGGAGACCCTGCGCTTCGACCCGCCGGTGCAGACCACCGCGCGCCAGGCGCTCGAGGATGTCGAGATCGACGGTGTCACGGTCCGTGAGGGCGCCACCGTCATCCTGTCGCTGGCGGGCGCCAACCGCGACCCCGCGGTCTTCCCCGACCCGCACCGCTTCGACATCGACCGCCCGAACCTGCGGGAACACGTGGCCTTCAGCAGCGGCATCCACGCCTGCCTCGGTGCCAGCCTGGCTCGCATGGAAGCCGTCCACGCCCTGCGCGCCCTCTACACCCGCTACCCCGACCTGCGCCTGCGCGGCGAGCCGACCCGCCGAAACCTGTTCACCCTGCACGGTTTCGAACACATGCCGGTCGACCTGGGCCCGGTCGCCCGCACCCCGTCTCCGGACGGACTGGCCGGCGCAGCCCACGTGTCCTGACCCTGGCTGCGGGCCCGCGCCGGCGGTAGCCGGACCGCCTGGCAGATGCGCCTGTCCGAGCCTGGCTACGCCCCCGCGCGCCAGCGGTAGCGGGTCTTCGGGCGGCCCGCGCGGCCGTAATCGGCTCGGCGTTCGGCCAAGCCGTCGTCGGCGAGTTTTTCCAGGTAGCGCCAGGCGGTGATGCGGGAGACGCCGACGGCGGCCGCGGCGTCGGTGGCGGTGATGCCCGCTTCGGCCGAGCGGACGGCGCGGGATACCTCTTCGAGGGTGTGCTGCACAACGCCTTTCGGTGCGCCCGCGCGCTGGTCGGCGGTGCGTAGCGCACCGAGGGCGCGGTCGATGTCGTACTGCGACAGGGCCGCCTCGCCTGCGGGGAGCGCGGTGTCGAAATCGCGGTAGCGCTCCAGCTTTTCGCGGAACGCGGCGAAGGTGAAGGGCTTGAGCAGGTACAGCACCACGCCGTGGGCGACGGCGCTGCGCACCATGTTCAGCTCGCGGGCCGAGGTGATCGCGATGACGTCGGGGCGCGGTTCGAGACTGTTGAGGGCTGCGGCGACTTCGAGTCCGCTGATGTCGGGCAGGCCGATGTCCATCAGGACCAGATGGAACGGCCGGCCGTCGGCGATCGCCTCGGCGGCCAAGCCGAGCGCGTCGCGACCGGTGTGCGCGACACCGCCGGTGACGAATCCGTCGAGCCGCTCGAGGTAGGCCCGGTGTGCCTGGGCGATCAGCGGTTCGTCCTCGACGATCAGGACGCGGATCATCGAGAAACCTCCGTCGTGTGCGGTACCCGAGGGTCGGAGTGGTCGTAGTTCGGTTCAAGCGTCTCGTTGATTCTCGACATGCCGTTCGACTTCTTTCGAGGTGGTGCCGCCATGGGCGGTGTTCGGTCGGAGATCATCCATCCTGTGTCGATATTGCGCTGAGCTGTATAGTTTTCGGCGTGGACGAGGTCGTTCGCTACACCTACCGGCTGCGCCCTGGCGCGCAGGCGACGGCAGCGCTCGAATCCGAGTGGCACCGGTGCCGATTCCTGTGGAACGAAGCCGTCCATCAGTACCGGATCGGCGGCAAGCCGACCTTCGTGCGGCTCTCGAAGATGCTCACCGAAACTCGTTCCAGGGCAGCCTGGTTGCGGGAAGGCTCCCAAGTCGCACAGCAGCAGACACTGCGGACCTACGCTGCTGCCCTGGATCAGTCGTTCAAGGTCAGGGGTCGCGGACGGCCGAAGATCAAGCCCCGCAAGACGTCCCTGCCGTCGATGGAATACACCACGCGCGGATTCTCGATCCGGGACCGCAGGCTGCGGCTGCCGGGCAAGGTTTCGATTCCAGTGGTGTGGTCGCGCGATCTGCCGTCCCCACCGACGTCTGTTCGCGTCTACCGGGATTCCCTCGGCCACTGGTATGCGTCGTTCGTTACTCGCCGACCCGTTGTGTCCGTCGCCGTGGTGATTGGCGCAGTCGGGATCGACTGGGGAATCACGAAGACCGCTACCGCCACCAGTCCGGCCCATGATCTGCCGTATGCCGGGTACCGGCGCCGATGTGCCGCTGAACTCGCCCGTGCGCAACGGAAGATGGCCCGTCGCCGACGACCTCGTGGGCACACTCCATCGAAGGGATACGAGCAGGCACGACGCGAGGCTGCTCGACTTCACAAGAAGGCTGCCCGCCAGAACATACACGCCGCTCGTGTGTGGGCTCGACGAGTGGTTGCCGACCACCACCTCATCGCCATCGAGGACTTCAAGCCACGGTTTCTGGCACGCTCCACCATGGCCAGAAGAGCGGCCGACGCCGCGATCGGGGCGGCAAAGCGCGAACTGATCGGATGTGGCGTGCGGGCGGGCCGGAAGGTGGTGCTGGTTCCGCCCGCCTATACGACGATGACCTGCGCGAGTTGTTCTGTGAGAGCCAAACAGCGGCTCGCGCTGGGTGAGCGACTGTTTCGGTGTGAATTCTGCGGGCATACCGCAGACCGCGACCGTAACGCTGCCGGTGTGATTCTGGCAGCCACGGTAGAACTCGACTGTGCCAGCGTTGACGACATAAGACACTGCTTGCCTCCTTCCTGGGATGCGTGGGGTGCGGTCCGAGCTGGAAATCCCCTGGCTTCAGCCAGGGGAAGAGTTAAGGTTTCTCCCTCAGCGGAATGCGAACGATGACCGCGCTGTGTGGTGCGGCCGTGGTGGTGATGGCGCCGCCGTGCCGATCGACGAGGCGGTGCACGAGTGCCAGGCCGAGTCCGGCGTGGTCGGATTTGGTGGTGTAGCCGCGTTCGGCGGCGCGCACGAACATCTGTGCCGACATGCCGGGTCCGCTGTCGGAGACCCGCACCAGCAGTTCGCCGTCGCGGTGGCACACCGACACCTCCACCCGCTTGTCGACGGTGCCCGCCGCGGCGTCGATCGCGTTGTCGACGAGATTGCCGACCAGGGTGACGGCCTCGTGTGCCGACAGCGGATCGGTGGAGTCCAGCGCGGTGTCCTCGCTGATGGCCAGGCTCACCCCGCGCTCTGCCGCCTGATCGACCTTGCCGAGCAGCAGCGCGGCCAGCGCCGCGTCACCGACCGCGGACAGCAGCCGGTCGATGAGGACCTGCGAGAGTTGCAGCTCCGCGGTGGCGAAGGCGACGGCCTCCTCGGGGCGGCCCAGCTCGACCATCGTGACGACGGTGTGCAGCCGGTTCGCCGCCTCGTGCGCCTGCGCGCGCAGGGACTCGGCGAAACCGCGGACCGAATCGAGCTCGCCGAGGACCGCGCGCAGTTCGGTCTGGTCGCGGATGGTGAGCACGGTGCCGATCGGACGGCCCTCCCAGCTGACCACATCCTGGTTGACCAGCAGCACCCGATCGGTGGTCACGTGCGTCTCGTCGCGCACGACGCCCCAGCGCATCTGCCGCAGCGAGGTCGGCAGGTCGCTGCGATGCACCGGCCCCTCTGGCAGGTCGAGCAGCGTGCGCGCCTGATCGTTGACCACCTCGGCGGGACCTGGACTCGACCCGAACACCACCAGGCCCTCGTGCACGGAGTGCAGCACCGCGTCGTGGTGTTCGTAGAGCGCGCGCAGTTCGTCGGGCGCGAGGCCGTGGGTCTGGCGGCGCAGCCTGCGGCTGATCAGGAACGACGACAGCGCGGCCAGCGCCAGACCCGCCGCGGAGACACTCAGGATCACCGGCACCTGCGACGCGACCTGGGTGCCGATCCTGGCACGGGTGACCCCCGCCGAGACCAGCGCGACCACCCGGCCGCTGTCGTAGACCGGGGTAACCGCGCGGATCGACGGTCCGAGCGTGCCGGTGAAGGTCTCGGTGAACGTCTGCCCGGCCAGCGCGGCGTCGATGCTGCCGGAGAACGGCTTGCCGATCATCGCGGGATTGGTGTGGGTGTAGCGCGTGCGGTCCGGGGCCATCACGACGATGAAGTCCATGCCGGTGTCGGCGCGGATCCGCTCGGTGGTCGGTTGCAGCAGCCCGCTGGGGTAGGGGGAGTTCACCGCGGCCAGCGTCGACGGCGCCCGCGCGACGGAGACCGCCACGTCGCGGACCTGCAGTTCGGTGGCCACATCGTGGTCGTGCCGGGCGTCGAAGACCGCAAGGACGGCCCCGGTGCCGATCATCAGCGCCAGCACCACCAGTTGCCAGACGAAGGCCTGCCCGGCGAGCGACAGCCGTACTCGTCGCATCCTGAGACCCTCCGACCTCGTCTTGAACGTTATGCACCAAATGTGATGGGTGTCACAGCGGTTGCGCATGCTTGGGCGCCATGAGCACAACCACCGCACCATCGCGGAAACGCGACCATACCCATTGGCTGTACATCGCGGTGATCTTCGCGGTACTCGCGGGCATCCTGGTCGGCCGGCTCGCGCCGGAATTCGGTCAGTCGCTGGCGCCGCTGGGCACCCTGTTCGTGAACCTGATCAAGATGATGATCGCACCCGTCATCTTCTGCACGATCGTGCTCGGCATCGGATCGGTGCGCGCGGCCGCCACCGTCGGCAAGGTCGGTGGCCTGGCCATCGCCTACTTCCTGGCGATGTCGACGGTCGCGCTCGGGATCGGTCTCGTCGTCGGCAATTTGATCGAACCGGGGACCGGACTCGGCGTGGGCAGTGCGGGGGCCGGCGCCAAATACGCCGAGCAGGCGCACGGCGCGGGCGGCACGTGGGACTTCATCCAGAACATCGTGCCGACCACGCTGGTGTCCTCGCTGACCGCGGGCAGTGTGCTGCAGGCGCTGTTCGTCGCGCTGCTGGTCGGGTTCGCGGTGCAGGCGATGGGCGAGGCGGGCACGCCGATCCTGCGGGCCGTCGCGCTCGGTCAGAAGCTGGTGTTCCGGATCCTGTCGATGATCCTGTGGCTGGCCCCGATCGGCGCGTTCGGCGCGATCGCCAATGTGGTCGGCCGGACCGGCTGGTCGGCGGTGGTGCAACTGGCGACGCTGATGATCGCGTTCTACCTGACCTGCCTGGTCTTCGTCTTCGGCGTGCTCGGCGTCGTGCTGCGGGTGGTCTCGGGAGTGTCGATCCTGAAACTGTGCCGGTACCTGGCGCGCGAATACCTGCTGATCGTGGCGACCTCGTCCTCGGAATCGGCGCTGCCGCGGCTGGTCGCGAAGATGGAGCACGCGGGCGTCCAGCGCACGACCGTCGGTGTCGTTGTGCCGACCGGGTATTCGTTCAACCTCGACGGCACCGCGATCTACCTGACCATGGCGTCGATCTTCATCGCCGACGCGATGGGCAAGCCGCTGAGCCTGGGCGAGCAGATCGGCCTGCTGCTGTTCATGATCATCGCGTCCAAGGGCGCGGCGGGCGTCACCGGCGCGGGCCTGGCCACGCTCGCCGGTGGCCTGCAGAGTCACCGTCCCGAACTGCTCGACGGTGTCGGCCTGATCGTCGGCATCGACCGTTTCATGTCCGAAGCCCGTGCGCTGACCAACTTCTCGGGCAACGCGGTGGCCACGCTGCTCATCGGCACCTGGACCAAGACCGTCGACGCCGACCGCACCCGCCGTGTCCTCGATCGCGAACTGCCTTTCGACGAGGAGACGATGGTCGACGACCACCCGGTCGACATCCCGGCCCTCGAGCCGAAACCCGTTCCGGTGCAGTGACTACGCGCAAGGCCCCGCAGCGTCTGCGGGGCCTTGCGGGGTGTGCGGGATCAGGCGCGCGCCCACTTCTCCGGGTTCAGGTGGTACTGCACCAGCGCGGTGGCGTGGCCGTGGCCCATGCCGTGCTCGGTCTTGAGCCAGGTGACCAGGGCGGCGTGCTTGGTCTGTTCGGTCGCGCCGAGCAGGGCAAGCCACTCGTCCACGGTGCGGCCGTACTTGGCCTCGATGGTGGGGAAGTAGGACGCGGGGCCGTGCGGTGCGTTCGCCATGGTGGTTCCTCCTCGGTGGGTGCTCGTTATGGGTGATGACGATGGGGCCGCGCGGAATTCATCGCCGGGGTGAGCGGAGTCACACCGCGACCGCGACGCGCTGTTCGGAGGCGGTGATGGTGCGGCGTTCGCGGATCAGCAGGGCACCGGTGAGGGCGACGAGCGCCGCGGTGAAGCCGTGGACGCCGAACGCGGTGGCGGTGGAGCCGTCCCAGCTCAGCACCGTGATCATGTCGCCGGCCGGAATCAGCGCGAACGCCAGCATCGTGACGCCGAGCGCGAAGCGCTGCCGGGTGGCCAGCAGCGCCATGATCACGATGCCGGTGGCCACATCGCGCACACCTTTGACGTTCAGGAAGCCCACCGCGTCGCCCGCGGGCCAGGCAGGCAGGCCGAAGCCCGCGGCCGTGGCTTCGGGGGCGATCAGGTAGCTGAGGCCGACGTAGATGATGAACGCCCCGCCGGCCAGGGAGAGGGCGGTGGCGATGCGCGAGATGGTCATGGTGTGCTCCTGGATCTGTTTGCGTTGCTCTGAAATCTAGCATCGCTAGATGTTGTGGAGAACGATAGCGCGCGCATCGCTATCTTGTCTAGCGTTGCTAGAATTTCGAGCATGAGCACTCAACCGCGCAAGGAACGTGAACGCGCCCAACGACATCAGCAGATCATCGACACCGCGCGCGAACTCGCCGAAGCGGAGGGCTGGGACGCCGTCACCATCCGCAAACTGGCCGAGCGCATCGAGTACAGCCAGCCGGTGCTCTACAGCCACTTCGCGAACAAGGCGGCCATCCTCGGCGCCGTCGCCCTGCAAGGCTGCGTCGAGCTGGCCGAGGACGTGCGTCGCGCGCGCGAGGCCGCAACGACCCGGACCGAGATGTTCGACAAGGTCGCCCGCGCCTACCTCGACTTCGCCGTCGCCAACCCGGCCCGCTACGACGCGATCTTCGTGCTCGCCACCGACCTCACCTTCGGCCTTGACGCCCCGCAGCCGCTGCGCGATGCCTTCGCCGGCCTCGAGGCGATGTTCAGTTCGGGTGCCGAGGGTGACGAACTCGGCGCGCGCACCGAAGTGGCCTGGGCCTCCCTGCACGGCATCGCGACGCTGGAACGCAGTGACAGGTTGCGCCCGGAACTGCGGGAACGGCGGATCGCCCTGCTTGTCGAGAGCTGGGCGGCATTCGCCTGACCGCATCCGCCCGTGGCCGCGCCCGCGGACCTCGGCGCCGGCCCGTCGCGGTGACCGACGACTCGTCGGAGGAGGCCCGCGCGCCGCGTAGGTTGGAGACAACGACGCAGGTCGCCCACGGCGGCCGAGGGCGAAGGGACGACGGATGGCGGAAGTCGTAGTAGTCGGTTCGGGACCGAACGGCCTGGCCGCCGCGGTGATCGCGGCCAGAGCCGGGTTGTCGGTGCGGGTGCTCGAGGCGCAGGATCAGCCGGGCGGCGGGTCGCGGACGGCCGAACTCACCCTGCCGGGTTTCCACCACGACGTGTGCGCGGGCGCGCATCCGATGGCATTGGCCTCACCCTTCTTCCGCGCGTTCGATCTCGCCGCGCACGGTGTCGACCTGCTCACCCCGACGATCTCGTACGCGCATCCCCTCGACGGCGGCGTCGCCGGATTGGCCTGGCGCAATCTCGAATCCACCGTCGCCGACCTCGGCCGTGACGGCCCGGCCTGGCGCGAGCTGTTCGGCCCGCTGGTCCAGCACTGGCCCGATGTCGTCGACCTCGCCATGTCGGATCTACGGCACCCACCGACCCGGATACCCACCGCCGTCCGCTTCGGCCTGCGCCTGCTCGAACAGGGATCACCCCTGTGGAACAACCGCTTTCACGACGAGGTCGCGCCCGCGCTGCTCACCGGTGTCGCCACCCACGCCATTACCCAGCCCCGCGCGCTGCCCGCCGTCGGCGCCGCCCTGCTGCTCGGCACCCTTGCCCACGCGGGCGGCTGGGTGATTCCGCGCGGCGGCAGCCAGGCGATCCCGAACGCCATGATCGCCGAGCTGGAACGGCTCGGCGGCGAGATCGTCACCGGACATCGTGTCGACGACTTCGCCGAGCTGGCGACCGCACGCGCTGTCCTGTTCGACACCTCGCCCGCCGAACTCCTGCGCGTCGCCGGTGACCGCCTGCCGCAGCGATACCGCAACAGCCTCGGCAAATTCCGCTACGGCGGCGCGGCCTGCAAAGTCGACTTCGCCCTGTCGGGCCCGGTGCCGTGGACCGCCGAGGGCTGCGACCTGGCGGGTACCCTGCACCTGGTCGGCACCCGCGCGGAGGCGATGCACGCCGAACGCCGCGTCGCCGCAGGCGAATTCGCCGAGCGACCGTACGTCCTCGCGATCCAGCCCGGCGTCGCCGACAGCACCAGGGCGCCGGAAGGCAAGCACACCTTCTACACCTACGCCCACGTCCCCAACGGCTCCGACCGCGATATCAGCGAGGCGGTGATCGCCCAGGTCGAGCGCTTCGCCCCGGGCTTCCGCGACCTGATCCTCGCCCACCACGTGACACCGGCGGCCTTCATGCCCGCCCACAACGCCAACTACGTCGGCGGCGACATCTCCGCGGGCGCGATGACCCTGCGCCAGACCGCCTTCCGCCCCCTGGCTCGCTGGAACCCGTACTCGACGCCGATCCCCGGGACCTACCTGTGCTCGTCGTCGACCCCGCCCGGCCCCGGCGTCCACGGCATGCCCGGCCTGCACGCCACCCGGCACATGCTGCGCACCCGCTTCGGCATCGTCACCGAGCCGCTGGATCTCCTGCGCGGCGCCGCACCCGCCTACCACTGAATCAGGTGGTCGCGCGGGCCGATTCGGGCTTGACGACGTCCGGTTCCAGGTAAACGGTGCAGACGGTCGGGGCGGCGGCGCGGATGCGGGTGTCGGCGGCGTCGATGGCCTCCCCGACCTGGCTGATATCGAGCCCGGTCCGCATCGCGATCTTCGCGTTGACCAGCAGATCCTCCGGGCCGAGGTACTGGGTCTGGAGCCGGATGACGTGCACGATGCGCGGGTCGGCGAGCAGGGCGGCGCGAATCGCGATGTCCTCCTTGGCCGTCGCGCCCTCGCCGATGAGCAGGCTCTTGGTCTCGACGATCAGCACGATCGCGTTCACCCCGAGCAGCAGCCCGATGAGCAACGTGCCGACGCCGTCCCACACGCCGTTGCCGGTGAGGACCGTCAGGCTCACGCCACCGAGGGCGAACAGCAGCCCGACCAGCGCGCCCATGTCCTCGAGCAGCACCACGGGCAGTTCGGGATTGCGGGTGTTGCGGATGAAATGCCACCAGGAGTGCTTGCCCTTCAACGGCGCCGACTGCTTGCGCGCGGTGCGGAAGCTACCGCCCTCGAGCGCCATCGACACCAGCAGGATCACGATCGCGACGGCGGGGGACTCGATCTCGTGGGGGAACCGGATCTTGTGGATCGCCTCGTTCACCGCGAACAGGCAGCCCATGGTGAACAGCACCAGCGCCACGACGAACGAATAGAAGTACCGGTTGCGCGAGTACCCGAACGGATGCAGCGTGTCGGGGTCCTGCTCGGCCCGGTTGCGCCCGACCAGCAGCAGCGCCTCGTTGCCGGTGTCGGCCACCGAGTGCACGGCCTCGGCCAGCATCGACGACGAGCCCGTGATGAACGCCCCGATGAACTTCGCGATCATGATGCCCGCGTTCGCGGCGAGCGCGGCCAGGATCGCGATCTTGCTGTCTCCACCTTCGGCGGCCATGCCACCGAACGGTACCCGCCGCTCCGGTCACGGCTACCCCGCTCGCCGACCGTGTCGGCCCACCGACGCCGATCGCCGCCGCCCCGAGCGGGACGACGGCGATCGGCCGGAGCTGTCGGATCAGACGGACTGGGTCCGGTACAGATCGGGCTCGAGGTAGATCAGCCGGGCGGTGGGCACCGCGGCACGCACCCGCACCTCGGCCGCGTCGATCGCCTCGGCGATCTCGGCGATATCGAGGTTCGGCGCGATCGCCACCTTGGCGGCCACCAGCATCTCGTCCGGGCCGAGGTACTCGGTCTTGAGGTGGATCACCGAGGTGATCTTGGCGCCGTCGACCAGGTTCTCGCGGACCGCGCGATCCTGCTCCGGCGTGGCGCCCTCACCGATCAGCAGGCTCTTCATCTCCACGATCAGCACGATCGCGATGAGGCCGAGCAGGATACCGATGAACAGGGTGCCGATGCCGTCGAAGACCGGGTTGCCGGTGATCATGGTCAGCCCGACCGCGCCGAACGCGAGCACAAGACCGATGAGCGCGCCGGTGTCCTCGAGCAGCACCACCGGCAGCTCGGGGCTGCGCGAGTTGCGGATGAACCGCCACCAGCTGGCATTGCCCTTGAGCGGCCTGGATTCACGCACCGCGGTGATGAAGCTGAAGGTCTCCAGGCCGATCGCGATGCCGAGGATGACGATCGCGACGATCGGCTGACTCAGGTCCTCGGGATGCTGGATCTTGTGGATACCCTCGTAGATCGCGTACACCGAGCCGAGGGTGAACAACACCAGGGCGACGACGAACGAGTAGAAGTAGCGATTGCGGCCGTATCCGAACTGGTGCAGCTCGTCGGCGTCCTTGGCCGCGGCGCGCTGTCCGTACAGCAGCAGGCCCTGATTCGACGTGTCGGCGACCGAGTGCACTGCCTCGGCCAGCATCGATGCCGATCCCGTGATCGCCGCGCCGATGAACTTCGCCACCGCGATACCCGCATTGGCCGTCAACGCGGCGAGGATCGCCTTCTTGCCACCACCAGCCGACATCTGCCCGCCCTTCTACTTCGCTGTACACGCTCGTGCCCGCAACAGCCTAAGTGGCCGAGGGCGAAAAGTGCGCGTCGGCGTCAGTTCCCGGTGCCGACGCAGGCGCTGAACAGCTGCGCGGGTCCGCCGATGGCACGTGCCTTGATGTCGGTGTCGGCCGCGGAGATCCACGCCGCGCTGCCGCAGGCGACGGTGAGCGCGCGCCCGTTCTGGGACAGCTCGACGGTGCCCTCGGTGCACAGCACGATGCCGGGCCCGGCGTCGGCGAGCGCGACCGGCTCGGCCTCGGCGGACAGGTCGAACCGGCACAGCGCGAACTCCGGTGCCGGCGTGCGGTATCGCACGCTGCCGTCCGCGCCGAGCGCTGGCTCGATCACCGGAAGTTCGATCGGCTCGAAGTCGAGCACCCGCAACAGTTCCGGCACGTCGACGTGCTTGGGGGTGAGACCGCCACGCAACACGTTGTCGGAGTTGGCCATGATCTCCACGCCGACCCCACGCAGGTAGGCGTGCAGGTTGCCCGCGTCGAGATACAGGGCCTGGCCGGGTTCCAGCGTCAACCGGTTCAGCAGCAGTGCGGCGAGCACGCCCGCGTCACCGGGGTAGGCCTCGGCCAATTCCAGCGCGGTGCGCACCTCGGCGGTGAACTCGCGCGCGCCCTTGCCGGACAGGTACCGCACACAGCCTTCGAGCACCGCGGGCAGCAGCGTCGACAGCGCGGCGGGGGGCAGCGTGATCCAGGTGGTGAACAGCGTCCGCAAGCCGGCCGAATCGGGCTGGGCGGCAAGCAGTTCGGCGTAGAGATTGAGGCCGGGCACATCGAGCGCGCGCAGCAGGTCGACGGTGCGGTGCGGGTCGCGGAAACCGGCCAGCGCCTCGAATCGGTCCAGCGCCACAACGAGTTCCGGCTTGTGGCTGTCGTCGCGGTAGTTGCGCATGGGGGAGTCCAGCGGCACCCCGGTGCGGTTCTCCCGTTCGAAGCCCGCCCGAGCCTGCGCCGAGCTGGGATGGGCCTGCAGCGACAGCGGCTCCTCGGCGGCGAGGATCTTGAGCAGGAACGGCAGCCGGGCACCGAAGGTGTCGGCCGCCGCGCCCAGCTCGCGCGCCGGGTCGGCGGCGACCACCTCGAGGAGGGATCGGGTGCCTTCGGCGACCTTCACCCGCGCGGGGTCGGCGGGGTGGGCGCCGAACCAGAGTTCGGCCTCGGGATGGGCCGACGGCACCGGCCGACCGCACAGCTGAGCGAGCGCGGTGCGCGACCCCCATGCGTAGGAACGCAGCGCACCAACGAGTTCCTGCACTAGTAGTGTCCCCCGTCGTGGTAGCGATCCGGAGGCGCGGTCGCACCGCGCGCACCCGTCAGTCGTAGATAAGCGGCGGCCATGTCCAGCCGCAGCGCGAGCACCGCCAGTTGCTCGATCTCGCTGCCGTGCCCGCCCCCTGCGGCGGACGTGGCGGCGGCGCTGTCGGAGGCAGGCGCGGCGCCCGGCTCGGCGAGCTGGTCCTGCAGCACGTCGACATCGGCGTGCACCAGATCGGCGTCGACGAGGCCACTGCCAACGCCGTGGAACACCGCGAGCTTGCGCCGGACGGCGGCCTGATCGGGATGCACGCTCAGCGCGAGCACCCGCACCCGGTCGACCGGGGCCGGACCGTCGAGTTCCTCGTCGTGGAACAGCGGATCGAAACCTGGTGCGGAACCGCCCGCGACCTCGGTCAGCTGTCCGACGGCGGCGATGGTGTCGGACAGGTCGGCGGCCGCGGCCAGCCTGCCCGCCGACTGCAACAGCACCTCGGCGCCGTGCCCGGCCAGTTCGACCGCGGCCGGTGAGTCGCCCGCGAGGACGACGCCGACGCCGAGCATGCGCGCGGCGAGTGTCTTGGCCGGATTGTGGAAGACCTCGTTGTGCGGGCCGTCGCGCAGCGCCTCGGCGTCGAGCATGTCGGCCAGCGCCGTCAGATCGGGCGTGACGGGCACGCTGCGCTGGGCATCGATGCCGCGCAGCACCGCGATGCCGACCGCGAGGAAACGCAGCAGCCGGTTGTGGTCGAGGACGGGCACCCGCGGTTCGAGGACGATCGCGCGGCCCGCGGCGACCGCGCGCAGCGGACCCTCGTTCGGCGCCGCGATCACCACTTCGGCACTGCGGCGCAGCGCCCGGTCGACGGCGTCGATCAGCCGCGGATCGCCCGCGTCGTCGCCGGCGACCAGCACCACGTCCAGCGGACCGACCCACGGCGGCAGCGAGGTGACGGGCACGATCGGCAGCCCGGCCCGGTCACCGAGGGTGGCGACAAGCAGCCCGGCGGCGCGGGCCGCCCGGCCAGAACCGGAGACGAGGACCAGGCTGCGCGGACGCAATTCGGACAGGCGTTCGGTGAGCGAGGTTTCGGCGACCGCCGCGGCCGTCGCCCGCACCTGAGCGCCACCCGAAGCCGCCGAACGTAAGGCGCCGCCGGTGTCGGCCGCCTCCAGCGACGCGGCATCGTCGAGGTCGAATACCGGTGTTCCAGCGATCATCGCCGATCCCACCTCCCCTCATCGCGCTGTGTCGTCTGCCGGCAAGCCGTCGGCGAATACAAGGTCTGTGATTCCACTATTCCAGTCAGGCGCGGACGATGCCCAGGATCTCGGTCACGAGTTCGTCGACTTCAGCCTGCGATCCGGCTTCGACGTTGAGACGAAGCAGCGGTTCGGTATTCGAGGCGCGCAGATTGAACCAGGCGTTGGCGCCGAGATCGACGGTAACGCCGTCGAGACGGTCCACCGAGACGGTGCGGTCGGCAAACGCGGCGAGTACCGCCGCCGTGCGCTCGGCGGCGTCGGCGACGGTCGAGTTGATCTCGCCGGAGGCCGCGTAGACGTCGTAGGCGGCCATCAGCTCCGAGACCGGGCGCTGACCCTCACCGAGCGCGGCCAGCACGTGCAGCGCGGCCAGCATGCCCGAATCGGCGCCCCAGAAATCACGGAAGTAGTAGTGCGCCGAATGCTCGCCACCGAAGACCGCGCCCGTCGACGCCATCTCCTGCTTGATGAACGAGTGCCCGACCCGGGTACGCACCGGCTTGCCGCCGAGCTCCTCGACCAGCTCGGGCACCGCGCGCGAGGTGATCAGGTTGTGGATGATCGTCGCGCCCGGCTCCTTGGTGAGCTCGCGCTGGGCGACCAGCGCCGTGATCGCCGACGGGGAGACCGGCTCGCCGCGCTCGTCGACGACGAAGCAGCGGTCGGCGTCGCCGTCGAAGGCGAGGCCGATGTCGGCGCCGCTGCGGCGCACCAGCGCCTGCAGATCGACCAGGTTCTTCGGGTCGAGCGGGTTGGCCTCGTGATTGGGGAACGAGCCGTCGAGTTCGAAGTACAGCGGCACGATGGTGATCGGGCCGAGCGTGCCGAGCACGGCGGGGACGGTGTGGCCGCCCATGCCGTTGCCCGCGTCGACCGCGATGGTCAGCGGGCGGATGTCGTCGAGGTTCACCAGCTCGCGCAGGAAGCTCGCGTAGTCGGCGAGCAGATCGGTGGTCGTCGCGGTGCCCGCGGCGCCGTCGTAGGCGGGCACGCCGTCGACGACCTCGGCCGCGATGGTGGCCAGCCCGGTGTCCTGGCCGACGGGCAGCGCGTTCGCGCGGCACAGCTTGATGCCGTTGTAGCGGGCCGGATTGTGGCTGGCGGTGAACATGGCGCCGGGACAGCCGAGCTTGCCCGAGGCGAAGTAGAGCTGATCGGTGGAGGCGAGCCCGATGTGCACCACATCGAGGCCCTGGGCCCGCACGCCGTCGGCGAAGGCCGCGGCCAGTTCGGGGGAGGACTCGCGCATGTCGTGGCCGATCACGACCCGGGTGGCGCCCTCGTCGCGCATCAGCCGGGCGAACGAGGCGCCCACATCCATGACGAACCCCGCGTCGATCTGTTCGCCCACCACCCCGCGGACGTCATAAGCCTTGATCACGGCGTTCACGAGTTCGCCAGAGCGCGCGACAGTCGTCATGGTTAGTACCCTAGCGGCCGCGCGGGGGATTCCGGGTCCGCGGGTGTGGCCTGAGGATTTACGGGTCTGGGAGGACGCGTAGGTGGCCGCGGCGGCCGGTGCGGGTGGTGCGCGGTGCGGCGGGCGTGTTGTCGCGGTAGCCGGGCTGGTCGGCGTCGGCGGGGCGGCGGCGCAGGCCCGCTTCGCGCACGGCCTCGGCCAGTGCGGTCAGGTCGTCGTCGTCGGGGGTGCTCGAGGAGAATCCGCCTTCGTGACGCACCAGTTCCCAGCCCTTGGGGGCGGTGATGCGGCAGGCGTGGGTTTCGCACAGATCCCAGGAATGCGGTTCGGCGACGGTGGCCAGCGGTCCGACGACGGCGGTCGAGTCGGAGTACACATACGTCAGCGTCGCTACAGCCGGGTTCTTGCAGCCGGGTCGGCAGCAACGACGCATGGGGATCACGACGTCGAGATTAGCCCTCCGGCCCGCAAAAGTGGATACGGACACGCGGTGATACGCGCCCGTTATCGGCCGCCGCGCTACTCGGGTTCGGGATCGATCAGGTCCGGATCGACGCCGAGATAGGTCGCGATCTGCTGGACGAGAACCTCGCGCAGCAGCTCGACGAGATCGTCGGGATCGGCGGCGCGCAGCTCCAGCGGCTTGCGGAACAGCACCACCCTGGCGCGGGTCGCCGCGCCGTGCCGGTCGACCCCGGCGGGGATCAACCGCGACAGCGGCACCGGCCCGTCGGCGACCACCTCATCCGGCCAGGTGACCGAATCAGGGTGCAGCGGACGGATTTTCGGTACATCGTCGACGGCGATGTCGAGCTTGGTGAGCCGATCGTGCCAGCGGGTGTCCAACGGGGCGAACGCCTCGAGCACGAGCCGGTCGAACTTCTGTCCTCTGGTGCGCCACGCGGGAACGGTGGGCGGGAGCATGGGTCCACGAACGCCACGACCGCGGCGGGTCACCGACCGTGCGGTGGGGGCCGGGGAATGACGCCGGGAACGTGCCATGGGAACTCGTCCACCTTTCTCGCGTGCACCTGTCGTGCCCGTCGAGCCGGAGGACGGCGCGACTACTGGGCGTTCGCCCGAAGCACCGACGTACTGCGCCTGCGTGCTCCGGGCTGGAGCCTCAGAGTCTACTTTCGAACATTCTCTTAACCGATTCCGCGCTTCAGCCTGCGACGCTCTCGTTCCGAGAGACCGCCCCAGATGCCGAAACGTTCGTCGTGCGCCAGTGCGTACTCCAGGCACTGATCGCGCACCTCGCAGCCCAAGCAGATGCGCTTGGCCTCACGGGTCGAGCCGCCCTTCTCGGGGAAGAACGCCTCGGGGTCTGTCT
The DNA here is from genome assembly GCF_053608285.1 of Nocardia sp. NPDC055053. NCBI lineage: Bacteria > Bacillati > Actinomycetota > Actinomycetes > Mycobacteriales > Nocardiaceae > Nocardia > Nocardia sp. NPDC055053. The sequence goes on along the minus strand of NZ_JBSGVD010000024.1, from coordinate 85,433 downwards.
GCGCGCAGAGAGCGCGTTCCTGCCACTGCTCTTCGATGGACTCGAACATCTCGTCGAAGCCCGTCACGACCAGACTCAGCCGGGGAGCCGCGACTTCGCTTGCCACGTCCGGTTCCGGCCAGCTCTCCTCGGCGCAGACAGCGTGAGCTGCGCCTGCTGTGGAATCGGTCGGCGAGACCATGTTTTCGGTCATCGTTCCGCCTCCTCACTATGTGTTAGCGCAGAATGATTCTTTCCGTCGGACCAACACACTCCCCGACGGCCCAACACCGCGATGTAGTCCCGCGGGCTTCCCCGAACCTGTCTTCCGGCGAGCCAACGCCCTCTCGCAAACGCCCCCGCGCTATGTCTACTCGCGGTGACCGGAATGACATGTCTGTGATTAGACACGCCGCACTCGCCGGTGGTCAACCCGCCGTCACCCTTCCGTTACACTCCGCACCCGCCTTTCGTGTTGATCTTGTTATGTGCTGTGGCAAATGACCAGCAACTTTGCTGTCATTCGTCACGAAATCATCCGGCAACCGGCACCGCCTAGGCTGTGACCTTGTGACTGCACAACACGCGGTGCGCGAGCCCAAGATCGCCGTTCTGGTCGGCGGCGTCGGCGGTGCACGGTTCCTCCAGGGCGTCAGGCAGCTGCTGCCCGACGCCGACATCTCGGCCATCGTCAATGTCGGTGACGACGTCTGGATGCACGGGCTTCGTATCTGCCCCGACCTCGACACCTGCATGTACACCCTCGGCGGTGGCATCGACACCGAGCGTGGCTGGGGCCACGCGAACGAGACCTGGCACGCGAAAGAGGAGCTGGCGAAATACAACGCCCAGCCCGATTGGTTCGGTCTGGGCGACCGCGATATCGCCACCCACCTCATCCGCAGCGAGATGCTGCGCGCCGGATATCCGCTCTCCGCGGTCACCGAAGCGCTGTGCAATCGATGGCAGCCGGGCGTGCGTTTGATCCCGGCAACCGACGATCGCTGTGAAACCCACGTCGTCGTCAGCGATCCCGACAACTCCGGCGAACGTCGCGCGATCCACTTCCAGGAATGGTGGGTGCGGTACCGCGCGGCGCTCCCGACCCACGGATTTGCCTCGATCGGCGCCGAACAAGCCTCCCCAGCCCCGGATGTGACCGAAATCATAGCTGCCGCCGACGCCGTGTTGCTGGCGCCGTCGAACCCCGTCGTGAGCATCGGCGCGATCCTCGCCGTCCCCGGAATCAGGGGCGCGTTGCGCACCACCGAGGCCAAGGTGATCGGCCTCTCGCCGGTGATCGACGGAAAGCCGTTGCGCGGCATGGCCGATGAGTGCCTGTCGGTGATCGGCGTCGAATCCACGGCCGAGGCGATCGGGCGGCACTACGGCGCCCGATCGGCCACCGGCATCCTCGACGGCTGGCTGGTGCACTCCACCGACACCGCCGAGGTGCCCGGTGTCGAGGTGCGCAGCGTGCCACTGCTGATGACCGACCCCGAGGCGACGGCCGAAATGGCTCGTGCCGCACTGGAATTGGCAGGAGTGAAGGCGTGAGCGTGCTGCCCGACCACGCGGCCGACGAGCTGCGGATCCTCCCGGTCACCGGGCTGCCGGAGTTCCGGCCCGGCGACGACGTCGCCGAACACCTTGCCGCGCAGGCGCCGTGGCTCGCCGACGGTGACGTCGTCGTGGTCACCAGCAAGATCATTTCCAAGGCCGAGGGCCGCATCGTCACCGCGCCGACCGACCCGGAGGAGCGCGACACCGCCCGCCGCAAGCTGGTCGACGACGAGGCCGTGCGGGTGCTCGCCCGCAAGGGCCGCACCCTCATCACCGAGAACCGCCTCGGCATCGTGCAGGCGGCCTCCGGCGTCGACGGCTCGAACGTGGCCGAGGGCGAACTGGTGCTGCTGCCCACCGACCCCGACGCCAGCGCCAAGTCGCTGCGCGCCGCGCTGGCCCAGCGGCTCGGCGTCGACGTGGCCGTCGTCATCACCGACACCATGGGCCGGGCCTGGCGCAACGGCCAGATCGACGCCGCCATCGGCGCGGCCGGGCTGCGCGTGCTGCACGACTACGCGGGCGCGGTCGACGGGCAGGGCAACGAACTGCACGTCACCCAGGTGGCCGTGGCCGACGAGCTCGCCGCCGCCGCCGATCTGGTCAAGGGCAAGCTCGGCGGCGTTCCGGTCGCGGTGGTGCGCGGGCTGGCCACCGACGACGACGGGTCGAGCGCGGCGGCACTGCTGCGCGGCGGCGTCGACGACCTGTTCTGGCTCGGTACCGCCGAGGCGATCGAGAGGGGCCGGAAAGAGGCTGTGCCGCTGCGACGTTCGGTGCGTGCCTTCGCCGACGAGCCGGTCGACCCGGAGCGGATCAGGGCGGCCGTCGCGGCCGGGCTCACCGCGCCTGCGCCGCATCACACCCGCCCGGTGCGCTTCGTCTGGGTGCGCAAGCCGAAGCTGCGCGCCCAGCTGCTCGAGGCCATGGCCGAGCAGTGGCGGGCCGATCTCACCGCCGACGGCCTCGAGCCCGAACGCGTGGAACGCCGCGTCGCGCGCGGGCGCATCCTGTTCGACGCTCCCGAGGTGATCATCCCGTTCTGTGTGCCCGACGGCGCGCACGCCTATCCCGACGCCCGTCGTCAGGCGGCCGAGCAGACGATGTTCACCGTCGCGGTCGGCGCCGCGGTGCAGGGCCTGCTGGTGGCGCTGGCCGCCGACGGCCTCGGCAGCTGCTGGATCGGGTCGACGATCTTCGCGCCGGAGGTCACCCGCGATGTCCTCGGCCTGGATGAGGACTGGATGCCGTTGGGCGCCATCGCGATCGGACATCCGCTCGAGGAGCCCGCTCCGCGCACCGTCGGCTCGCCCGGCGCCGGCCTGGTGGAGCTGTGAGCGCGGAGTCGCTGCGCGCGTCGGCGACCGAGCTGCTCACCGCCTGGCAGCCCGAGGCCGGACCGGACCGCTCCCTGCGGGAGGCGATGCTCGCCTTCCTCGGCTCGGCGCCGAACGGGTGCCTGCGTGAACACGCCCCTGGCCACATCACCGCCTCGGCGATCGTGTTGTCGCACGACCGCAGCGAGGTGCTGCTCACCCTGCATCCGCGGGTGGGCCGCTGGATCCAGCTCGGCGGGCATTGCGAGCCGGGCGACGAGACGGTCGCCGATGCCGCGCTGCGCGAGGCGGTGGAGGAGTCCGGCATCCCGGATCTGCGGCTGACGCCCGGTCTCTACGGCGCGCAGGCGCATCCGATCACCTGCTCGCTCGGCGTGCCGACGCGACATCTCGACCTGCTGTTCGAGATCGTCGCGCCGCCCGGTGCGGTGCCGGTGCGCAGCGCCGAATCGGCGGATCTGCGGTGGTGGCCGGTGGACGGGCTACCTGCTGGCGCCGACGTGCTGCTGCTCCCGTAAAGGCGGCTGAATCGTTCGCTGACCTGTGCTGACAGCGGCCGTGCCCAGGTGGGCGCGGCCGCTGTTTCGTTATCCGGCTGTTGCATCTTTACAAATCTGCGAATTTGTCTAGACGTCGGACAAATCGGGACATATCGTCTGTGACAGAGAGTTACGCACATCACAGGTGTGAAGTGTGTCGCAGGATGGAGACGACGATGTCGACCGATGCCAACGCGTCCGAACAGCGGGTGGCGCCCCCGCAGTGGCGCGATTCCAAGCGCTATCTCTGGTTGTGGGGCCTGTTCGCCCCGACCGGCTTGTTCACCATCGGAATCCCGCTGATCTGGGGGATCAACCAGCTCGGCTGGCACCGGCTCGCGGAAGTGCCGTTCTGGCTCGGGCCGATCCTGGTGTACCTCATCATTCCGCTGGCCGACCTGTTCTTCGGTCCCGACGGCGACAACCCGCCCGACGAGGTCATGGAGTACCTGGAGAACGACAAGTACTACCGGTACCTGACCTACCTGTACCTGCCGTTCCAGTACGCCTCGCTGATCTTCGCCTGCTACGTCATCTCCGCCGACAACCTGCACTGGCTCGGCTTCCCCGGCGGCGCGAACGTGGTCGACAAGATCGGTATCGCGATCAGCGTCGGCATGATCGGCGGCATCGGCATCAACACCGCGCACGAACTCGGCCACAAGAAGGTCCACCTGGAGCGCTGGCTCGCCCGCGTCGCGCTGGCGCAGTCCTTCTACGGCCACTTCTACATCGAGCACAACCGCGGACATCACGTGCGCGTCGCCACGCCGGAGGACCCGGCCAGCGCCCGCATCGGCGAGACGTTCTGGGCGTTCTGGCCGCGCACGGTGGCGGGCAGCTTCCGCTCCGCCTGGCATCTGGAGAAGGAGCGCCTGCATCGGCTGGACAAGAGCCCGTGGACGCTGCGCAACGACGTGCTCAACGCCTGGGCGATGTCGGTGGTGCTGTGGCTCGGCCTGATCGCGGTTTTCGGCATCGAGGTGCTGCCGTATCTGATCCTGCAAGCCGTCATCGGCTTCAGCCTGCTCGAGTCGGTGAACTACCTCGAGCACTACGGCCTGGTCCGGCAGAAGACCGCCCGCGGGCGGTACGAGCGGCCCGCGCCCGAGCACAGCTGGAACAGCGACCACATCGTCACCAATATCTTCCTGTATCACCTGCAGCGGCACAGCGACCACCACGCGTACCCGACCCGGCGCTATCAGACACTGCGCAGCTGGGACGGCGCGCCGAACCTGCCCAGCGGCTACGCGAGCATGATCCTGCTCGCCTATTTCCCGCCGATCTGGCGCAAGGTCATGGACAAGCGCGTGCTCGCGCACTACGGCGGCGACGTCACGCTGGCCAATATCGAACCGAAGCGCCGGCAGCGGGTGCTCGCGCAATACGGACAGGAGAAGCAGGCATGAGTGCGTACAAGTGCCCGGTCTGTGATTATGTCTACGACGAAACGAAAGGCGCGCCGCGCGAAGGATTTCCGGCAGGCACGGCATGGTCGTCGGTGCCCGACGACTGGTGCTGTCCGGACTGCGGGGTGCGGGAGAAGATCGACTTCGAGGCGGTAGGAGTATCGCAGTGACCGAGTACAAGCTCTACCAGTGTGTGCAGTGCGGTTTCGAATACGACGAGGCCCAGGGCTGGCCCGATGACAACATCGCCCCCGGCACCAGGTGGGAGGACATTCCCGACAACTGGACCTGCCCGGATTGCGGCGCGGCCAAGTCCGACTTCTTCATGGTCGAGATCGAACGTTCGTGAGCGTCGCGGGCACTCCGCGCACCGGATCGCGCATCCCGTACCAGGAGGCGGCGCGGGAACTGCTGCGCACGTCGGTCCTGGACGGGATGCGCGACCTGCTCACCGAGCGTGATTGGTCCAAGATCACCCTCGGTGACGTCGCGGCCAGGGCCGGCGTCAGCAGGCAGACGCTCTACAACGAGTTCGGCTCGCGCGCGGGCCTGTCCCAGGCCTACGCGTTGCGCCTGGCCGACGAACTCGTCGATCACGTCCGCGAGGCGCTCGTCGACAATGTCGGCGACGCCCGCGCCGCCATCCGGGTCGGCATGACCGGGTTCTTCTTCGCCGCCGCGGCCGATCCGCTGGTGCGCTCGCTGCTGGCCGGGGAGATGAAGCCGGACCTGCTGCGGCTGATCACCCTCGACGCGGGCCCGCTGCTCGAACACGCCACCGCGCGGCTGGCCCATGTGTTCCAGCACAGCTGGGTGAACGCGACCGACGAGGAGGCCGATGTCATCGCGCACGCGCTGGTGCGCATCGCGCTGAGCTACATCCCCAATCCGCCGGTTCCCGAACGCGACGCGCCGGCGGAGATGAGTGCTCTGCTCAGCCCGTACGTGGAGGCGATCGTGCAGGTACGAGGTCTCCGAACCCCCGATGGTGACGACAATCACTCCGGCGAGTGAGCGGCTCTGATTCGCCACTGTGTAACCATCACCACGTTTGCCGATCTGCCTCTGTGTAACGCGTCTACTGTCTGTCAGTATTCACATCGGTCGGCGATTGGTCTTTTTACAGCGGAGCGGGTGTGCAAACGGTTGGCAAACCGGGGGGTCTTCGTGATCCCAAACGGTATCTCTGGGCTCTAGGGTTGATCGCTCCGGCGTCCGCGCTGTTGCCTTCCCAGCTCGTGTACCACACCAAGGCCGAGGTGCTGTGGTGGATCGGGCCGGTGATCGTGCTCATCGCCATCCCCGTCCTGGACTGGATCGTCGGCGAGGACGGCAACAATCCGCGCGACGAGGACTACGAAGCGCTCTCCGCCGACCGGTACTACCGCTGGTGCACCTATCTGTTCCTGCCCGTCCAGCTGATCGGCCTCGTCATCGCCTGCGCGATGTGGTCCGGCGATGATCTCGACGTCGTCGACAAGCTCGGATTGGCCGCCACTGTCGGCTTCGTCAGCGGCATCGGCATCAACGCCGCCCACGAACTGGGGCACCGGGTGGAGAGTGCCGAAAGATTGCTGTCGAAGATCGCGCTCGCCCAGTCGGGGTACGGGCACTTCTTCGTCGAGCACAATCGTGGCCACCACGCCCGGGTCGCGACACCCGAGGATCCGGCCAGTGCCCGGCTGGGTGAATCGCTGTGGGAGTTCTTGCCGCGCAGCGTGATCGGCGGTTTCCGCTCGGCGATCCAACTCGAGCGCGCGCGCCTGGCCAGACAGCGTCGCGGCTGGTGGAGCACCAAGAACAACATTCTCCAGGCCTGGTCGATGAGCGTCGTGCTGTTCGGTTCGCTGGTGCTGGCGTTCGGTCCGGCGATCCTGCCGTGGCTGGCGCTGCAGGCCGTGATCGGGTTCGGTCTGCTCGAGGCCGTCAACTACGTCGAGCACTACGGTCTGCTGCGGGCCCGCAAGCCCAACGGCCGCTGGGAACGCTGCTCCCCGCGCGACAGCTGGAACAGCGATCGCCTGGTCACCAACATCTTCCTGTTCCATCTGCAGCGCCACAGCGACCATCACGCCAACCCCGGCCGCCGCTATCAGACCCTGCGCAGCAGCAGTGAATCGCCGCAACTGCCCGCCGGCTACGCGACGATGCTGCTGCTGGCCGCCGTCCCGCCGCTGTGGCGCGCGGTGATGGACCCCAAGGTGGCCGCCCACTACGGCGGCGACCTGACCCTGGCCAATGTCGCGCCGCCCAAGCCACGGCGTTTGCTGGCCCGATACCGCGCCGCGGCCTGACCGCGGCCTCGAAGGACCGGGGAACGGCGGCGCCCGCACGCGGTAGCCTTGCCTCGGTACTGACTACCAGGAGAGGCTGATGACGACCTCAGAACTTCCCGCGCGCACCGAGCTCACCGCTGACGTTCGCAACGGCATCGATTACAAGGTGGCAGATCTCTCGCTGGCCGAATTCGGCCGCAAGGAGATCCGCCTCGCCGAGCATGAAATGCCCGGCCTGATGGCTCTGCGCCGCGAATACCACGATGTGCAGCCCCTGCGGGGCGCGCGCATCTCGGGATCGCTGCATATGACGGTGCAGACCGCCGTCCTGATCGAAACGCTCGTGGCCCTCGGTGCCGAGGTGCGCTGGGCTTCGTGCAACATCTTCTCCACCCAGGATCACGCCGCCGCCGCCATCGTCGTGGGGCCCAACGGCACCGTCGACGAGCCCAAGGGCACCCCCGTGTTCGCCTGGAAGGGCGAGACGCTGGAGGAGTACTGGTGGGCGGCCGAGCAGATGCTCACCTGGCCCGGCGAGCCCGCCAACATGATCCTCGACGACGGTGGCGACGCGACCATGCTCGTGCTGCGTGGCGCGCAGTTCGAGAAGGCCGGTGTCGTCCCGCCCGAGGACACCGACCACTCGGCCGAGTACAAGGTGTTCCTCACCCTGCTGCGTGAGCGCCTCGAGACCGACAAGACCAAGTGGAGTGTCATCGCCGACTCGGTCAAGGGCGTCACCGAGGAGACCACCACCGGCGTGCTGCGGCTGTACCAGTTCGCCGCCGCGGGGGAGCTGGTGTTCCCGGCGATCAACGTCAACGACTCGGTCACCAAGTCCAAGTTCGACAACAAGTACGGCACCCGCCACTCGCTCATCGACGGCATCAACCGTGGCACCGATGTGCTCATCGGTGGCAAGAAGGTGCTGATCTGCGGTTACGGTGACGTCGGCAAGGGTTGCGCGGAGTCGCTGGCCGGTCAGGGCGCGCGCGTCCAGGTCACCGAGATCGACCCGATCAACGCGCTGCAGGCGCTGATGGACGGCTACGACGTGGTCACCGTCGAGCAGGCGATCGGCAACGCCGACATCGTCATCACCTCGACCGGTAACAAGGACATCATCACCCTCGAGCACATGAAGGCGATGAAGGACCAGGCCATCCTCGGCAACATCGGTCACTTCGACAACGAGATCGACATGGCCGCGCTGGAGAACTCGGGCGCCGCGCGCCTGAACATCAAGCCTCAGGTCGACCTGTGGACCTTCGACTCCGGCAAGGCGATCATCGTCTTGTCCGAGGGCCGTCTGCTGAACCTGGGCAACGCCACCGGCCACCCCTCGTTCGTCATGTCGAACAGCTTCTCCAACCAGGTCATCGCGCAGATCGAACTGTGGACCAAGCCGGAGGAATACGACAACGAGGTCTACCGCCTGCCCAAGCACCTCGACGAGAAGGTCGCCAAGATCCACGTCGAGGCCCTCGGCGGCACCCTGACCAAGCTCACCAAGGACCAGGCCGAGTACATCGGCGTGGACGTGGAAGGCCCGTACAAGCCGGACCACTACCGCTACTGAGCAACGACAACGGTGGCCCGTCGACCAACTGGTCGACGGGCCACCGTCGTGTTCGGAGCCCGCTATCCGATGATGATGCCCGTGCAGAAGATGTTGTGCTCGCTGCTGATGCCGAGCAGCGCGCACATCACCGAATTGAAGGCCGCCGACGACCCTGCGTCGGGAGCGGCGGTCGGGTCGCCGGTCTGGGCGGACGCCGTGCCGCAGGCGAAAGCGGCGGTGATGGCGAGCGTGGCGGCGGTGGTGCGAACGATCCTTCTCATGGCGAAGATCCTCATCGCTTCAGGGGGCGCGGACCAGACCGCAATTCCGGGGTGACAGCTGGGTCCGCGGTAGGGCGATCAGACCAGCAGCAGGCAGACCGGCAGGGGGATGACGGCTTCCAGGAGTGCGCAGGCGGCGAGTTCGGCCGCGGAGCCCGCGGCGGCGGAGCCTGCCTCGGCGGAGCCGCTGAGCAGAGCGGCCGAGCCGCTGCGCGGGCCGGAGTGGTCGCCGCGGCCGACGGGATCGATCGCGGGCGCGGCGGTCGCGACACCGGAGCCTGCGAGGGCGATGCCGAGCGCGGTGGCGGCCACGGCGGCGCGGAGGACGGTTCGGTGGGGCATGGTGACTCCTGGATCGAGCGGCCCGGCGGGGTCCGGGGTGGTGAGTGCCCCGATAGCCCGGACGAACCGATCTACCGAGGATTTTGGAATGAGAACACTTCACACTGGATCGAGTGGGTGAAACGGGTAATCCGGTCCCCGTATGCCCGGCGCGTCGGACGACACAACGACTCGGCTGCCCGGCTCGCTGGGCGTCTCTTGTCGCCTGCCGGGTAATCTCACCGCTCATGGGCGTACTGATTGCGGTGGAAGGCCTCGACGGCGCCGGTAAACGGACGTTGATCGACGGTTTGATCACCGAATTGTCGGCCAAGGGATTGCGGGCGGGCAGTCTGGCATTTCCGCAATACGGCCGATCGATCCACGCCGACCTGGCCGCCGAGGCGCTGCGCGGCGGGCACGGCGACCTGGCCGGCTCGATCAACGCGATGGCCATCATGTTCGCCCTCGACCGGGCCGCGGCAGGCGCGGAACTGTCGAACCTGTTGGACGCCAACGACATCGTGATCCTGGATCGCTGGGTGGCCTCCAACGCCGCGTACTCGGCCGCCCGCGCCGAACAGGACGCCGACGGCGAAATCGTCGCCTGGGTGGGCGATCTGGAGTTCGGCAGGCTGGGGCTGCCCGTCCCCGAGCTGACCGTGCTGATCGACATTCCCACCGAGATCGCGGCCGAACGTGCCCGTCGCCGTGGCGAACTCGACGAGTCCAGGGCGCTGGACGCTTACGAGCGGGACGGCGGTCTGCAGCGGCGCACCGGCGAGGTCTATCGTGAGCTGGCCGACCGCGACTGGTTCGGTCGATGGTGGACATACCGATCCGATGACGATAGGCCTGCCCTACTCACCCTCTGCTCGGAAATCTTTGCCGGATAAGGTTGGATACGCGACGGGTTCACACCATTAATGGCGTGGCGGCCCGATCCTGGCCTGGGAGATGACAACATAGGACTATGAAGCCCAAGATTCTGGTCGTCGACGACGATATGGCACTCGCTGAGATGCTGACCATCGTCTTGCGCGGGGAAGGGTTCGACCCGCACGTGGTCGGCGACGGCACGCAGGCCCTGTCGGCGGTGCGGGAGATCCGCCCCGACCTGGTGTTGCTGGACCTGATGCTGCCCGGCATGAACGGCATCGACGTATGTCGTGTGCTGCGGGCCGATTCCGGCGTCCCGATCGTGATGCTCACCGCCAAGACCGACACGGTCGATGTGGTGCTCGGTCTGGAGTCCGGCGCGGACGATTACATCGTCAAGCCGTTCAAGCCGAAGGAACTCGTCGCCCGTGTGCGCGCGCGTCTGCGCCGTACCGAGGACGAGCCCGCCGAGCTGCTCTCCATCGCCGATATCGTCATCGACGTGCCCGCGCACAAGGTGACGCGCGGCGGTGCGCAGATCTCGCTCACCCCGCTCGAGTTCGACCTGCTGGTCGCGCTCGCGCGCAAGCCGCGGCAGGTGTTCACCCGCGAGGTGCTGCTCGAGCAGGTCTGGGGATACCGGCACGCCGCCGATACCCGCCTGGTCAACGTGCACGTGCAGCGACTACGCGCCAAGGTCGAGAAGGATCCGGAGAACCCGGAGATCGTGCTGACCGTCCGCGGTGTCGGCTACAAGGCCGGACCGCCGTGATCGGTACCTGTGAGGCGCCGCTGTGACCGACAGTCGACCTGCCGGTACAGCGTCAGCGCCTCCAGCGCACGGACGTGCGCAAACCTTCGTCACGCAGGTGCGGCGATGGGTGGCCCCGGTCATGGCCTGGTTCCAGGCTGTCGGGACCGCGCTGGGTCATCTGTGGCGCCGGTCGCTGCAGCTGCGTGTCATCGTGTCCACACTGACCCTCTCGCTCATCGTGATCACGATCCTCGGTGTCGTGCTGACCGGTCAGATCACCGACCGGCTGCTCGAGGCCAAGATCAACGCGGCCGTCGAGGAGATGGATCGTGCCCGCAGCACGATCGAGAACATTCTCTCGGGCGTCCACGACGCGAACAGTCAGCAGCAGCAGCTCGCTGAGGCCCGCGCCGCGCTGTCCAGCCGCGGCGGGACCGGCCAGTCGACCGGCGCCGCCGGTAGTTTCGACTCGGCGCTGGCGATGGTCGGCGGGACGCCGCCGCAGGAGATCACCACCGACCTCATCTCCGAGGTGCCGCCCGAGCTGCGCCGGTTCGTCCAGCGCAACCAGGTCTCCTACCAGTTCACGACGGTCGCCGACCCGGACGGCTATCGCGGGCGCGCGTTGATCATCGGCAGCCCGAGCGCCGAGATCGCGACACTGGAGATCTACCTGATCTTCCCGCTGGCCAGCGAGGAAGCGAGCCTGTCGCTGATGCGCGGCACGATGCTCATCGGTGGCGTCGTGCTGCTGGTGCTGCTCGCCGCGATCACCGCACTGGTCACCCGGCAGGTGGTGCTGCCGATCCGGTCGGCCGCGCGGATCGCGGGCCGGTTCGCCGACGGCAGGCTCAAGGAACGCATGCTCGTGCGCGGCGAGGACGACATGGCCCGGCTCGCGCAGGCGTTCAACGAGATGGCCGAGAGCCTGTCGAACCAGATCACCCAGCTCGAGGAGTTCGGCAACCTGCAACGCCGGTTCACCTCCGACGTCAGCCACGAGCTGCGCACCCCGCTCACCACCGTGCGCATGGCCGCCGACCTGATCCACGGCTCGAGCGACGATCTCGATCCGGCGCTGGCCCGCAGCTCCGAACTGCTGGTCAACGAACTGGACCGGTTCGAGGGCCTGCTCAACGACCTGCTCGAGATCTCCCGCCACGACGCCGGTGTCGCCGAGCTGCAGGTGGAATCGCTGGACGTGCGGATGTGCGCGCGGGCCGCGATCTCCACGGTGCGCCACCTTGCCAAGGAAGCAGGCGTCGAGGTGGTCATCGACCTGCCGGAGGAACCGGTCGTCGCCGAGGTCGACCCGCGGCGCGTCGAGCGTGTGCTGCGCAACCTGCTCGCCAACGCGATCGACCACAGCGAGGGCAAGCCGGTCCTGATCCGGATGCGCGGCGACGCCGAGGCCAACGCGGTCGCGACCGTCGTGCGCGACCAGGGCGTCGGGCTGCGGCCGGGCGAGGAGAAACTGGTGTTCAACCGGTTCTGGCGCTCTGACCCGTCGCGGGTGCGCCGCTCGGGCGGCACCGGTCTCGGCCTGTCGATCAGCGTCGAGGACGCCAACCTGCACGAGGGCAGGCTGGAGGCCTGGGGCGATCCCGGCGTCGGCGCCAGCTTCCGGCTGCTGCTGCCGATGGTTCGCGGTCGTAAGCTGGGTGCGAGCCCGCTCGCGCTGGAACCGATGCTGCGTAAGGTGCCGCCGCTGCCCGAGACCGACCCGGCCGACGCACCGGAGGTGGTGGCCGACCCGGAATCGGGCGAGCCGTCCGCCGACGCACCGGAATCCGGCGCCGAGCCGACCGAGCAGGCGCGCCCCGAGACCAACGGGCGCGCGGCGACCGAAGCCGACGACGAGGAGCCGATGTCCACCGAGACCGGAGACCGACAGTCATGACGAACGCGGGTGGTGATCGCCTGCGGCGGCGTGCCGCCGCGCTGCCGGGGGCTGTCCTGGCCTGCGTGCTGGTCCTCACCGGCTGCGCCAGCCTGCCGGAGTCCTCGGCGCCCCAGGCGCTGGGCACCATCAACCGCGCCCCGACCTCGGAGGGCCCGACCCCGCCGATCTCCGGCCGCGACCCCGACCTGCTGCTGAGCGATTTCCTCACCGCCAGCGCCGATCCAGCCAACCGGCACGCGGCGGCCAGGCAGTACATCGCCGCCGACACCGCGGGCAGCTGGAACGACGAGGCCAGCATCACCATCGTCGACCGGCCCGACACCCTGCGCGAGTCGCGCTCGGGCGACAAGGCCAGCTACGTCATCCGCGCCCGCAAGGTCGGCGAGCTCGCGAGCGACGGCGGCTACCGGGCCGTCGAGGGCACGCTCGAGAACAAGATCGAGATGAGCAAGATCGACGGCGAGTGGCGGATCACCGAGCTGCCCGACGGCGTCGTCATCGACTCCAGCGCGTTCGACAAGTCCTACCGCCGCTACGTCCTGCAGTACATCGACGCGAGCAGCGCCGTGCTCGTGCCCGACCCGCGCTGGGTCTCGGTCCCGCGCGCCCAGCTGACTGAGCGGCTGATCGGCATGCTCGGCGCCGGCCCGCAGTCCACGATCGCCCCGGTGGTGCGCAACCAGCTCGCCCCGCCGATCACCGTGCGCAGCCCGATCACCAAGGCCAACAACGAACCCGGCGAGGTCGGCATCGGCATCGGCGGCGTCCGTATCGATTTCGGCGGCGTCGGCGCCCTCGGCCAGCGCGAACGCGAACTGCTCGCGGCGCAGGTCGTGATGACGCTGGCCGGCGCCGACATTCTCGGCCCGTACGTGCTGCTCGCCGACGGCAAACCGCTCGACGAGCGCTACGCCAACGGCTGGTCGGTCGCCGATCTCGACCAGTACAGCGCGTCCGCGCCCGGCCAGAACCGGATCGGCCTGCACGCCCTGCGCGACGGCACGCTGGTCCAGGTGACCCCCGACGGCATCGTCACGCCGAACGGATCCTTCGGTGACGCGACCAACCTGCAGTCGGTCGGGATCTCCGCCGACGGCCAGTTCGTCGCCGCGGTCGCCGACACCGGAAGGCCCGCACCGGAACCCGGCCGGACCCTGCTGATCGGCAACTACGGCGCCAAGGCGTTCGCGGTCGCCGAGGGCGCCACCATCGCCCGTCCGTCGTGGAACGCCGACGGCGGCGCGGCGTGGACCGTCGTCGACGGCGACCGTGTCATCCGCGCGGTCACCGATCGCGCGACCGGCAACGTCTCGGTGCAGGACGTCGACACCACCGCGCTGTTCGAGGGGTCGGGTTCGCCGCGGCCGCCGATCAGCGAGATCATGGTGTCGCGCACCGGCGCGCGCGCGGCGCTGATCGCCGACGGGAAGGTCTACGTCGCGGTGATCGAGCGCAGACCCGACGGCAAATACGCGCTCACCTCCCCGCTGCCGATCGCGCTTGGCCTGAGCAGCCGCGCGGTCTCGCTGAGCTGGGTCACCGGCGACACCATCATGGTCGCGCGCGAGGGCAACGTCGACCCGGTCTTCACCGTGTCCATCGACGGCTCCCAGTTCACCCCGGTGACCTCGCAGAACCTGACCCCACCGGTGCGCGTGGTGACCGCGGCGCCCGCCACCCAGTACGTCGCCGACTCCCGCGCCGTACTGCAGTTGCAGACCGCCGACCCGGCCCGCAACGACCGCTACTGGCGTGAGGTGCCGGGGCTGACCGGCGACCAGGTCGTCCCGGTGCTGCCCAGCTGATCTGTCGGTGCGCGGTGTGATACTCACGCGCTATGAGAGCCCTGCTCGATCTGGTGGTACCCGCGCACTGTGCCGGCTGCGCGACGGCGGGCGCGGCCTGGTGCGCCTGCTGCGCGGCCGAGCTGAGCCTGGATCCGGTGCGGGTCAGGCCACGCACCGATCCCGGCGTCCCGTGCTGGGCGCTCGGCCCGTATCGCGGACCCGCCCGACGCGCTGTGCTGGCGGCCAAGGAACGCGGCAGACGCGATCTGGCCGCACCGCTCGGCCTGGCACTCGCCGTCGCCCTCGCCCGTCTGCGGGCCCCCGATCGGCCGCTGGTTCTCGTCCCGGCGCCCACCCGCGCCGCGGCCGCCCGGCGCCGTGGTGGCGACCCGGTGGCGCGGTCGGCGGCGGCCGCGGCGCAGTGGCTGATCGATTGCCGGACCGTGCCGCTGCTGCGGATGCGACCGGGTGTGCGCGATTCGGTGGGCTTGACGCCGTATGAGCGCGCGCACAATCTGCGCGACAAGATCATGACGGTCGCCGGCGCGCCCGGACCCGCTGGTCTCGCGCCGAACGCCGAGGTCGTTGTGGTCGACGATGTGCTCACCACCGGGGCGACCGTCACCGAATCGGTGCGCGTTCTTAGTCGAATCGGCGTATGTCCGCGCGCCGTTTTGGTGACCTGCGCGGCTTGACTCCGCGAAATTTGCGTGAACAGTGGCGCGCTTGCCCGTGGCGGACTAGCGTCGCGGACACACACACCGAACGACGAGTTTGGGAGGTGGCGCCGCGGACATCTGGTGCCGAGCGATTCCCGATCGGCACAGCTCAATCCCGCCGCATTCGCTCTATCGTGTGCGGCCATATCCGGGAGGTACGCGTGACGACTTCTTCACGGGCATCAGTGCGAGATGCTGACCCTTCGGCACTGGCTGACAGTGCCGCCGACACGACCGAGAGCCCGAACGCCGAAGTGGTGGTCTCCGGTCGGAATGTCGAAGTCCCCGACCACTATCGAATCCATGTCGCGGAGAAGCTGGCTCGTCTCGAGCGCTTCGATCCGTCGATCTTCCTCTTCGATGTGGAACTGTTCCACGAACGCAACCGTCGTCAACGCAAGGCCTGTCAGCGTGTGGAGATCACCGCGCGAGGCCGTGGACCGATCGTGCGCGCGGAAGCCTGTGCAGACAGCTTCTACGCCGCGCTCGACTCGGCGACCTCGAAGATCGAGACCAGACTGCGCCGGTCCAAGGACAAGCGGCGCGTCGTGCACTACGGCGACAAGACGCCCGTCTCGGTCGCACGGGCTACCGCCACACTGGTCGACGATTCCCTGTTCACCCAGGCGAACGGCGCTGCCGCGCACGCCCATGCCGAGGACGCCGAGGACGAAGGCGGTCCCGGCCACATCGTGCGCACCAAGGTGCACAACGCGACACCGATGTCGGTGGACGACGCGCTGTACCAGATGGAACTGGTCGGACACGACTTCTTCCTGTTCCACGACCGCGAGACCGACCGGCCCTCGGTGGTCTACCGCAGACACGCATTCGACTACGGCCTGATCAGACTGGCCTGACACCGTCACACCTCCGGGCACCCGCACCAGCGGGTGCCCGGATCGCGTTCAGCCCCCGAAGGTTTCGTGATGCACGGCCTCGGTGAGCGAGCGACCCGAGCGCCATCCGAATCGTTCCAGGTCGGGCACCTGCTGGAACTCGCGCACCGGCCCGACGCACAGCCAGGCCACCGGCTTGATGCCGGCGGGCAGGTCGACCAGCTCGCGCAGGAAGTCCGGATCGTAGAACGACACCCAGCCGACGCCGACCTGCTCCGCGGTCGCCGCGAGCCACAGGTTCTGGATCGCCAGCACCGTCGAGTACACCCCGGTCTCGGGCACGCTCGCCCGGCCCAGGATCTGCGGTCCGCCGCGCCGGTCGTCGTGGGTGACCACGACGCCGGTGCCGCTCTCGACGATCCCGTCGATCTTGATCGGCTCGAAGGTCTCGGCCCGGTCGGCAGGCAGCGCGTCCCTGAACTCGACTCGCTTGCCCGCGACATGGTCGGCGAAGCGGCGCAGGGTGTCGGGCTTACGGACGACGACGAAGTCCCACGGCTGGGAGTTGCCGACGCTGGGCGCGCGATGGGCCGCGTCCAGGATCCGCCACAGCGTCTCGTCGTCGACGAGCTCGCCGGTGAATTCGGCGCGCACATCACGGCGCAGGCGGATCGCGTCATAGACGCTCAACTGGTCGGCACACACGCCGACCAGTCAACCGCAGCCGGTCAGGCTACCGAGCGGCGGGCCAGCTTGCGCCCGGCGGACAGCGCGGTGCGCAGACCACGGCGACGACCGGTCACCGGGTCGACGGTGGTGACGGCCTTGCCACCGAACAGCTTCTCCGACTTGGTTTCCGGGGCGTCGTCGGTGGTGTGGCGCAGGTACTTGTTGGGCAGCGACAACTTGAGGATCGTGCGCCACGACTTGAAGTACTGCACCGGCATCGACCCGGTGGTGTAGGGCAGGTCGTACTTCTCGGCCAGCTCGCGCACCCGCACGGCGATGGCGGCGTAGCGGTTGCTGGGCAGGTCGGGGAACAGGTGGTGCTCGATCTGGTGGCTGAGGTTGCCGGTCATGAAGTGCATGACCTTGCCGCCGGAGATGTTGGCGCTGCCCAGCATCTGGCGCAGGTACCACTCACCCTGCGTCTCGTTCTCGATGTCGGCCTTGGTGAACTTCTCCGCGCCGTCGGGGAAGTGGCCGCAGAAGATCACCGCGTTGGTCCACACGTTGCGCATCACATTGGCCGCCATGTTGGCGGTCAGGGTGGTGAAGAACGACGGACCGGTGAGCAGCGGGAAGACCAGGTAGTCCTTGGCGGCCTGCTTGCCGATCTTCTTGAGCACCAGCTTGCGGTCGGCGTCGAACTGCCGCCACTCGGGCGAGTCCTTGTCCCACTTCTTCTTGGCGACCTTGCCCAGTTCCAGATGCTGGATCGCGACGCCGTACTCGAACAGCATCTGCAGCAGCAGGTTGTAGACCGGGTTGCCCAGGTAGAACGGCATCCAGCGCTGGTCACGGGTGACGCGCAGCAGGCCGTAGCCGATGTCGTCGTCCATGCCGAGGACGTTGGTGTACTTGTGGTGCAGGAAGTTGTGGGTGATCTTCCAGTGCGCCGACGGGCCCGCGTTGTCCCATTCCCACGAGGTGGAGTGGACTTCCGGATCGTTCATCCAGTCCCACTGCCCGTGCATGACGTTGTGCCCGATCTCCATGTTCTCGATGATCTTGGCAGTGCCGAGCAGGGCGACGCCGGCCAGCCAGGCCGGCGGCAGGAAGCTGGCGAACAGCACCGTGCGGCCGCTGATCTCCAGCGCTCGCTGTAGCCGGATGACATTGCGGATATATCGCGCGTCGGCGGCCCCCCGCGAAGATTCGATTTCGCGGCGGATCGCGTCGAACTCCGCACCGAGAGCTTCGACATCCGCGGCGGTGAGGTGCGCGTATTCCTTGACATCCGAGATCGCCATGGCGGCTACACTACCGTAGGTTACGAGAGCGTAGGTTGGCGAATCGAGCACTGAATTGTGTGAAGCGTCCTATTGCGGAAAAGAGACCGAGATGTTATCCGCGACGGCGGGCGCGCTCGCCCAGCGCCCGCTTCGCCTCGCGCAGCACCAGCTTCTCCTGCCGCGCCCGCGCCTTCAGTGTCGCCTTGGCCTCACGCAGGACTTCCTTCTCGTGCCTGGCCTTGATCTCCAACGACACCTTCGCATCGTGCAGCGCCGAGCGCAGGCCGAAGCGCTTGCCAGTCTCCGGGTCGACCCGGAGCGCGTCCGGCAGCGAGATGCCGGCGAACTTGCGCTCGGAGGACGTCTCGGGCGCGTCGTCGGCGGTCCGCTTGAGGAACCGGTCGGGCAGTGCCAGCTTGTGGATGGTCCGGAACGCCAGCAGGTACTGCTTGCCCAGTGAACCGGTGGTGTAGGGCAGGTCGTACTTGTCGCACAGCTCGCGCACCCGCACCGCGACCTCCGGGTACCGATTGCTCGGCAGGTCGGGGAACAGGTGGTGCTCGATCTGGTAGCAGAGATTGCCGCTCATGAACGCCATCACCGGACCGGCCTTGAAGTTGGCGCTGCCCAGCATCTGGCGCAGATACCACTCGCCCTGGGTCTCGCCGTCGAGCTGGGAGATCGTGAACTTCTCCGCGCCGTCGGGGAAGTGCCCGCAGAAGATCACCGCGTACGCCCACAGGTTGCGGACGAGGTTCGCGGTCGTATTGGCCTTCAGCGTCGACTTCCACGCCGGCCCGGTCAGTGCCGGGTACAGCACGAAGTCCTTGATCACCTGGCGACCCGCCTTGCGGGCGAACTCCTTGTTGGGCTCGGACAGCAGCTGCTTCTGCGGAACTCCGGCAAGCTCCTTCTCGATCCCGAGGTCGTGCAGCGCGATACCCCACTCGAAGGTGGCGGCCAGCAGCAGATTCGCCGCGGGCTGCACCAGATGCTTCGGGTGCCAGACCTCGTCGCGGGTCATCCGCAGGATGCCGAAGCCGAGGTCCTCGTCCTTGCCGAGGACGTTGGTGTAGGTGTGATGGGAGTAGTTGTGCGCCCGGCGCCACTGCGCCGAGGTCCCGGTCATATCCCACTCCCAGCTGGTGGAGTGGATCTCCGGATCGTTCATCCAGTCCCACTGCCCGTGGCTGACGTTGTGCCCGAGCTCCATGTTCTCGATGATCTTGGCCACCGACAGCAGCGCGGTACCACCGAGCCACGCCCAGCGGTTGCGGCTGCCGAAGAGCACCGCGCGCCCCGCCACCTCGAGTGCGCGCTGCGCGGCGATGGTGCGCCGGATGTACTTCGCGTCGCGCGCGCCGCGGGAGGTCTCCACCGAACGGCGGATCGAATCGAGTTCTTTCCCCAGTGTCTCGATGTCGGCGGCCGTGAGATGGGCGAAGGCCTGGATATCGGTGATGGCCACCGGGGTCCTCTCTGTCGGTTGGCGGCTGGTCGGTTCAGAATCGAGGCGGGCCGAGAACGGTGCGGCTCGCGCCGCTGTTCTCGGCCCTGCTGCGCCGGTCGGCGCGAGGTAGGCCTGGACCAGCCGCTGCCGGCCATTGATATGGCCGGCGCATGACTCCGAGGGTACCTGCTGTCCGAAGTGGGCGGGATGCTCAGATGTCGAGCGTGCAGTCGCCCGCCGCGGCCGAGATGCAGGTCTGCACCTTGTCGCCCGGCTGGCGTTCGTCGCCGTTGCGCAGGTCGCGGGCGTGTCCGGCGGACAGGGTGACCACGCAGGTCTGGCAGATACCCATGCGGCAGCCGAAGGGCAGCTGCACGCCGATGGACTCGCCCGCTTCGAGCAGGCTGGTCGCGCCGTCGACGGTGAGGGTGCGGCCGGTGGTGCCGAAGGTCACGGTGCCGCCCTCGCCGATCGCGGAGCGCTCGACCTCGAAGCGTTCGATGTGCAGCTTGCCGGGGATTCCCGCTGTCTTCCAATGCTGTTCGATCGCGTCGAGCATCGGCGCGGGGCCACACGCCCAGGTCTCTCGCTCGCGCCAGTCGGGGTAGAGCTCGTCGAGGCTCGCCAGGGAGAACAGGCCCTGCTCGTCGGTCAGTTGCAGGTGCGAGACGAAGCTCGGGTGCTTGGCGTGCAGCGCGCGCAGTTCGGCGCCGAACATGACGTCGGCGTCGGTGGGTGCCGAGTGGACGTGCACCACGTCGCTGACGCCGTCGCGCCGGTCCATCGTCCGCAGCATCGACATCACGGGGGTGATGCCGCTGCCCGCGGTGAGGAAGAGCACCTTCGCCGGCGGCGGCTCCGGCATCACGAACCCGCCCTGCGGCGCTTGCAGGCGCACGATGGTGCCGGCGGCCACCCCGTTGACAAGGTGGCTGGACAGCTTGCCCTCCGGCATCGCCTTCACCGCGATGGAGATGAGCCGCTTGCCGCCCTCGCCGGTCCAGTCCGGCGGGCAGGTCAGCGAGTACGAACGCCAGTTCCAGCGGCCGTCGATCAGGATGCCGATGCCGATGTACTGGCCCGGCTGGTACTTGAAGTCGAAGCCCCAGCCCGGCTTGATCACCAGCGTCGCCGAGTCGGCGGTCTCCTTCTGCACCTCGACGATCCGCCCGCGCAGCTCCCGCGCCGACCACAGCGGGTTGGCCAGGTGCAGGTAGTCGTCGGGCAGCAGGGGAGTGGTCACCCGGGCCACCGCGCCACGCAGCACGTTGAGCTTGCCGCCGCGGTCGCCGACCTGGGCGGCCGGTGCTTCGAGCCATTCCCGGAACTTGTTCATGACCATGCTTGCCGTTGTCTCCCTGTGTGCTCGGAGCCGCCGTGGGGTAGCTCGCTCGCTGCCAGGTTACGGCATCGTAGGTTGGGCGGCAGTGGCAGCGGCGGCAGGCGCGCTGATCTCGGGAGATGTCACAGCAGGTCGAGCAGGAACGGCAGTTCCTGGGTGGCGTACCAGGCCAGCTGGTGGTCTTCGGCGTCACCAAGGACGAATTCCGCGTCGGTGTCGCCCAGATCAGCGGCGTCGATGACGTCGACAGCCTTGGCGACCTGCGGTTCCGCGTCGGCCAGGTCGACATGCACGGACGCGACCTGGTCGTAGGTGATCGGCCCGGCCAGCTTCACCACCGCGTCGTCGAGGTCGGGCCGCAGCTTCGCGCCGGTGACGTCGGCGGCGATCACCGCGCGCCGGTACACCGGGCTGCCCGGGGTGGCCGCCTCGCCCTCGGCGTCTGCGGCGTCGTCGAGCCCGTCGCGTTCGGCGGCCAGCAGTCGCAGCGAGGCCCTGGCCGCCTCCTGCATCGCGACCTCGGCCAGTTCCTCGTCGTCACCGGCGGCGTAGGCCTCGCGCAGGGCGGGCGTCACGGCGAACGCGGTGGCGCCCAGCGGGAACACCTCCCGCTCGTCGACGAGCTGCCGCAGCATCGGGATCGTCGCCGGGATATAGACGCGCAACTTGCCGTTCTCAGAGACAGGCACCGAGCAACTCCTCCATCGATTCGTGCACCGACGCCGCGAGGACGTCGATGTCGGCCATGGCGTCCCGGTCGGCGTTGAGTCCGTAGAAGACCTGACCGTCGTACGAGGTGAGCCCGAAACTCAACGTCTGATTGCGCAGCAGCGGCGATACCGGATACATCTCCAGCATGCGCGCCCCGCCGATGTACATCGCGGTCTGTGGTCCCGGCGCGTTGGTGATCACCAGGTTGAACGTGTTGTCGGCGAAGGTACTCGCCGCCCGCACACTCATCGCGTGCAGGCTGGCCGGCGCGAACCCGGCCAGGTGCACCAGCGTGCGCGCCCGCACGCCACGACGCTGCCGACCTGCGGCTTCGGTCGCGTGCGCGATGTGCGACAGGCGCATCACCGGATTCGGTTCGCCCACCGGCAGATCGATGAGGAACGAGGACACCTCGCTGGCAGGCGCCAGCTGGTCGCCGCCGTCGACGTACACCGACATCGGCACGACGGCCCGCAGGTTCGTCGACTCGACCAGCGCCTCGTTGCGCGAGAGCAGCCAGTTGCGCAGCGCGCCGGTGACCACGGCGAGCACCGTGTCGTTGATCGAGCAGTCGAAGTGGCGCCGGATGGTGCGGTAGTCGTCGAGGTCGGTGCGCACGACATCGAAGCGGCGGCTGCGCGAGGTGCGGGCGTTGAGCGGGCTGTCCGCGACGCCCGAGGTCGCGGCGCGCACCGCGTTGGCCGCCGCCTTCACCGCCATCCTGGTACCCCTGACCAGCCCGAACGCATTGGAACCGGCGTCGCGGGCAACCTCGTAGGCCTCGCGCGGCTGCGCGGCGAGATGCGACAGCGCGCCCGCGAGCAGTTCCACGTCGGTGGGTTCGCGCGGCGCGCGCCACGCGACGTCGGCCAGCTCCCGCGGCAGGGGGCTGTTGTCGAGGATCACGTGCCCGATCTCGAGCGCGGTGTCACCGTCGACGAGCGCCGAATGCGACTTGGTGAACACCGCGGCGCGCCCGTCGGCGAGCCCCTCGATCAGATACATCTCCCACAGCGGCCTGCCCTGATCCAGCGGCCGGGACGCGAGCCGGGCGACCAGGTCGTAGAGCTGTTCGTCGCTGCCGGGGCCGGGCAGCGCGGAGCGGCGGATGTGATAGCTGATGTCGAAGCGGCTGTCGTCCACCCACACCGGCCTGCCGAGGGTGAGTGGGATCTCGCGGACCTTGCGGCGGTAGCGGGGGACCAGCGGCAGCCGGGTCTCGACCAGGTCGATGAGCTTGTCGTAGTCCAGGACCTGGCCGGACGCGTCGGGCTCGGAGTTCTGGAGGATCGCGAGAGAGCCTATGTGGATCGGGTTGCTGCTCGATTCGAGCCGGTAGAACGACGCATCCTGCGGCGTCAATCTCGTGATCACGCGCTTCGATACTCCTTCCGGTGCCAGCTGACCCCGACCAGGCACGCGCTACATCCTACGTCACGGCAGGTGAATCGCGGTGCCGGGCAACGAGGCCCGTCGGGCACCGTGACCAGGGCCGATGTCTGCCTCCGGTACGCCGGGCATGGGTCCGCGCCGCCGGGTACGGTGGTCTGCGGACTACCATGGCCATCAACACTGTGGCCAACCAGCCGAACACACCCCGACCAGAGGACTGACGAGACCCGTGCCTGCGCTGACACTGACGAGGTTGCTACGGATTGGTGAAGGTCGCATGGTCAAGCGGCTCTCGAACCTCGCCGACGAGGTCATCGCGTACGGCGACGAGATCGAGCAGCTGACCGACGACGAGCTGCGCGCCAAGACCGCCGAGTTCAAGCAGCGCTACGCCGACGGTGAGACCCTCGACGACCTGCTGCTAGAGGCGTTCGCGGTGGCCCGCGAGGCGTCCTGGCGAGTGCTGAACCAGAAGCACTACAAGGTCCAGATCATGGGTGGCGCCTCGCTGCACCTGGGCAACATCTCGGAGATGAAGACCGGTGAGGGCAAGACCCTGACCTGTGTGCTCCCCGCGTATCTGAACGCGATCTCCGGCGAGGGCGTGCACGTCGTCACCGTCAACGACTACCTCGCCAAGCGCGACGCCGAGTGGATGGGCCGCGTGCACCGCTTCCTCGGTCTCGAGGTCGGCGTGATCCTCGGCGGCATGACCCCGGCCGAGCGCCGCGTCGCCTACCACGCCGATGTCACCTACGGCACGAACAACGAGTTCGGCTTCGACTACCTGCGCGACAACATGACCCACTCGCTGGACGATCTCGTGCAGCGCGGCCACAACTTCGCCGTGGTCGACGAGGTCGACTCCATCCTCATCGACGAGGCCCGTACCCCGCTGATCATCTCGGGCCCGGCCGACGCCTCGTCCAAGTGGTACGCCGAGTTCGCGCGCATCGCGCCGCTGCTGAAGAAGGATGTCCACTACGAGGTGGACATCAAGAAGCGCACCATCGGCGTGCACGAGGCGGGCGTCGAGTTCGTCGAGGACCAGCTCGGCATCGACAACCTCTACGAGGCCGCCAACTCCCCGCTGGTGAGCTACCTGAACAACGCCATCAAGGCCAAGGAGCTCTACCAGCGCGACAAGGACTACATCGTCCGCGACGGCGAAGTGATCATCGTCGACGAGTTCACCGGCCGAATCCTGGTCGGCCGCCGCTACAACGAGGGCATGCACCAGGCGATCGAGGCCAAGGAGAAGGTCGAGATCCAGCCGGAGAACCAGACCCTGGCCACGATCACCCTGCAGAACTACTTCCGCCTCTACAACAAGCTGTCCGGCATGACCGGTACCGCCGAGACCGAGGCCGCCGAGCTGCACTCGATCTACAGCCTCGGCGTCGTCCCGATCCCGACGAACAAGCCGATGGTCCGCAAGGACCAGGCCGACCTGATCTACAAGTCGGAAGAGGCCAAGTTCGACGCCGTCGTCGACGACGTGGTGGAGCGGCACGAGAAGGGCCAGCCGGTCCTGATCGGTACCACCAGCGTCGAGCGCTCGGAGTACCTGTCCAAGCAGTTCACCAAGCGCGGTGTCGCGCACTCGGTGCTGAACGCGAAGTTCCACGAGCAGGAAGCCCAGATCATCGCCGAGGCCGGTCGGCCCGGCGCGGTCACCGTCGCCACCAACATGGCCGGTCGTGGTACCGACATCGTGCTCGGCGGTAACGCCGACATCATCGCCGACATCCTGCTGCGCAAGCAGGGCCTGGACCCGGTGCACACCCCCGACGAGTACGAGGCCGCCTGGCACTCCGCGCTCGAGCAGGTCAAGGAGCAGACCGCGGCCGACGCCGACGCCGTGCGCGACGCCGGTGGCCTCTACGTGCTCGGCACCGAGCGCCACGAGTCGCGCCGTATCGACAACCAGCTGCGTGGTCGCTCCGGCCGCCAGGGCGACCCGGGCGAGTCCCGCTTCTACCTGTCGCTGGGTGACGAGCTGATGCGCCGCTTCAACGGTGCCGCGCTCGAGGCGATCATGACGCGCCTGAACCTGCCCGACGACGTGCCGATCGAGGCGAAGATGGTCTCCAAGGCCATCAAGAGCGCCCAGACCCAGGTCGAGCAGCAGAACTTCGAGATCCGCAAGAACGTCTTGAAGTACGACGAGGTGATGAACCAGCAGCGCACCGTCATCTACGGCGAGCGCAACCGGATCCTGCGTGGTGAGGACATGGAGGGTCAGGTCCAGAACATGATCACCGACGTGACCACCGCCTACGTCGACGGCGCCACCGCCGAGGGTTATGTCGAGGACTGGGATCTGGACAAGCTGTGGACCGCGCTCAAGACGCTGTACCCGGTGAGCCTGGACCACAAGGAACTCGCGGGCGAGACCGCCACCGGTGAGGCGGGCGAACTCACCCGCGACGAACTCCGCGAAGCCCTGCTCGACGACGCGCACACCGCGTACGAGAAGCGCGAGCAGGAGATCGACGGCCTGGCGGGCGAAGGCGCGATGCGCAACCTGGAGCGTCAGGTCCTGCTCTCGGTCCTCGACCGCAAGTGGCGCGAGCACCTCTACGAGATGGACTACCTCAAGGAGGGCATCGGCCTGCGCGCGATGGCCCAGCGCGACCCGCTGGTCGAGTACCAGCGCGAGGGCTTCGACATGTTCGCCGCGATGCTGGAGGGCCTGAAGGAGGAGTCGGTCGGCTTCCTGTTCAACCTCCAGGTAGAGGTCCAGCAGCCCCAGCCCGAGGGTGTCTCGGTCGGCCAGGGCCTGCGTTCCCCGGTCGGCGCCCCGCGCCCCCAGGACGCCCCCGCCGAAACCCAGGCCCCACCGGCCCTGCGCGCCAAGGGCATCTCCGACGCGTCCCCCCGCGGCCTGAACTACTCGGGCCCCGCCGAAGACGGCCGCGCCGAATCCCACTCCGACGCCCAGGAATACGGCGGCCAGCCCGGCACCCGCCGCGAACGCCGCGAAGCCGCCCGCGCCGAAACCAAGGGCAAGCGCCGCCGCTGAGCGTGCGGTAACTGAATGACAAAGGCTCCCACGGTTATCCGTGGGAGCCTTTGTCGCGTCGTGGAGACGAGTTCTCATGCGGCGCGGCGGGGCATGTCCTCCACCCGCACCTGCATGTACAATTGCATGCATGGTTGCCCTGCAGATTCGCGACGTACCGGAGCCGCTCCGTGATCAGCTGGTGGCGCTGGCGCGCCAGCGTGGGCAGTCGCTGCAGGCATTTCTCTTCGACCTGGTCCGCGACGAAGCTCGGCGCCAGGACAATATCGCAGTGCTCAAACAGTTCAGCCCCGCCGCGGTGGACGTCGCGTTCACCGCGCGGGACGTCGTGGTGGCGCTGGATGCCGAACGCGCCGAACGGGATCCGGCGCTGGACGAGTTGGAGATCCGCGAGTGATCGTGGTCGATGCGTCGGCCTTCGTTCACGCTCTGCTGAATCCTGGTCCGCTCGGTGACGCCTGCCGGGCAGCCCTGGAAGCCGATAATCGCTGGATCGCCCCGCAACACTGGACCGTCGAGGTTCTGTCGGTGATCCGCCGCTTCACCCGCGCCGGCACGATCACCCCCGTCCAGGCAGAACGCGCCGTCACGGCCCTCGGCAGCCTGGATCCCGAGGTTCCCGTCACCCGCGTACTCGTCCCCAGGATCTGGGACCTCCGTGACAACCTGACCGCCTACGACGCCGCCTATGTCGCAGCAGCCGAAGCCTACGGTTGCGAACTGCTCACCACGGACGCACGCTCGGCGAACGCGCCAGGAGTCGCCTGCACGGTCCGGATCGTGCAGGCGGGTTCGGCCTGAATGCTGTGACCGGCGTACCGGCATTCTGGCGAATCTCCCATCGCGGCGATACGGCGCGGCCGCTGACCGAATTCAGGATGTCGGGACGACGGTTGGTGTCGTGGAGGTCGACGGTGTCGACGAATTCGGGGTGCGCGGTGTGGACGGCGGTGGGGTGCTCGGGCCGGTGGTGGTGCTCGATGTGGTGGTCGGGAGGGGGCCGACGGTGATCGAGCGGGCGGTGGCCTGCCAGGCTTCGGGGAGGTCGCCCTTGTCCGATTTCTCGATGGTGTAGGTGTCGCCCTTGTTGTTGCGGGCGGCGAAGAGGGTGGCTGTTTTGCCGGTGCGGTTGTAGACCGAGATCGTGGCGACGTCGATGTGCTGGTTGCCCAGGTCGGGGGAGCCGATCTTGAACAGTGACATCTTGCCGGTGCCCTCGCTGCCGGTGAACAGGCAGACATAGGAGCTGGGGCAGCGGTCGTAGCCGGTGCAGCCGCCGGTCTTGTCGCACCAGTCCTGCGTGACGCTGGTGAAGGTGTTGCCGGTGATCTTGGTGGTCTGTGAGCCCTTGCCGTTGTCGAGGGTGACCTCGTGCTCCTCGTCCGGGGCCTGGCCGATGCGGTCGAGCAGATAGGAGCAGGCTTTGCTCAGTACGAGCCCGGTGGCCCCGGCGATCAGTGCTGCCGTCACCGTCACCCCGGCTTTCATTTTCACCAGGACGGCGTCGACGATCGGCACCACCATTTCGCACACGACTTCTTCCACCACTTTGGCCGTGTCTTCGCCGGCGGTGTCGTGCTCGCAGCCGACGACGCCGAATCCGGCAACCAAGGCGAGCACCACCGCGAATACCTTCTGCACGGCGCCAGAATGCGCGCGGATTACCTACCTGCGCAACGATTTTCACATGTACGTCACCCGCGCTCGGGCGTGGTTTCGATTTCTCAGTGCAACGAACGAACCGTCACGCCCGGTGCTCCCGACGAGGCGAACCACGACGCCAGGGCGGCGCCGTCGAGCCAGTGCGGACTGTGTTCGCCGACATCGACGGGACCGTCGATCGCGCCGACCGCGCCCGCCACCTCGCAGCCCGCCAGCCGGGCGCCGCAGAAGCTGGCATTGTCCATCCGCGCTTCGCGCAGGCTCGCACCGCGGAAATCGGTGTCGCCGAACGTCGCTCGCCGCAGATCGGCGCCGGTGAGGTCGGCGCGATGGAAGTCGGAGGTCGTGAAGTCGGCTTTCATCAGCCGCGCGCCGTGCAGCCGGGCTTCGCGCAGCGTGCAGTCGCGCGCTTGGGCCTTGCCGAGATCGGCGCCGGTGAGATCGGCCCCCGACAGATCCGTCGACAACATCCAGGCGCCGTAGAGATCGGTGTCGACCAGCCGGACCCCGCTCAGCCGTGCCTCACCGAGTTCGGCCCCGCCGAGATCGAGCCCGGACAGATCACTGCCGGCGAGGTCGAGTCCCCAACCGTTGAACAACATTTCGGTGGTCCGCGGCACGGCCGGGTCGGTCGGCAGCCGGTCGAGATAGTGCGCCAGCGCCTTCCGGGCATCCGGGTCGGTGGGCCAGCGGGGGACGGTATGCAGCTCGCCTTTCGATCGGCGCCGCCAGAACATCATGAGGCATGTTTACACCCCTCGGTTCGCACCCGAGAACGATCCCGCGACGTTCGCGCTCAGCTGGCCCGGTGAATGGGGTGAACCCGCGACAGCGCCCGCTTCGCCTCGGCGAGCGAGATCATCTGATCCTCGTCGTCGATCTCGGCGACCGCGGCTTCGGCCCACTCCCTGAGCAGGGTCGATACGCCGACGCGCCGTTCGTCGGCGAGGTCCTTCAACCGGGAATGCAGGCCGAGCGGCAGCCGGATGGAGGTGGTCACCATGATGTCCTCGTTGGCGGGCAGGCGAGGCGGAGCTTCGGCGGGCGCATCGGAGAAACTCAGCCGGTCCATGTAGTCGGCGAGTTCCTCTTTGCTCGATGGATAGTCCTGATCGCTCATGACCGGTTCCCACTTTCCCACTGCTCGAATTGCGCCAGTTCCTCGGCGCGCATCGCTCGTGCGCCGATGATCACCCACGTCCAGTCGTCGCGCTGCCGTGTGACCACGATCAACGGGCGTCCGGCCGTGGTGCGCCCCCACACCGTCAGAACGGTCACCTGGCCGTCGAAGGCCGGGCGTGGCCACCGTCGTGACGCTGCGAGGACCTGCCGAACCTCGCTGGGTTCGACGCCGATCAGGTGAGCGATCGCCCAATCAGGCCACTCGAAACCCATACGTCCATAATACGCACGTAGTAAGTGCGTAGGAAAGCGCTGAGTGCCTCTATCCGGCCGTACCCTCGAATGCGCGCGGTCGATTGTCTCCGCGGAGCTGGACGAGGTGCGGAGGAAGGGGAGGGCGCCATGGTGCGCGCCGGCGAGATCGATCGCCCGCTGTCGCCGTCGGAACGCTGGTTCTGGCTGGTCGATCAACTTTCGCCGGCCAACTGCGTGGTCCGGGTACGAGTGCGTGGCCCGATCGGCGCGTATCGCCTGGAGGAGGCCGCGGCCGCCGTCGTCGCCGAATACCCGCTGCTGCGCGCGATCGTCGTCGACGGTCCGCGCTTCGTCCCTTCGCACCACCCGCACCTGCCGGTCCTGCACCGCATCGTCGCCGACCCCGAGGAGTGGCGCACCGTCTTCGACGACCAGCTCACCGCACCGGTCGACCTGTCGACGGCACCGGGTCGTGTCGTCGATCTGGCTTGGCGCCCAGGCACTTCCGACGAAACGCACGACCTGATCCTGGTCTTCTCGCACGTGCTGATCGACGGCCGTTCGATGGCCTCGCTCGCGTCACGCATCCTCGCCGTCGCCTTCGGCGCCCCCGGCCCCGCCGCCTCCCGGCCACCGATCCCGGCCGCCGACGACCTGATCCCACCCGCGCACACCCGTCTGCTCCGGTGCCTGCGCACCAATCTCGCCGGTCAGCTCACCGCGACGGTCCGGCGCCCCGTCGGCCTCCCCGGCGATCTGCCCCCGCTGCCCGTGCGCCGCACCCGCACCGTGCACCGCACCATCGAAGGCGACCAGCTCGCCGACCTCCGCGCCCGCTGCCATCGAGCCGGCGTCACCGTCAATGCCGCGCTCGCCGCCGCCCTCGCCAGGGCACTGGGCGAACTGAACCGCCCTTGCGCATCCGGTGTCGCCGGCATCGGCATCCCGGTCGACCTGCGGTCCCGGCTACAACCACCACCCGCCGATGACGAGCCCGGCATGTTCACCGCCGTACTCCCGACCTTCGTCCCCTTCGGCCCGAACCACTCTCTGTGGGACGCGGCCCGCGCGGCGAAAACCCAGCTGTCCCAACGCCTCACCCACCACGCCGACCTGACCGGCCTGGCGGCGATCCGCTACGGCTGCCCGCGATCCCTCGAAACAGGCAGGCGCGCTGTCGAACTCGTAGACCGCCGCGCCCCCTGGAACGTCACCCTGAGCAACCTCGGCCGCCTCACCCCACCCGAAACCCCCGACCCCCTGTCCATCACAGCCCTCACCGTCGCAGGAACCAACTCCTGCGCCAGCGCCCTCACCGTCGCCGTAGCCACCGTCGACACCACCCTGTCGATCACCTTCTGCTACGTCGACACCATGCTCCCGCGCCCCACCATCGAATCCCTGGCCGACCACACCCTGGCCTCGCTCGCCACGAGCCGAGCCACCACCCACGAATCCCATCGACCACCGCGCTGAACGTTCGCTCTCCGGCGATCGGCGGACATCGGACGCGCACTTCGTAACAGGTCTAGGTGAGTCGTTCGCGCAGCAACTCCCGGAGGGCGGCGCGGTCGGGTTTGTTCGTGCGGCCGCTGACGGGTACCCGGTCGACGATCACGATGTCGTCGGGGACCGCGGTGGTGTCGATGATCTGTGGCAATCGTGTGCGCAGTAGTGCGGCGACGTCGCCCGCGTCCGGGTCGGTGACGACGGCGAGGACGATGCGCTCGTCGCCGATCTCGTCGGGGATACCGATCATGATCGCCTCGCGGACGCCGTCGATCGCGGTGATCACCGGCTCGTAGAGCCCCGGGTAGATGTTGGTCTTCCCGCGGATCATCATGTCCTTCTTGCGTCCGGTGAGCACGAGCTGGTCACCGTCCCAGCGCGCCAGATCGCCGGTGCGGACCTCCGCGAGCGGGTCGGCGCCGAGGTAGCCGCGGCACAGATTCGGTCCGGCCAGTACGAGTTCGCCGTCGTCGGCGATCCGGGCCACCACCCCTGGTACAGGAGCGCCGAGCAGATCGCCCTCGTGCGCCAGCTTGGCGACATCGTTGGTGACGGCGACGGGCAGGATCTCCGTCATCCCGTAGATCGCGAGAAACTCGGTGCTGGGCAACGACTTCCGTGCCCGTCGCAGCAAGGAAGAGGTGACGGGAGCGCCGCCGAGCGCGACCTGGCGCAGGTACGACGGCGGGGACAGTTCGCCGGACTCGAGCGCGTCGAGCGCGACGGCCAGGTCGGCGGGTGTGTAGAACGCGTGGGTGGCGCTGTGCAGAGCCTGGGTGAACCGGACCGGGTCGATGTGGGTGCCGAAGCGCGGATACGGCGGCATCGCCCAGCGCGCGCCCGCCATGAGCGCGGGCAACCCCATCATGAGCTGTTCGGTGTGCAGGAAGGCGCCGGGCGCGAGACTGGTCCGCCCGCTCATCGCGGCCAGCCCAGCGCCGAGCGAAGAACGGGTGTGCACAACGGCTTTCGGCTCGTCGGTAGTGCCCGAGGTGAACACGATCAGCGCCGCCGCCTCGGGATCGGCGGGCACGTCCGCCGTGCCCGCCGCAGCACCGGTGAAGCGGCGCAACGGAATCGAACCGGGCGGCGTCCCCGGCAGCCAGGGACCACTGTGGATGTGCCGCACGTCGAGTGCGCCGAACCGGGGGAGGCTCAGCCCGCGCCGGCGCCCGAAACCGGCAAGGGGCCCGCTCACCGCGTACAGCAGCGATTCGGTGGCCGCCCAGGTGGGTTCGACCAGTTTCACGCGCTGGGCGAACAGTTCGGGCCCGACGCCGGGGTCGACGAAGACGATGGTCCCGCCCGCCGCGATCACCCCGAAGATCAGCGTCACCGAGGACACGCTCGGCCGGATCGAGAACAGCATCCGATCACCGGGCAGGAACCCAGCGGCCCCGAGGTTGTAGGCGACCCTGCCGACGGTGTCGACGAGCTCGCGATAAGTCAGCGCACGTTCGCCGACCGTACCGAGCGCGGACGCGTCGGGAATACGGTCGGCCTGCATGGTGAGGCGTTCGAAAAAGTCCGTCGTCATCGAATATCGACAACTTCGGGCCGGTACCGATGGTCGGCGTACCAGGCCAGCGTCTTGCGGATGCCCCACGCGCGCACCCGCCGGTTGGACCCGTACACCCGGACATCACGGCGCAACCCGTACTCGGTGGTGATCGTGCGCACCGCGTTGACCAGCGCGCGGTCCTCGTGCAGATCCTCGATCGCGGTACGCGGGAATCCGCCTGCGGCAATGTACAACTCGGCGGTGATCGCCATATTGCACCCCGGCGTCATCACATAGGGGCCGAGATATTTCGGATCGCGATTGCCCGAGCGCACCTTCCCGAAGGCCGACGCCACCTCCAGCGCGACCCGGATGATGGTGCGATCACGCCACGAAACCCCCTCGTCCGTCCGGGGAATCAGCTGCCCGCTGACCAGCCGCAGCCCGGAATCGAACCCCGCCTTGATCCGCTGTGTCCAGTCGGGCGCCGGTAGGCAGTCGGCGTCGGTGCGGGCAAGGAAGGTCGCTCCCCGCGCGATCGCGTACCGCATCCCGGTGTCGGCGGCGGCGCCGGTGCCCTTCTGCGGCTCGGTGATCACCTCGATCGCCGGGACCGGATGCGCCGCGGCGAACGTGCGCACGATCTCGACGGTGCCGTCGCTGGAGTTGTTGTCCACCACGACCACGGAGAAGCCGGTATCCCGTTGCGCGGCAATCGCTGTCAAGGTCGCGCCGATTCCGCGCTCCTCGTCGTACGCGGGAATCACCACCCAGAGCGCACCGCTGTTCACAGGTCGGCCACCAGCCGATCGAGACCACCGATCCCGGCGACCCACTCGTGGAAGCGCTCGAGACCGTCGGCGAACGACACCGTCGGCCGGTAGCCGAGTTCCCGTTCGGCGCGCGAGATGTCGTAGGTCGCCGACCGCGTGACGAGCGCGACCGCGTACCGCGACAACGGGGGCGTCCAGCGCTGCGCGACCGCCGGAATCCGCCACACCGTCTCGATCGCCGCCAGCGCGCCACTCAGCACCGGCGGAGGCACGGTGATACCCGGCGCGGCCAACCCGAACCGCCGCGCCACCGCGGCCATCGTCGGCCACACCGATACGGGTTCGGCGTCGGCGACGAAATAGGCTCGCCCACCGACCTTCTCGGCCTCGAGCGCCAGAACCACCGCCTGCACGAGATGGTCGATGTAGCACAGCGACGCCAGCACATCCCGGCCGCCGGACAGGTCGGGCAACCGGCCGGCCCGCAACTTCGCCAGGATCTGCACGATCGGCCCGCGCCGATCACCGGGCCCCCACACCGCGCGCGGCCGCAGCGAGCACGTCGTGAATTCCGGCGTATCGGCCGCCAGCACCAGCTGTTCGGCGACCGCCTTGGTCTCGCAATAGCTGTTCAGGAACCGGGCGGGGTAGGGCACCATCTCGTCGATGCCGAGCTGGTCACCGCCCTCGGGTGCCATCAGCGCACTCGGACTGCCGATGAAGACGAACCGCGTCACGCCCGCCGCCGCGGCCTCCTGCATCAGCCGATCGGTCCCGGCCACATTCACCGCGAAGAACTCCGCCGGCCGCCCGAATTCCCCGAGCAGCGCCGCGGCGTGCACCACGGCCCGCACCCCGGACACGGCACGGGCCAGGGCCGCGGCGTCCGCGAGATCGGCCACCGCCACCTCGGCACCGGCCGGGGCGGACGCGGGATCGCGCACCATCGCCCTGACCGGCACTCCACGCGCCAGCAGGCCGCGCGCGATCGCCCCGCCGACGAAGCCGCTCGCCCCCGTCACCAGCACATTGACTTCCTCCCTGCCCTGGCTGGCCGGGACTCCTACGCGGGGCATGACGCCTCCGTTCGATGGGTTCTTGTTTCAATCCCAACAGCTCCATCAGGCTGGAGTCTCACATCGGGTCCACAAGCGTTTATCGACTCCGCCAGCCCGGCGGCGTCCATGATGTTCACTGCGGCATTGATGTCCCGGTCGTGCACAACGCCGC
This sequence comes from Nocardia sp. NPDC055053, assembly GCF_053608285.1. NCBI lineage: Bacteria > Bacillati > Actinomycetota > Actinomycetes > Mycobacteriales > Nocardiaceae > Nocardia > Nocardia sp. NPDC055053. The sequence continues at coordinate 51,356 of NZ_JBSGVD010000024.1, read as the reverse complement.
ACGCGCACGTCCATTCCCGCACCTGCAAAGACTTCTTCTCCCCAACCCGCCCGCACGCCGAACACGTTCGGGTGGAAGGGAACCAGCGGTCCACCTTCACCACTTCTCGGCCGTACTGGACAGCCTTCTCCTCGAGGAGTCGTACGAGGGTGGACCAGCCCGCGTCGTGCACGGACTTCGCCAACCGAGTGCGCGTCAAACCCGATACCGCCAAGTCTTCCACGGCGACCGCTTGGTTCTCGCGGATCAGCCGTAGAGCGAGCTTATGGTGGTGGTCGAGGCGTGTTTGGTGCACCTTCCGGTGCAGTGCTGCGACACGGACACGCGCCTTGGCGCGGTTATGTGACCCTTTCTGTTTGCGTGACAACGCTTTCTGGGCGCAGGCGAGCCGTCGCTCGGCAGAGCGGAGGTGGCGCGGGTTGGCGACCTTCTCGACGGTGCCGTCGTTGCGGGCGATCACCGCCAGATCGATCAGACCCAAGTCGACACCCGCGACAGTGATAGCCGGGGGCAGGGGCATCACGTCGCGCTCGACCACGAACGAGGCGTAGTAGCGGCCGTCGGATTCCCGCAAGACGGTGACCGAGGACGGGGCAGAGGGCAGCTCTCGCGACCATTCCAGCGCCACGTCCCCTATCTTCGCCAACCGGACACCACGGGTAGTCACACCGAAACCGTTGCGGGTGAACCGGATCGACTGGCGGCTCTTGCGGGACTTGAATCGCGGTGCGCCGATCTTGCGGCCCTTGCGTTTCCCGATGAGGGAATCGAAGAAGTTCCTGTACGCCTTACGCGCGTCCTGGCATGCCTGCACCAGCACCACCGAGGACACCTCGGCCAGCCATGCCCGTTCCGGGGTGGTTTTCGCGCGGGTGATAACCAGTTTCTGCACGTCGGTGTCGCCGATCGGCACGCCGCGGGCATGGGCGTCGCGGCGGGTTCGCAGGGCATCGTTGTACACGACCCGGGCGCTGCCGAACGACTTCGCCAGCATCCGCTGTTGCTCGCCGGTCGGGTAGGCGCGGTAGCGGCAACGGGTGAGCACACTCACAGCATAACATTGGTCTATGCCTGTAGGAGATGCTATTCGACGTGGCCGTAGCTGCGTTTTCAAGTTGCACGTGCATTTGGTCTTCGTGACGAAGTACCGCCGTCACGTGTTCACCGACGAGCACCTGAAGTTCATGGAGCAGGTGCTCGCGGACGTGTGTTCGGACTTCGGGGCGCACCTGGTCGAGTTCGACGGCGAGGACGACCACGTCCATCTACTCGTCGAGTACCCACCGACAGTGCAGCTGTCCAAGCTGGTGAACTCCCTCAAGGGGGTGACCTCACGCCGACTGCGGCAGGTGTATCGCATGCGGACCCACCAGGATCGCCTGTGGTCTCCGTCGTATTTCGCTGGGTCGTGCGGCGGGGCACCGCTGGAGACCATCCGCCAGTACGTGGAGGAGCAGCGGCGGCCAGATTAGAGCGCCCGCCGCTGCCCCCCGGTGTCACCGCGACGCCTCGCCCAGGGTCTTCCACCAGGTCGCCCCGAACAGCATCGTCATCACGGCGGCCCGCCGGGCGGAGATTCCGCGCTCGGTCGCCACCCGGCGCGCGGCGGGAATCTGGGCCGCGTGCACGCCGACGCTGAGCACCACATCGATCCAGAACGCCGCTTTCAGCAGAGGCGAACGGAACGGCCGGATCACCCCGAGCACAAGGAAAGCCCATCCGAACACCGGGATCGACCGAAGGGCCAACACCGCCCGCGAACTCGGTGTCCCCGACGACGACGCGCGGTGCCGCCCGTGCTGCGGTGTGTTGTCCATCCAGATCCTTCCCTCATCGTCCCCGGTGGGGACAGCGTGTAGGGCCATCACCGCACCCCCGGCCCGCGGTAGGTGACGGCCGCGGCGGTGGGTCCGCCGTCGGCCGCGACGAACAGCAGCGGCCGCTGCGTCAGCCCGGCATCGCGGGCCGCCACATAGGCGGCCGTCAACGCGGACGTGTGCGCGTCACCGGCCAGGTCGTCGGTCACCACGGCGCCGACACCGAGCTCGGCGGCCAGTGCGGCGGCGAAGTCGGGTGTCGGTTTGCCGCATAAGAGCACGACCTCGGCCGCGTCGACATCGTCGGCAGCCAGCGCTTCGCGCGCCGCGACGACCGCGTGCTCGACGAGTTCGGTGGTGCCGGTATCGAGTTCCACCGTCAACGCCGACCGGCCGGTGGAGCCCATCGTCGACAGGTTCACATACCCCTGCGGGTCGGGCAGCGCGTCACCGGCGCTCACATGCACGCCGCCGAAACCGATGGCGGCGGTGGAATTCTCGAGCACCAGTGCCGCGCCCACCGGTTCGAACGGGAAGTCGGCGTCGGCTCGCGTCGACGGGTGCGCGTCGCCGGAGACGATGACCACGTGTCCGGCGGGCAGGTCGGCCAGCAGCGACGCGGCGACACCGACGGCATTGACCACGCCGCATGCCCCGTTCATCAGGTCGAACGACAGACACGGCACGTCACCGGGCCGGTACTCCAGGCCGATGCCCGCTGCCTGCTGGATGAGCGCTGCCACGGCCGGTTCGACGAGGTTCGCGTCGCGGTACACCCCGACATTGATCAACGCGTCGATCTGTTCCGGCGTAGCGCCCGCGCCGGTCAGCGCGGCACGCGCGGCGGCGGCCGCCTGGCCCACCGAACTGACTCCGCCGGTCTGTGTCACGGCCGAAGAAATGATGATTCCCATACTGTCCTATACCCGCAGATCGCCGATTGTCACCGACAGGAACCCGGCGACCACACCGGAGGCGGCGGGCACGAGCAGCACCTTGGACCCCGGCGCGAGCAGACCCTGCCGCAGTGCGTCGTGCAGCACCACGAAATGCGATGTCGACGCGGTGTTTCCGTATCGGTCGAGCACGGCCAGCTTCGGCGGCATCACCGAATCGAACTCGCGCTCGGCGATCTTGTCGATCAATTCCACCGCGGGACCGCTGAATTGGTGATGGATCAGGTAGTCGTAGCCCTCGTCGGCGAAGCTGGACCCACGGGCGGTGAGGAATTCGCGCTGACGCGAGGTCCACAGCAGGTACCGCGACTCGTTGTGCATCGCGCGGTTGTCGGTGTAGAGCGCGACACCGGGACCCTGATCGCTCGGCATGCCGAGGCACAGCTTCGCGAACGCGGCACTGGTATTGAGCTCGACGTAGTCGAGACCGGGTCCGTCGGTGCCGTCGAGGATCACGGCAGCGCCCGCGTCACCGACGGTGAGCGAGGCGAACTGCGGATCGTATTTCTCCGAGATCTCGCGCACCGCGGTGTCGGAGATCGGCGTGATGCACTCGCCGGAGACCACCATGCCCCGCCGGACCGCACCGGATCGAATCATCCTGTCCAGCAGCAGAACTCCGGTCATCATCCCGGCGCACGCGTTGGACACGTCGAAGTGGATGGCCCGCGTCGCACCGAGCGCGTTGCGCAGCAGCAGCGCGAAGGACGGCTCGAAGCAGAAGTTCTCGCCGCGGGTGCGGGTGATCGAGCAGGAGATGATCACGTCCAGCTCGGCGGCGGCGTACCGGGAATTCGCCAGCGCGCTCCGGGCGGCGGCGAGGGCGATGGTGAACGAGTCCTCCGCCGTGCCATCCGGGTCGACGCCGCGGACGCGCCGCGCCACGACCCCGCTGACCTTCTCCAGGTCCAGCGGCGCGTCGACGGCCAATCGGCTCATCAACTCCGCTGTGGTCACCTCGCGGGCCGGCAGATACGCGCCGACGGCTTCGATTGTCGATCTCACCATGTGTTCACTTCCGAATATCGCGCGATGCACAATCCGCCATCAGCGCATCTCGCCGATCCTAGTCACAGACCTTCACTATTCGGTCACGGTCAACTAGATTGTGCCGGGGTGTGGAGTGCTGCCCGACGCCATGAACTCACCCTACTAGCCGCAGGTCAGCCCTGGTTGCCTGGCGTTCTGCTGCTGGGCGGGATCGCGCGGCCGATTCGCAAGGTCCCCAAACTCGGCTGGTTCGTTGCCGATCCGCTGGTCGCGCGCCAGATCTACAACGACAGTACGCACTTCAGCATCGTCTCCGAAGGCGCCGCAGGGCACTGGTGGGCGCAGGTCATCGGCGACTGGGTCGAGGACCTGTTCGAAGGACCGGGCCACACCGAGCTGCGGACCACGGTGCGCGACCTGTTCACACTCACCCACACCGATGCCCTGGTCGAGCGCGTAATCGGCCCCGACCTGCGGGATCTGCGAGATCGGCTCGCCGCGGGCGAGACCGTCGACATCGCCGCCCGCGCCCAGATCCTGGTCGGGCGCAGCGTGTCCGATCTGGTCGGCATGCGCCCCGAGGACATCGCCGCGGCCATCGGCGGCGACCACACCGACGACCTGGACGCGCTGTTCCTGCGGCTGTTCCACCATGTCGAGGAGCTGGTTAACCTCGGTTTCGGCACCATGGCCTCGACCACCCTCGACCCGGTCGCGGTGGCCCGCGCGAAGGAACTGGCCGGGCAATTGGCTGTCAATGTCCCTAGCGCTTACGCGCGCGCGGATCCCGACACCACCCTCGGGCGCTGTCGCGAGCTGGGTCTGGATGTCGAGCATGCTGCGGGGCTCGCGATTCTCATGGCCGTGGCCGGTACCGACACCCTGGCCAGCGCCATGACCAGGATGGTCGCGATCATGCACGACACAGGTCAGCACCGGGCGCTGCTCGCCGCACCCGAGCGGCTGCCCGACGCGGTCCGCGAGACCCTGCGGGTGACCAGTCCGGCCTATCTGGTCGGGCGCTCGGTCACCGCCGACGTGACCATCGCCGGGCGCGAGCTACGCGCCGGCGAGCACGTCAAGATCCTCACCTGGACGATCAACAACGCGGTCGGCGAGTTCAGCGTGCACCGCGACTACGTGCCCGAGACCCGCCAGCTCTGGTTCGGTGGCGGCCGCCATCTGTGCCTTGGCGCGCAGCTCGTCCACTCCGAACTCACCGCACTGCTCGCGGCGCTCACCGCCGCGGGCAGGCCGTGGGAGATCGTCGAGCGCCGCTACCGCCGCAAGGTCTTCATCCCCACCTACGAGACCCTGCGCATCCGCCTCGCCGGCTGAGCGTCAGTGCCGGACCAGGTTCGCTCCCGTCACCAGGTTCAGCCGTCGCGACAGATCGGAGGCGAACACCCGCTCCGGATCGACCTCGTCCCGCACCCGCCGCCACTCGTCGAGTCGCGGGTACATCGCCGCGATCATCGCGGGCGTGGTCCGCGAGTCCTTGGCGAAGTACAGCCGCCCGCCCGCGGCGAGCACCCGCTCGTCGAGTTCGGTGCAGAACCGGTCGAGTCCGGCGGTGAGCGCGAAATCCAGGCTCAGCATGTATCCGGGATGCGGCCAGGACAGCGGCGCCGGGTTACCCGGACCCATCCGCTTGAAGACATTGAGGAACGAGTGATGGCCCGACTCGGCGATGGCCCGCACCGCGTCGGCGAGCTGCTGCTCGGCGCCGAACGGCATCGAGAACTGGTACTGCAGAAACCCGCGCCGGCCGTAGGCCCGATTCCATTCCCCGAGCAGATCCAGCGGGTGATAGAACTGCGTCAGATTCTGGATGCGCCCGCGTGCCCGGCGCGGAAACAGGCGATACGCCGCCTCGGCCGCGATCCTGGTCGTCACGCCGTTGACCATCCCGTTCGGAAAGATGTCGGGCACGGTGAACAATTGCGGCGCATCGAAATTCAGCGGTGTGCCGCGAAGTTTCGGCGGAAGCTGGTCCAGTGTCGCGAGCGACCCGCGGCTGAAGCCCGCACGGCCGAGTTTCGCGCCGGTGGAAATGGTGTCCGGCACCGACATCGAGTAGTCGTAGCCGTCGTCGGATCCGCCGGTCAGCAATTCCATCGTTTCGTCGAGATCGCGGGTGCGGTCGTTGTCGACGATGAAGTACGCGGTCTCGGTGTGCTTCAACCGGATTCGGGCGCCGGTGACGATGCCGGTCAGGCCCATGCCGCCGACTGTCGCCCAGAACAGCTCGGCCTCCGCACCCTCCGGTGTCAGGGTGCGCACCGATCCGTCGGCGGTGAGCAGGTCCAGTGACACCACGTGATTGCCGAAGCTGCCCTGCGAATGATGGTTCTTGCCATGGATATCGGAGCCGATGGCGCCACCGACCGTCACCTGCCTGGTACCCGGCAGCACCGGAACCCACAGCCCGTACGGCAGCGCCCGGCGCATGAGGGTGTCGAGGCTGACGCCCGCGTCGACATCGGCGATTCCGCTGTCGGGATCGATGTTGTGGATGCGGTCGTGTGCGGTCATGTCGACGACCAGACCGCCCCCGTTCTGCGCCGGATCGCCGTAGCTGCGCCCGAGTCCGCGCGCGATCACCCCGCGCGGTCCCGCGGTGCGCACCCGCTCGGCGATCACCGCGATGTCCGGCGTGTGCAGCACCTCGGCAACGGTCGGCGCAGTGCGTCCCCACCCGCTGAGACTGCGCCGTGAACTCCCTGTATTCCCCTGCGTGAAAGTCACGGGAGCACACGCTAAGACGGCTACCTGAGGACAGGCTGAGGCGACTGCCGGATTGTGGGATTCGCCGCCGGGGCGAAGCCGGGCATGCCGGGACCGCCGGTCAACCGCAGCAGGCCGTCGAACACCTTGGCCTCACCGGCCGCGCCGTATCCTGCCACCGGGCTGTATCCGCCCAGAGCGAATACCGGCCGACCGCGGAGCCTCATCAAACGTCCCCACCCATGTTTATCTGAACAGATGGACAGATGGTGAGCTAATAGACTGACGTCATGGGAGAGCCACGCACACTGGAAGGGTCGCCGGTCGAACTCGGCCGGCGCGCGATCAGCGACGTCGAGATCGCCGCATGGGCTCAGCGATTCGACCTGCTCTCGGACCCGAACCGCCTGGAAATCCTGCTGTGCCTGCACCGCACCCCCGGCATCAGCGTCGGCGAACTGGCCGCCGCGATCGGCCGCACCGAGAACGCGATCTCCCAAGCCCTCCGCGTCCTGCGCTACGAGGGCTGCGTCACCTCGACCCGCGAAGGCCGCACGGTCACCAACCGCCTGACCGACCCGATCATCCACGAGATACTCCACACCATCGGCGCCAAACACGCCTGACGCCGCGAACCCCGCCTCGGCCGGGGCGGGGTTCGGCGTGCCTGCCTGAACCGTCGTGACTCAGGGGAATTCGGCGACCACCTGGTAGAGCGCCGGGTTGGCGCGTGCGACCTGGCGCGCCTGGTCGACGGACGCGACGACCGTCGGGTTGAGCCCGGCGGCCTCGCAGGCCTCCGCGCTGTCCCAATGCGCGACGTTCACCAGCTGGAAGCGGGAATCGGGGAGCAGTGCGCGGTGCAGCCGGACATCGCGGAAGCCGGGCGCGGTGCGCATCAGCGCGACCCGCTCGCGCCACTGCTCGATGAAACCGTCGACCTCGTCGGCGGATACCTCGATGACGTTGATAAAAGTGACACCCTGGTCGGTCATGTCGAAACTCCTTCAGCTCGCGGATCCGGGACGGACGATCATGAGGACGACAACGGCCGTCCAGAGCAGGTTGTAGATGCCCGCCAGCATCGACAGCACGCGCAGGCGCTTGCCGTCGTCGGGTTCGTCGAGCGCTTGGCGCTGCATCGGGTGGATCTGCACGGCGAGCAGACCGCCCGCGATCGCCGTGGTCACCATGGCGGTGGTGATCCAGATTTCGTTCATCCGGCCCTGGATCGTGGCCAGCACGATGCCGATCACCGGGACGATGATCGCGAGTTTGGCGTAGTTGCCGGTGATCCGGTGCAGGGCGACGGCCACGGAGCTGCTGCGCACCGACTCGGGATCGGGGCCGCCCGCGGCGACCGGGGCATACCGGGGGAACAGGCTGGTCGCGACCGCCGAGCCCCCGACGAAGACGATGCCCGCGACCACATGCACGGACAACAAGAAATGTTCCACCTACCGACTCCCTCCGACCTTCAATGTGGCTGAAGCTTAGCGCGAGTTTCAACAACATTGAAGGTCGGATGTGTCACGTCCGCGGACGGCGCAGGTCAGGGCGGCGACGCGCCGGTGAACGCGGCGACGATGGCCGCGCCCACCCGCCGCTGAATCGGGTCGGCCTCCGGCCCGAAAAGCTGAGTGTCCACCTGTGTCACCACTTTTCGCGCCTCACCGAGCAGCTGCTTCCCCGCCTCGGTGAGCTCGATCGCCGACGCGGACCCGGCCCGCGCGGTGCGATCCTGCACCAGCCCCGCCGCGACAAGCGACTTCACCGCCGTATGCACGCTCTGCACACTCGTCCCCGACATCCGCGCCAGCTCACTGAACGACGCCCCCGGCACCCCGTTGATATGCCCGAGCAGCCCGAGCCGCGCCACCGTGAGATCCAGCGGCGCCAGCCCCGCGCTCAACTCCGCCTCGACCCGCCGTGACAACGTGATCACCAGGATGGTCGGGCTCATCGCCGGCGGCCGGGGGCGGGGATTCTCGGTGGTCACCGAGCCATTTTCCCGCATGCCCCCGCGCCGGGTGCTGACAGTCCGGGGACGGGTGTCAGGAAATGCTGCCTCTGAGGTGACTGACGTCGGTGACTGGCGGATACGCCCTGACACGTTCGGCGAACCTGGGCGCATCGGCGCGGCGTAGTGCATCGGGCAGTGACCGGCCGTTTCTCGGCAGCCGATACGCGAGTTGTTCGAGCATGACGGCGCGCACGATGGCGGGCTGTGCGACGTCGACCAACGCAAAGAAGTCGTCGGCTGCCGGAATCCACGACGGCTCTCGTCGTCGAGGTGGGCGGATTCGCGCCGCTCAGGAACGTGCTGACGGTCCTCCCGGAAATGGATCTCAGGCAGGTAGCGCGGGGATGGTGCGGGCGTGGGTGACCTCGGGGGAAACCGTGATGACGTCGCAGGCGGCGAGGAGCGAGTCGGGGAGGTCGGGGCCGAGGTGGGTGAGGCTGGGGGTGACTACCGCGGCGGCCTCGGTGGTGGTGACCACGTCGAGGAGGCGGCCGATGGGGTCGGTGGTGCGGTCGCTGAAGACGACGGTCTTGGTGAAGCGGTAGCCGAGACGTTCGGCTAGGGAGCGGATCTGCGTTTCGTCCCAGGACTGGGCGACACCCGAGATGTCGCGGCGCAGGTATCCGATCGCCGGTGGCTTCATGGGGGAGACGCTACCGGCGCGGGGTGTCCGTTGCCGTGAACGCGGACGAACGTGAGTCGAATTCGCAATCTGACTAATGCTCATTTCGGAATCTCGTCCGCAGGGGTGCGCCGCCGTGATCTACTGCTCGCCAACTCGGGTGGAACGAGGTCTCGACGACGATGTCGAGCGGCGCCCGGTGTACGCAGGAGACAACGATGGTGGACAGAAAAATGCAGCGGGTGGCCGGTTCGATGGCCGCGTTCGTGGTGGCGGCGGGCTTCGCGGTGGCCGCGGTGCCCGGCACGGCGGCGGCCGCACCGGGAACGATCACCTGGAACGACGGGAACAGCAAGTTCACCAGGACGGTGTCCAACACCAACCCGGTCGTCGGCGACGTCGTGACCGTCACGACGAAATTCGAGCGGACCGGTATCCCGGTGGAGTACATCTACAACATCAAGGACCTGCACCCCGCCTGCCTGACTCCGGTCGCGGGCTCGGCGAAGATGGGCGGTGACCCGGTCCAGCTCGACACGTCGTCCTCCGATTGGGTCCGCGCCGAATTCGGGGTCACCAAGTACCCGGTGTATCCGAACATCAGCCCGAAATCGCAGACCTTCGAGGTGCAGTACACGGTGGGCGTCAACTGTGCCCGCGATACACCCCTGCCGACCTCGATGCACTACGGCGGTTCGCTCGGCGACGGCACCTACCAGGGCAAGGGCCCGAACATCACGGTGTCCAGCGACGCGGTGTCGAGCACCGTCATCACCGACGTGACCGGCGCGCAGGTCGGCAAGGCCGTCACCCTGGAGGCGAGCGTGTCCCCGGCGGCGGCGGGCGGCACGGTCCAGTTCAAGGCGGGCGACAACGTCCTCGGCGACATCCCCGTCGCCGCGAACGGCAAGGCCTCCATCGTGTGGACGCCGGGCGCCCCCGGCGCGTACACCATCGGCGCGACGTTCTCCGGCCGCAGCGGCGTGGCCAGCTCGTCGACCACCAAGGTGGTCACCGTGGCCGACGTGCCGACCGATCCCGGCCCGGGTGACGGCGGCGGCACCGGCACCGGATCCTTCGGGTTCTGATCACCCTCCCCGGCACGGAATCGGTTGCTACCAGGTCTCGTTGGAGATCAGCGCGGTCAGCAGCTGACGAATCGCGGCGACCCGCCGCTCCGTGCCGGGGAGCTGATCCAGCGCGCACTCGGGGTCGGCGGGCGGGCCGAGATGGGTGCAGCCGCGCGGGCAGTCCTCGATGGCGTCGGCGAGGTCGGTGAACGACGCGATCACGTCGTCGGGCGTGATGTGGGCCAGGCCGAACGAGCGCACGCCGGGGGTGTCGATCACCCAGCCGCCCTCGGGCAGCGGCAACGCCACCGACTGGGTGGAGGTGTGCTTGCCCTTGCCGACACCGGACACCTCGCCCACGGCCCGATACGCATCGGGCACAAGACGATTCACCATCGTCGACTTGCCGACACCGGAGTGCCCGATCAGCGCGGTGAGCCGGTCGTCGAGCAGCTCGAGCACCGGCTCCATCGGATCGTCGATCCCCGCGTAGAGGATCTTCAGGTCCAAACCCTCGAAGGCGGCCGCGAATTCGGATTCCGCGACCAGATCGCGTTTGGTGAGCACCAGAATCGGTTCCAGCCCACCGGCATACGCGGCCACCATGGCCCGCTCGACGAAACCGGTGCGCGGCGGCGGATCGGCCAGCGCCACGACAATGAACAGCTGTTCGGCATTGGCGACGACGATGCGTTCGAACGGATCGGTGTCGTCGGCGGTGCGGCGCAGCACGGTGGCGCGCTCGGCGACCCGCACGATCCGGGCGAGGGTGTCGGGCTTGCCGGTCAGGTCACCGACGACGTCGACCTGGTCGCCGACCACGATCGGCGTGCGGCCGAGTTCCCTGGCCCGCATGGCGACGATGCGCCGGTCGGCGTCACTATCGAGCACACAGCCCCAGCGGCCACGGTCCACCGAGACCACCATCGCGGCCTCGGCGTCGTTGTGCTGGGGCCGGGTCTTGGTGCGCGGACGCGAGGCCTTGCCAGGACGGACCCGGACATCGGATTCGTCGTAGCTGCCCGCGGAGCGACCTCGGCGGCTCAGTGCGACGCTCCCTCACCCGATAAGGCGGGCGCCAGCATCTGCTCCCACAGGGCGACGAAGGTCGGCAGCGTCTTGGCCGTCGTGCCGATGTCCTCGATCTCCACCCCGGGCACCCGCAGGCCGAGAATCGCACCGGCGGTGGCCATCCGGTGATCGGCGTAGGAGTGCCACCGGCCGCCGTGCAGCGGGGCAGGCACGATCTCGAGGCCGTCCTCGGTCTCGGTGACATTGCCGCCCAGCCGGTTGATCTCGGCGGAAAGCGCCGCGAGCCGGTCGGTTTCGTGCCCGCGCAGGTGCGCGATGCCGCGCAGGACCGAGGGCGAGTCGGCCAGGGCTGCCAGCGCGGCGACGGTGGGGGTGAGCTCGCCGACGTCGTGCAGGTCGATGTCGATGCCGGCCAGGCGCTCCGGGCCGCGCACGGTGAGCACGCCGTCGAAGATGCGCGCCTCGGCGCCCATCCTGACCAGGATCTCGCGGATCACGTCACCGGGCTGGGTGGTGCCGCGCGGCCACATCGGGATGCTCACCTCGCCACCGGTGACGGCGGCCGCCGCCAGGAACGGGGTGGCATTGGACAGGTCGGGCTCGATCTCCCAGTCGACCGCGCGGATCGGGCCGGGCTCCACGGTCCAGGTCTGAGCGCTGCGCGAGTCGGCCGGGGTGTGCACCACCACGTCGGCGCGGCGCAGCATCTCCACCGTCATCTCGATGTGCGGCATCGACGGCAGCGGCTTGCCGTCGTGCTGCACGGTGATGCCCTCGTCGAAGCGGGCGGCCGAGAGCAGCAGCCCGGAGACGAACTGCGAGGAACCCGACGCGTCGATGGTGACCGCGCCGCCGCGCAGGCGGCCGGTGCCGTGCACGACGAACGGCAGTGCGTCGCCGTCGACGTCGAGGCCGAGCTTGCGCAGCGCGTCCAGGATGGTGGTCAGCGGGCGGAGCTTGGCCTGCTCGTCACCGAAGAACGCGACATCGCCGGTCGCCAGCGCGGCGGCGGGCGGCAGGAACCGCATGATCGTGCCTGCCAGGCCGCAGTCGACCGCCGTGCTGCGCAGCGGCGCCGGGGTGACCTCGAGGGTCTCGGCGTCACCGAGGATCTCGGTGCCGAGGCCCTGCAGTGCCTTGATCATCAGGTCGGTGTCACGACTGCGCAGCGCACCGGTGAGGGTGGACGGGCCATCGGCCAGTGCGGCCAGGATGAGCGCGCGATTGGTGATGGATTTCGAACCGGGCAGGGTCACGGTCGCGTGGACGGGGACCTCGATATGGGGCGCTGGCCAGAAACTCACCCGCCCATCTTCGCGCATGTGCGGTCCGGATACACAGGTGGTGTGGAATTCGGCGTGGGATGTTCTCGGCCCGCCCTCGATTCTGGACTGACCGGAGGGAGGGAAGAATCGAGGTCACAGGGCCGAGAACCGCGCCCCCGGGCGCGTATGTTGGAGCCCTATGTGCGGACGATATGCGACGACCACGAATCCGGGTCGCCTGGCGGCCGAACTCGACGCGATCGACGAGACCGACCTCGACGCGGACCAGCAGGAATCGACGGTGAGCTACAACGTGGCGCCGACCACCCAGGTGCTGACCGTGGTGGAACGGCACGAGCACGGCGAGCCCGGCGACGACCCGAAACTGCGGGTGCGGCGCATGCGCTGGGGCCTGATTCCGTCCTGGACCAAGGCGGGCGAGCCGGGGGTGCCCGCCAAGGGCAAACCGCTGTTCAACGCCCGCGCCGACAAGGCGGTCACCGCGCCGTCGTTCCGCGACTCCGCCAAGCACAAACGCTGCCTTGTCCCGATGGACGGCTGGTACGAATGGCTGGTCGAATCGGCGCCGACCGCCAAGGGCAAGGCCGTCAAGCGGCCGTTCTACATGTCGCACGCGGACGGTTCGCGGCTGTATATGGCCGGGCTGTGGTCGGTGTGGCGCGATCGCGAGGTGCCCGGCGCCGAGCCGCTGCTGTCGTGCACGATCCTCACCACCGACGCCATCGGCGATCTGGCGCGCATCCACGACCGGATGCCGCTGCCGATGCCGCGGGAGCACTGGGATGCCTGGCTCGACCCCGACCATCCCGCGCCGACGGAGCTGCTGGCCGGGGTGTCGCCGGCGGAGGTGGCCGCGATCGTCGCGCGGCCGGTATCGACGCTGGTGAACAGTGTCCGCAACAACGGCCCGGAACTGCTCACCCCCGCCGAGCCCACCGACGACGGAGCCGGGCAGATCAGCTTGCTGTGATCGTGCCCGGCTCCGGAATTGCCGTCAGAGCTTGCACTTCACCGAATCGGTGACGATGTTCAAGCTGCACTTGATGATTCCGCTGGTCAGGTCGATCAGCACGGTGGCGACCCCGCCGCCGAGCTTCTCCATCTTCTCGGCCTTTTCGTTCGTTTCGTCCTTCCCGGGCGCGGCCTGCGGTGAGTTCTTCTTGGTGCCTTGGCCGTTGAGCGGGTAGTCGCTCTGGTCGGTCGGTGCCGTCGGGGCCACCGACGGAATGGCGGTGGCCGGCGCGGCGACGGCGAGGGCGCCGAAGGTCAGGACAAGAGCACCGGACAGGGTGGCGATCGTCGATCGAGCGGACATTTCTCGCATCACATCCTCGGGTCGAATCGGTCGTTCCGGGCGCGGAATGCGTCGCAGTGAATTCGGAACGAGACCTCGATCGGATTGTTCAGGCGGTGATCGGCGCCGTGACGGCATCGGCCACCCGGACCAGATCAGCCGGTGCGAGCTCGATTTCCAGACCGCGCTTGCCCGCACTGCACAGCACCCGGTCCCACTCCAGCGCGGACGCGTCGAGAACCGTCGGCAGCTTCTTGCGCTGGCCGAGCGGGGAGACCCCGCCGAGGACATAGCCGGTGGTGCGTTCGGCCTTGGTCTTGTCGGCCATGCTCGCCTTCGGCGCACCCAGCGCGGCGGCGGCCGCTTTCAGCGACAACTTGGCAGGCACCGGCAGCACCGCGACGGCCAGCGCGCCGGTCGAGAGTTCGATCACCAGCGTCTTCAAGATCTGCGCCGCCAGCACGCCCAGTTCCGCGCCGAGCGCGTCGACGGCCTCGTCACCGTAGGACTCCGCGCGGGGATCGTGGGCGTAGGCGTGCACGCGGTGCGCGATCCCCGCCCCGGTGAGGACCTTGATCGCGGGTGTCGACGCGGCTGCCATGGGCGTCACCCTAACCATGGTGGGCCCCCGGTCGGCAAACATATTTCCGGCGGTGCGGGAACACGGATCCGCGGGTGCCTGTTGCACACAAGTGACAAGCCACCCGCCCGATTGCCGTGAAGGAGAGATAGTGACACTGCTGCTCGAGGAGCGTCCCATCTCGCCGCAGGGTGCGCGATTGCCTTTCGAATCCGTGGTGCCGGTAGATTCGGTAACTACGGCGATCGAAGGGATTGGTGTGACGAGCGACGATGACGTGGTGCCTGCCGAGGCATCCGGCTCAGGAGCCGGCGAAGCCGAGCTGGCTGCGCGGTTCGAGCGCGATGCGCTCCCGATGCTCGACCAGCTCTACGGCGCCGCCCTGCGGATGACCAGGAACCCGGCCGATGCCGAGGACCTGGTGCAGGAGACGTATGTCAAGGCGTTCCAGGGATTCAAGTCCTTCAAGGAAGGCACCAATCTGCGTGCCTGGCTGTACCGGATCCTGACCAACACCTACATCAACTCCTACCGCAAGAAGCAGCGCCAGCCCGCGCAGTACCCGACCGACGAGATCACCGACTGGCAGCTCGCGGCCACCGCAGAGCATTCCTCGACGGGCCTGCGCTCGGCCGAGGTGGAGGCCCTCGACGCCCTGCCCGACGACGAGATCAAGGCCGCGCTGCAGCAGTTGCCGGAGGAATTCCGGATGGCGGTGTACTACGCCGACGTCGAAGGTTTCCCGTACAAGGAAATCGCCGACATCATGGGCACCCCGATCGGTACCGTGATGTCCCGGCTGCATCGCGGCCGCAAGCAACTCAAGGGTTTGCTCGCCGGTGTGGCGCGCGAACGTGGATTCGACCGTGGGGAACGCCAGGAGGTTTCGAAGTGAGCGACCCCGATATGGAGATGGACTGCACGGCGGTACTCGCCGACGTATGGCTCATGCTCGACGGCGAATGCGACGAGGCCACCCGTGACCGGCTCCAGGAGCACATGGACCACTGCAGTCCGTGCATCGAGGCCTACGGCATCGAGGAGAAGATCAAGGGCCTGCTCAGCCGCAAATGCGGCGGTGAGCACGCTCCGGAGGGTCTGCGCGACCGGCTGAAGCTGGAGATCCACCGTTCGATCTCGGTCACCAGGATCGAGACCACCGAGGGCTGAGCGCCTTGGTCAGGACACAGAAAAGGGGCACCCGATCGGGTGCCCCTTTTCACGTTCCGAGCAGAGCTCAGGCGTTGGGCCGCTTGCCGTGGTTGGCTGCGTTGCCCTTACGGCTGCGCTTCTTACGTCCACGCTTACCCATAGGTAGCTCCCTTCTGTGGGTCCTCCCCGCCGCAGCGCGGAGCACGATCTGATCGAGAGCCATTGTTTCATGTGTGGTTGGCTGTAGCTTCGCCGGATACGACTATTGAAGAGGTGCCATGTCTGAAGAAGTGCGCGCGGAGATGGTCTCGACCGTGCTCGCTGTCGAGGTCGCTGTCGGTGAGCATGTGCGGGTCGACCAGACCCTGGTGCTGCTCGAGTCGATGAAGATGGAGATCCCGGTGCTCACCGAGGTCGAGGGCGATGTCACCTCGATCGACGTGGCGCCCGGCCAGGTCCTCCAGGCGGGCGACCTGATCGCCACCATCGCCTAGGGCGCACGGGGAAGCGAAGCGGTAGATCCAACGTGGCAACACTGAGCGAGCTCCTGGCCGAACACACCGACCTTCCCGGCACCGCCGTGGATCATCTGCAGCGGGTGGTGGGTGACTGGCAGTTGCTGGCCGACCTCTCGTTCTCGGATCTGCTGCTGTGGGTGGGGGCGGGTCCGGTCGCCGACGGCGCCGACGTCGTGTGTGTGGCCCAGATCCGCCCGACCACAGCGCCAACCGTCCACCTCGACGACAAGGTGGACACCACCGCGTCGCGCGCGGACTTCCCGCAGGTGTTCGACGCCCTGCTGAGCGGGCAGACGGTGCGCACCGACACCGAGGTGGAGGTCAGCGGGGTCTACCATCCGACACCAGCCCACGCCGTGCGCGAGGCGATTCCGGTGCGCTGCGGCGAGGACGTGATCGCGGTGCTCAGCCGCGACTCCGATCTGCAGCGGTCCCGGGTGCGCAGCACGCTGGAACGGGCCTATGTCTCGTGTGCCGACGATCTGTGCCAGATGATCGCCGACGGCAGTTTCCCGACACCGGAGGATCGCGCGGCGACCCACTCCAGCCCGCGCGCTGGTGACGGTTTCATCCGGCTCGATACCGAGGGCATCGTCGTCTACGCGAGCCCGAACGCGCTGTCGGCCTATCACCGGATGGGGATGCAGGCCGATCTGGTCGGCCAGGATCTCGCGGTGACGACCCGCTCACTGATCACCGATCCGTTCGACGCGCAGGAAGTCGTCGCCGATATCCAGGCCGCGCTGGCCGGGCGCACCGGCCGCCGGATGGAGGTCGAGGCGCGCGGCGCGACCGTGCTGCTGCGCACGCTGGTGATGCGGCCCGGCGGCGAACTGGCCGGGCCGGCGGTGCTGGTGCGCGACGTCACCGAGGTGAAGCGGCGCGACCGCGCGCTGCTGAGCAAGGACGCGACGATTCGCGAGATCCACCACCGGGTGAAGAACAATCTGCAGACCGTCGCGGCGCTACTGCGCCTGCAGGCCCGTCGCACCGAGAATCCGGAAGCCCAAGTGGCACTGACGGAATCGGTGCGCCGGGTGACCTCGATCGCCTCGGTGCACGAGATGCTGTCGATGTCGGTGGACGAAGAGGTCGACCTCGACGAGGTCGTCGACCGGCTGCTGCCGATCATGGCGGATGTGGCCACGGTGCACACCGCGCGGATCAAGGTCCGCCGGGCTGGCTCGCTCGGGGTGTTCTCCGCGGAGCGGGCGACGCCGCTGGTGATGGTGCTGACCGAGCTGGTGCAGAACGCGATCGAGCACGCCTTCGACGCGGGGCAGAACGGTACCGTGACGATTCGGTCGGAACGGTCGGCTCGCTGGCTCGACGTGATCATCAGTGACGACGGTCGTGGCCTGCCGTCCGGGTTCAGTCTGGAGGGTTCCGACCGTCTCGGCCTGCAGATCGTGCGGACCCTGGTGACCTCGGAACTGGGTGGTTCGATCGGCCTGCACCCCGGCGCCGACGTGGGCACCGACGCGGTGCTGCGGGTCCCGCTGGGCCGTCGCGCCGGGCGCTGAGAACCTTCGAAACCGCTGGTAGGCAACAATAAACCCGGCACCGCGAGGTGCCGGGTTCTCACATGCGTTACCGGGCCGGGCTGAATGGCCCGGTAACGCCTCCTTCGTCGACTAGACGGAGGTACGCGTACGGGTGCGCGCGTTGCGCCGCTTCAGCGCGCGACGCTCGTCTTCGCTCATTCCACCCCACACGCCGGCATCCTGTCCGGACTTCAGGGCCCACGACAGGCAATCGGCAGTGACGGGGCAGCGGGCGCAGACCAGCTTGGCATCGGCAATCTGCGCGAGCGCAGGACCACTGTTACCCACCGGGAAGAACAGCTCGGGGTCCTCATCGCGACAGATGGCCTTGTGGCGCCAGTCCATTCCTCTGCTCCTTTGCGCGGGCGCCACAAAGGGCACCTCTGGTTAGTGGATCGTTCACTTGTGCGACTCGAATGTTTCCGCACGGTTGCTTGTGAATGCTTTCACGAACACCGTAGATGTCAATAGGTGTCCGGCGCACCGTGGGGGAGATCACGCTCTAGAGGACCCGCAAGGGGATCCTGCCCGGTCCTTTGTACTCGCGTCTCCTGGTTTTCGCAGCGCAACCGGGAGATTTTTCCGCGTGTCCGGAGCTCAGGAAGGTTTCGGAGCGACTACATCGAGGATGCCGGGCACCGATGTGAAATGCACCATCTTGCGTTTTCCGATGAAGTCGCCATCGATTTGCAGGCCGATCTCCTCGGCCGTCTCGATGTGCACCGACGGCACGTCGTCGACTCGAAAGAGCGCGTCGGCCTTGGGGTTTCCATTCTCGGCCAGCAACTGCCTCGCAAGCAGCAGGGTGCGGGTCACGCTCATCGAACGGACCGCGAACACCCCGAGTCCGGATTCGAAGGTCGTTCCCGGATTGGTGCGTACCGGGCGGTCCTCGAGATAGGTCCACGGGCTCGAATTCGTGACAAAGGCGTAATGAACGGCGTCCACCGGATCGTGTCCTGGAACCTCGACAGTGACGCTCGGTTCTCGCCGCCGGGCGCGGAAGAACTGGCGCACCGTTGTCCGCAGGTAGCGCGTCGGAGTGGCCTTGCGACCTTTGGCGCGGGCGGCGTCGATCGCCTCGCACACATCGGCGTCGAGACCGACGCCCGCGCTGAAAGTGAACCACCGGTCATCGGCCAGCCCGAGCCCGATTCGGCGATCGGCGTCGCGGGCGAGCAGATCGATGAGCTGGTTGGTTGCTTGGACCGGATCGGGGGAGATGCCGAGGGCGCGGGCGAAGACGTTGGCGGAGCCGCCGGGGATGATGCCGAGGCGTGGTCGCCAGACCTGGTCGTCGCCGACCTGCGGCAGCGGCAGGAAACCGTTGATGGTCTCGTTGACCGTCCCGTCGCCACCGTGCACGACGATCAGGTCCATCTCCTGCGTGGATGCCCACTGGGCCAGTTCGGCCGCGTGGCCGCGATGCTGGGTGTGCGCAACGGTCAGCTGTGTTCGGCTCTCCAGGGCGTGGGCGAGCAGATCCCGGGTCGCCGGGGTGGTCGAGGTGGCATTCGGATTGACGATGAGCAGCGTCCGCACCGTGTCGAGGGTAATGGGAGACCGTGAACACCAGGCGCGCGCCGGGTCGCCACGACAGCTCGTCGTAGGCTGGGCGCGTGGCGGAGCACGACGTGACTGACGGTGGCGAACAGCGCGAGGACGAACCGGTGACGACCGGCGTTCCGGCGACGGTGCGGGTGGCGGGCGTGGTGGTGATGCTGGAGGGCCTGGCCGGTGTCGTCACCGCGATCGTGCTGGTGGTGCGGGCGCTGACCGGCCACGACCAGTCGGTGGCCAGCGGCGTCGGCACCGCGATCTGGTTCGGCGTGCTGTTCGGTGGCGTGCTCGCCGCCGGTATCGCCCTGCTGCGCGGCAAGCGCTGGGGCCGGGCCATCGCGGTCATCGCCCAGGTGCTGCTGCTGCCGGTGGCGTGGTCGCTGCTGACCGATTCGCACCAGCCGCTGTGGGGTAGCTTGCTGGCGATCGTGGTGCTCGGCGGGCTCGGTGCGCTGTTCGCGCCCGCGACGAGCCGGTTCATGGCATTGGACTACGGCGAGCTCCCCGACGTCGAGCACAAGGCGTAGTCAGGCAGTCGCCGGCGCAGCGCCCCGCGGCACAGGTGGTCGGCCCTGCGGGTGGTCTCCGGTTGCCGGAACCCCTGGGTGAGGGCGAGTACCTGCGCGCAGGCGGTGTCGAGGTCGATCAGATGGCCGACCGAGACGAACAGTGGCTTCACCTCGTCGCGGGTGCGCAGTGCCCGGCCGACGACCTCGCCGTCGATGGTCACGTCGCTGCCGTCCCCACGCCGCGGCCCCGGTTCCGCGTATTCACCCCACACCGATTTGGCGACACCGATGGTGGGAATTCCGGTCAGCAACCCGACGTGACAGGCCAGCCCGAATCGGCGCGGATGCGCGACGCCCTGGGCATCGCATACGAGCAGATCCGGTGTACGGGTGAGCATTTCCAAAGCCGCGACCGTGGCGGGAAGTTCACGGAACGCGAGCAGCCCTGGCACATAAGGAAAAGTCGAAATCCCCTGTGCCACTGACGATTCCACGATTTCGAGTGTGGCGGTATCGAGAATTACCGCCGCGGTCGCGACGGTGCCGTCCTCGGCGTAGGCCGAATCAATTCCCGCCGCCGTCGAGAATTGCGGTGGCCCAGGGTTTTCCGCGCGCACCAGCGGGCGCAGTTCGTCTTGCAGGGCGATCGCCTCGTCGGGCGTGCGTGGCCACTCGTGCGGTAATGCGATGCGCATCGGCTCAGCTCGCGGTCGCCGCCAGCGCCGTCAGTTCGGCGCCGGCGAGCCGGTAGCCGACCCACTCGTCCTGCGGTGCGGCGCCGAGGGATTCGTAGAACGCGATGGACGGTGTGTTCCAGGTGAGCACCGACCACGACACCCGGCTGTAGCCGTGCTCGACCGCTTCGGCGGCCAGCGCGGCGACCAGGGCGCGACCGAGTCCGGTGCCGCGGGTCTCCGGGCGCACGTACAGGTCCTCCAGGTAGATCCCGTGCACGCCGTCCCAGGTGGAGTAGTTCAGGAACCAGATCGCGCAACCGACGACGACACCGTCGTTCTCGGCGACATGGGCGAACAGCGCGGGCGCGGCACCGAACAGCGCCGAGTCCAGCTGCTCGGCGGTGAGGGTGCACTCCTCGGGCGCCTTCTCGTACTCGGCCAGATCGTGCACCAGCCCGACCATCGCGGGGACGTCGGCGGGCGTTGCGCGGCGGACCAGCGCGCTCATCGGGTGGCTCCTTCGAGAGGTTCGGTGCGGGTGGTGAGGTTGTGGCCCCAGACGGTGTGGGCGTCGTGGTCGTAGCCGAGTTCGCTGATCGCGCCGGTCGACATCGCGAACCGGCGGCCCTCGGTCACCGAGAATTCCGCCCAGCGGGCGATCAGCACCCGGGAGAAGTGCCCGTGGCCGACCAGCACCACGTCGCGCTCGGACAGGACCGGTTCGACCCGGCTCAGTACCCGGTCGGCTCTGGCGCCGACCTGCTCGGCCGTCTCGCCGCCGGGCACCGGCGCTGTCCACACCGTCCAGCCGGGGACGGATTCGCGGATCTGGACGGTGGTGAGGCCCTCGTAGTCGCCGTAGTCCCATTCGGTGAGGTCGTCGTCGATCTCGGCGTGCGCGAGGCCTGCCAGTTCGGCGGTCTGCCTGGCGCGAAGGCGCGGGCTGGTGAAGACGAGCGGATCGCGCAGGTCGAGCGACTTGAGAACCAGCCCGGCCGAACGGGCCTGTGCCTCGCCGAGCGGGGTCAGCGGCAGGTCGGTGTGGCTGGTGTGCCGTCGCTGACTGGACCAGGTGGTTTCGCCGTGGCGCAGCAGGACCACTCGGGCGTCGGGTGTGGACATGGGTCCATCATGGCAGGCGGCGTCGTCGTCAGCCGAGGGCGTAGAGCTGGCCGCCGCGGCGCTCGAACACCGTCGGGCCGAGGACCGCCGTGGAGATCGTTTCGCCGCTGTAGTCGGTGCGCTGGACCGGAATCCGGGCGATGGTCTCGCCGTTGGCGGTATCCACCGCGAGCAGGCCGTCGGCGACCGGGACCAGCAGCCTGCCCGCCATCAGCGCCGGGGTGCCCAGCGCGCCACGGACCGTCCACACCGGCTGCAACGAGCCCGCGCTCAACGCGATCAGGCTGTCACCGGTGAAGACATAGATCGCCGAACCGAGCCGGGTCACCGTCGTTGTGCGCTCGTCCCACGGCGCGGCCAGCGGATACACCGCGGTCTCGTTGCCGGTGCCGTCGTGCACCGCGATCCTGGCCGGTTGGCCGAGACCGGTGGCGGTGGCCGGAGTCGGCGGGTAGTAGACCGCGATCTTGGTGTCCGACACCGCGATCACGCGAACCTCGGGGGAGTCGGCGCCCGGCGCGGTGAGCACGCGCGAGCCGTGCTCCTCGGGATTGGTCGACTCCTTGGGCGCGGGGTTGAGCACCGTCAGCCGGGCGGACGGGTCGGACGCGCAGCGCTCGAGCACCGCCAGCCGGGACGAACTCGACGCGGCCGAGTGCAGCGTGCACCCGGTGCGCGGCTGGGTGTTCGGATTGACCGGGGCGTCGACGTAGCCGTATTCGAGGGTGCGCACCAAATCGGAACGCCACATCTCCAGCCGGTCGGAGCCGAGGGCGAGCAGGTAGGTGCCGTCACCGGAAACCCGGATCTCGTCGTCCATGTAGCTGCTGCGGGCGACCCGGCGCTCCCCGGTATCGGCTTCGAGCATCGTGGTCTGGCTGCACCCGCGCTGATCGCGGTAGGTGGCGATCACGGCGCCGAACTGGGATTCCACCGCGCACAGCGGCATGTCGCGGCGATACCACCACAGCTGCTTGCCGGTGACCGGATCCCGGCCGCTCACGGTGCCCTCGTCGCCGGTCACCGCGACATTGCCGGACGTGAGCGCCCGGCTGCTCGCCCCGTCGGCCGCATGCCACAGTTCGCTGAGCGTGGCGGGCAGCTGCGTCGCCGCTGTCACCGTCGGCGCGGGCGAGGGCGCGGTGACCGAATCGGTCCCGGTGACATCGGCCCGCGCCCACACCACGAACGCCGCCACCACGAGGGTGACGGCGATCGCTACTGCGGCAAAGATATCGGCGCGCGTCCGCCGTTCGGGTGCGAGCACGAGAAGGAGTGTACGCAGTGCCGGGTTGTGGCCGACTAAGCGTCGACCGTCACCGGGCTGTCGGTGGCCGCGGCGTCGGCGGGCTTGCGCCGACGGCGACGGCGGGCGGGCTTCGCCTCCGCGGACGTGTCGTCCGCTGCGGCCGGTGCCGGATCCGCCGGTGCCGATTCGGCGGCGGACTCGGTCGCGGTCGCCTCGCCTGCCTCGCCCGACTCGGCGGGCTTGCGGCGACGGCGACGGCGGCGAGCAGGCTTGTCGCCCTCGGTGGTGTCCTCGGCCTTGACCGCGTCCTCGGCGCCCGCTTCGGTCGTGCCCGATTCGGTGCCTTCGGCGTTATCGGCCTTGCCACCGCGGGTGCGGCGACGGCTGCGGGTCGACTTGGGACGCTCGGCGCGCTCCTCGACCACATCGCCTTCCTCGCGCACCGGCTTCGGCTTGCGGACGACGCCGGTGATGCCCTCCGGGATGCCGAGATCGGAGTACAGGTGCGGCGAGCGCGAGTAGGTCTCGGCCGGATCGGGGATGCCGAGGCCGAGCGCCTTGTCGATGGAGGCCCAGCGGTGCAGCTCGTCCCAGTCGATCAGGGTGATCGCGACGCCGGTGCGCCCGGCGCGGCCGGTGCGGCCGATCCGGTGCACGTAGGTCTTCTCGTCCTCGGGGCACTGGTAGTTGATGACGTGGGTGACGTCGTCGATGTCGATACCGCGCGCGGCGACATCGGTGGCGACGAGCACGTCGATGGTGCCCTTGCGGAACTTGGTCAGCGCCTTCTCACGGGCGATCTGGCCCAGGTCGCCGTGCACCGCGCCGACCGCGAAACCGCGCTCGGCCAGGTCGTCGGCCACCTTCTGCGCGGTGCGCTTGGTGCGGGTGAAGATCATCGTGGCGCCGCGGCTCTCGGCCTGCAGCACGCGGGCGACCAGCTCGCTCTTGTCCAGCGCGTGCGCGCGGTAGACGAACTGCGCGGTGCGATCGTGCACCGCCGAATCGTTGGCCAGCTCGGCGCGGATGTGCGTCGGCCTGGTCAGGAACGTGCGGGCCAGGGTGATGATCGGGCCCGGCATGGTCGCCGAGAACAGCATCGTCTGCCGCTTGTCGGGGACCATCGACAGGATGCGCTCGATATCGGGCAGGAAGCCGAGGTCGAGCATCTCGTCGGCCTCGTCCAGGACGAGCACGCCGATCTTGCCGAGGATCAGGTGGTTCTGGTTGGCCAGGTCGAGCAGACGGCCGGGGGTGCCGACGACCACGTCGACGCCGTCGCGCAGCGCGGCGATCTGGGTGTCGTAGGGGCGGCCACCGTAGATGGCGGCGACCTTCAGCGAGCCCTGGTGGTTGGTCAGGTACTTGCTCGCGTTCTCCAGGTCCTTGGTGACCTGGATGCACAGCTCACGCGTCGGCACGATGACCAGCGCGCGCGGGGTGCCGTCGAGCGGGGTGGTTCCGGTGTCGGCGGTGGCGATGCGGTGCAGCAGCGGCACGCCGAAACCGAAGGTCTTGCCCATGCCGGTGCGGGCCTGACCGATGAGATCCTCGCCCGCCAGTGCCAGCGGCAGGGTCAGTTCCTGAATCGCGAAGGTGCGTTCGATCCCGATCTCGCCGAGCGCGCGCACGATTTCTTCGCGCACGCCCAATTCGGCGAAACTCGGCGGGATGTGGGTGTTGTCCAGTTCGGCCGTCAGGAGGGTGTCGGTCAAACCGGGTTCCTGTTCGACAGTGATCTTGCTCAGGGTTCGTGCCTTCCTCGTCATTGCATCTCGCACGCACGAGGTGGGGCGGGCCGGTCGGCCCGCGACGACCACATATCCGCCTGTGATATTCACCGGGCCTGCACCGATCGCTATCGCGTCATCGGCGCGGCACATCGGTGATGCGGATTCGGTGCGCGCACATTTTCCGTGGACATCGCCGCCGTCCGCCCGCGCTGAACGCCGGTGGAGCGCAGCGCCCGCGAGAGCGGGAGAGTCGCGCCCGCAGGATCTGCCGGGGCGAGGAAACTAGCGTTGTCCACGGAGATTGTAGCGTGATATTCTTCGCAGCCCGAATTTCGGCCGTGGCGCACCGTGTCGAAATACCGGTGCGACGTGACATTCCGGTGGTCCCGCCCTGTGTCACAGCACAATTCGGTGGCCGGGATTTCGCGCGTGTCTGTCGCGTGTAACAGAACTCACTTGGTACCGCCGGTACCGGGTGTGAGACATTCTTGACGTGAGCATCACCGAGACCGTCACCACCGCCGCGCGCAACGCGTGGGCGCTGAGCTTCGGCGCGGGTATCGAAGCGCCGGACCCGGCTCCCTCGACCGTGCTGTGGGACGAGCCGCACCGTTTGCTGCGTCGCTACGAATCCGAATCCGTTTCCACCACAACGGATTCCGCCGTGCTGCTGGTGCCGCCGCTGGCCGCGCCCGCGACCTGCTTCGACCTGCGTCCCGACCAGAGCCTGGCGCGGCACCTGGTCTCGACCGGCCGTTCGACCTACCTCGTCGACTACGGCGACATCTCCTTCGCCGATCGCCGGATGGGCTTCGAGGACTGGGTCACCGACATCCTGCCCGAGGCGATCCTGCGCACCAGCGCCGATCGCGGCGGCGCGCCCGTCGACCTGGTCGGCTGGTCCATCGGCGGCGTGTTCGCCCTGCTCACCGCGGCCGCCAACCCGGAACTGCCGATCCGCTCGGTCACCGGCGTCGGCTCGCCGCTGGACTACAACAAGATGCTCGGCATGCCGCAACTGCGCGCGGTCGCGAGCCTCACCGGCGGCCAGGCCACCACCGCGCTGGTGCGGGCCGCGGGCGGCATCCCGGCGCCGCTGGTCAAGATCGGCTACCGGCTCGCCGCCTTCGAGCGGGAACTGGCGCGGCCGATGTTCCTCGCGAGCAATATCGCGCGCACCGACACGCTGGCCAAGATGGAATCCATCGACCGGTTCCAGGCCGCGATGCCCGGCTACCCCGGCCGCTTCTACGGCCAGATCTGGGGCCGGTTCATTCTGGCCAACGACATCGGACAGGGCAGGCTCCAGATGCGTGACCGCACCGTCGAACTCGCCGACGTGCGGGTGCCGGTACTGCTGGTCGGCGGCACCGCCGACGTGATCACGCCCAAGGCCGCCGTCGAGGCCGGCCTGCGCACCCTCACCGGCTCCCCGTCGGTCACCTACGAGATCGCCCCAGGCAGCCATCTCGGCATCCTCGCCGGGCCCGACGCGCGCCACACAACCTGGACCTACCTCGACAAGTTCCTGGCGGAGCGCGACTGATCATCGATCGGGACTAAGGTTGATACCCATGGGAGCACAGACCTCTGCCGCGCCGGATGTTGTCTCGACCGAACCGCTCGCCGCGGATCACCCGGGGGTGACCGAGCTGTTCGCCGTCGTCGCCTACGGTGAGATCTCCGCGTTCTACCGGCTGGCCGAAGAGGCCAAGCTGGCGCCGTCGCTGCGCGGCCGGGTGGCCGTCGCCAAGATGGCCGCCGCCGAGCTGGCGCACTTCGAGACCCTCGAGGCCGCCCTGGCCGCGCGGGGCGCCGATCCCGAATCCTCGATGGCGCAGTACCAGGGCGCGCTGGACTCCTACCACGCCTCCACCGATCCCTCGACCTGGCTCGAGTCGATGGTGAAGTTCTACGTCGGCGACGGTCTGGCCGCCGACTTCTACAGCGAGATCGTCGGCGTGCTCCCCGCCGAGGTCGCCGATGTCGTGCGCGATGTGCTGGCCGAGACGGACCATTCGCAGTTCGTGGTCGACGAGGTCCGCAGCGCGGTGGCGGCCAGCCGCTCCGAGCGCGACCGGCTCACCCTGTGGGGCCGCAGGCTCCTCGGCGAGGCGATCACCCAGGCGCAGTACGTGATGGCCCAGCGCGACGAGCTGGCCGAACTGGTCCTCGCCGCGACCGGCGACCTCAACGGCATCGCGACCCTGTTCGACCGCATGCAGGAACGCCACGCCGCCCGCATGGCAGAACTCGGCTTGTAGTTACCCGCCGACCGCGTGACCTGGTACGAGGCGTAATTCCGGTGCGCGGGCGGCGGCTTGGCGCGGGAGCCAGATCACGACCTGCTGATCGCGGTCGGCGGACAGGGTCTGCACGGTGAAGGTCAGCGTGCCGCGGCTGGGGTGTTCGAAGCCGAGAAGGCTGGGGATGTCCTCGGCCAGGCGGTGGGGTTGCCAGCGGCGGGCGAATTCCGGTTCGGTGCACAGGAACGCGATGATCGCCGCGATGCGTTCGTCGTCGGGTCTGCGCAGCCGGGTTCTGGCGAGCTGGTCGGCGAGGTGATCGGCGAACTGGGCCCAGTCGGTAACCGTGGTGCGGGCCAGTGGGTGACGGAAGGTCCAGACGGCCAGGTTGACCTGGTCCGGGTCGTCGAGCAGACCGAGCGGGGCGACCAGGTCTTCCCACGCCGAGTTCCAGGCCAGCACATTGGCGCGCGGGCCGAGCGCGAACGCGGGTGTCGGCGCGAGCGCGTCGAGGACGCTGCGCAACGCCGCGGGCACCTGATCCAGGACCGGGTCGAAAGCCGTACTCGGGCACCGGGATTCGCTGCTGGTGGTCAAGGCCAGCCAGCCGAAGTGGGCGCGTTCGGTGTCGTTGAACCGCAGCGCGGTGGCGAGCGCGTCGACCACCGCCATCGACGGATTGGTATCGCGGCCCTGTTCGAGCCGGGCCAGATAATCGGCGCTGACACCGGCGAGCACCGCGACCTCCTCGCGGCGCAGGCCGGGAGTGCGGCGCCTGCCGCCGCCGGGCAGGCCGACGTCCTCGGGGCGCAGCTCGGCGCGGCGGGCGACGAGCAGCTCCGCGAATGCCGAACGGGCACCCGGTCGATCTGTCATGTCGTCGCCTGCCATGTCTCGATAGTGCCCGGTCCTGGTTCCCGCAGCCACGCCCTGCCGGGTCCAGGATAACCGCGGTCTGGCTAGCGGACCACGGTCCGGTCAGGGTGGAGTCATGACTTCCTCGACACAGACCCAGCAGCTCAAGACCGGATCCTGGGCGCTCGACGCCAGCCACTCCACGGTCGCCTTCACCGTGCGCCACCTTGGCATCGCCAAGGTCCGTGGCGGATTCACCCGCTTCGAGACCGAGTTCGTCGTCGACGAGACCGGCGCCGCGACCATCGGCGCCACCATCGACCTCGACTCCTTCGACACCGGCAACGCCGACCGTGACGCCCACGTCCGCAATGCCGATTTCCTCGACGTCGCCAACCGCCCCACCCTGAGCTTCCGTGCCACCGGGCCGGTCCGGATCGCCGAGTCGTTCACCGTCACCGGCGAGGCCACCCTCGGCACCGTCACCAAGCCGGTGACCCTCGATGTCGAATGGGGTGGGGTCGCCGACTACATGGACGGCACCCGCCACGCCGGTTTCTCCGCGACCGGCACCATCAAGCGCACCGACTTCGGCGTCGGCGTCCCCATGCCGGGCATGCTGTCGGATGCGGTCAAGATCGAACTCGACATCGAGCTGGTCGAGCCCACAGACCGCCTCTCCGCGACTTCGGCCGACCAGTAAGCGGCTGGTTGGCTCACGAGCGGGCTTGCGGGTAGTCATCGGTCGCGTTCTGGGCGTCCCCGGTGAGTTACCCATGTTCGTGCGAGACCAGTCCGTCCGGTACTCGCCGTCGTGTCGTTCGCTCACAGCGCAGCTGGGCACAGCGACGGCGGCCTTCTCGCTCGACTAGCCTGATAGGCGACAACACAGGACTCTTACGTTCGGAGGTTGGCCGTGGAGGTCAAGATCGGTATTTCGGATAGCCCGCGTGAGCTCGTGATCAACAGCGCGCAGAGCCCTGAGGAGATCGAGGCGCTGGTGACCGAGGCGCTGGGCGGCGCGAGTGGCGTCGTCTCGCTGACCGATGAGAAGGGCCGCAAGTTCCTGATCCAGGCGGCCAAGGTGGCCTACGTGGAGATCGGCTCGACCGCTACCGGCCGCGTCGGCTTCGCCACGGTCTGAGTCCTGACAGCGAAAAGCCCCGCACCGGCGTCCGGTGCGGGGCTTTTCCTGTGGTCTGTCAGCCGATCGGGTGCAGCGGCACGTGCTTGAGGCCGCCCCAGGCGAGGGCGACGGTGGTGTCGACCGCTTCGTCCTTGGGGATCGGACGGTCGGCCTCGAGCCAGTAGCGGGCGGTGAACTGGCTCGCGCCGACCAGGCCGACGGCCAGGATGCGGGCGCGGTAGGGATCGAGGCCGGAGTCGTGGGCGACCAGGTCGAAGACCGCGTCCACGCACGCCTCGGTGGCCTGCTCGACCCGGCGCTGCACCTGCGGCTCGCTGGTCAGGTCGGATTCGAAGACGAGGCGGAAGCCCTGCATCTCGTTGTCGACGAAATCGAAGTAGGCGTTGACGGCGGCGCGCACGCGCTGCTTGTTGTCGGTGGTGGAGCGCAGCGCCTGGCGCACGCTCGACACCAGGATGTCGACATAGTTCTGCAGCACCGCCAGGTACAGCTCCAGCTTGCTCGCGAAGTGCTGGTAGAGCACCGGCTTGCTGACGCCTGCCACCTGGGAGATCTCGTCCATGCCCGCGGCGTGGTAGCCGCGCTGCACGAACACTTCGCTGGCCGCGAGCAGCAGCTGTTGGCGCCGCTCGTCACGGGGCAGCCGGGTACCGCGCTTGGCCGGGACCGTTTCCGGCACCGATCGGCGCGAGGTCATGCGGTCCACGAGGTCTGTCATCTCGGCTCTCTTTGTCGATTACCCCGGCCCAGGGGTGTTCGGTCCGGTATCCCACGAACGATACCCGCACGGTGTTCCCATGAAGTTTCGCCCTGGAAATGTAGTACCAGGCCCCGGGGTTCGCCGGGCCGTAACCGCGTGATCCGCTGCGGCCGCCGCGAGGGCGGGGTTGCGCACTGTGAGAATCTGGTGGGGTGACCGACCGACCGGAACGACCATCCGGCGGCGGGCGCGATGTCGCTCGCCCCACGCAACCCACCGAGTCCGGTTCTGTGACGTCGGCGCCAGAAGGGCGAGAACTGCAGGTCTACGACCCGCTGGGGCTGTATCAGCCCGCCGACCGATCCCGGCAGCCGCTGCGCGCCCGCTGGAACCCCACCGACACCGACAACGGCAGGCCGCGCAGTCCGCAGCGCGACGCGAAGAAGCAGAGCGCGATCGGCCGGTTCGTCCGCCGCTACGGCTGGCGGGCCTACGCGCTGCCGGTGTTGCTGGCCGTCACCGTGCTGGTGGTCGTCGACGCACTGCGCGCGAACCCGATGCCCCCCGTGAACGACCCCGGTTTCGGTGCGCTCAGCCCCAAGGTGGCCCAGTCCGGCATCATCGGCGCACCGCCCGGCGACGGGAAGTTCCCGCCCGACCTGCCGCTCGGCGCGCTGCCGGAGGGCGGCGACTACGTCGACCGGGCGGCGGGCACCTGGCATGTGGTGCCCGGCACCAGCGCCCAGGTCGGCACCGGCACCGAACGCGTCTTCCGCTACACCGTCGAGGTGGAGGACGGCATCGACACCGCGCCGTTCGGCGGTGACGTCGCCGTGGCCAAGATGGTCGAGACGACCCTGGCCAACCCGAAGAGCTGGACCCACGACCCCCGCTTCGGCTTCCAGCGCATCGACACCGGCGAGCCCGATTTCCGCCTCTCGCTCACCTCGCGTGAGAGCACCCGCGCCGCCTGCGGATTCGAGATCCCGATCGACTCGTCCTGCTACAACGCCGACATCGACCGCGTCGTGCTCTCCGAGGTGCGCTGGGTGCGTGGCGCGCTCGCCTTCGACGGCGATATCGGCTCCTACCGGCAGTACCAGATCAACCACGAGGTCGGTCACGCCATCGGCTACCACGGTCATCAGCCGTGCGAGACCGACGGCGGGCTCGCGCCGATCATGATGCAGCAGACCTTCGGCACCAAGAACAACGACATCGCGTTGCTCGATCCGCACGGTGTGGTGCCCGCCGACGGCAAGACCTGCCGCTTCAACCCCTGGCCGTACCCGCGCGGATAGTGCGGTGGTCCATGCTGGACCATGGGTGGGAAGAACAGCGCGGCATCCCACGTTGCATGTACCAGGAATACCGCCGATAAACACAGGAGCTCTGACGTGTCATTCAACGGGTCCCTGCCGCCGCTCGTCGAGCCGGCCGCGGAACTGACCAAGGACGAGGTCGCTCGCTACAGCAGGCACCTGATCATCCCCGATCTGGGTGTCGACGGTCAGAAGCGGTTGAAGAACGCCAAGGTGCTCGTGATCGGCGCCGGTGGGCTGGGTTCGCCCGCCCTGCTGTATCTGGCCGCGGCCGGTGTCGGCACGCTCGGCATCGTCGAGTTCGACGAGGTCGACATGTCGAACCTGCAGCGCCAGGTCATCCACGGCGAGTCCGACATCGGCCGCCCCAAGGCCGACAGCGCCCGCGATTCCGTCCTGGAGATCAACTCCGGGATCGACGTGCGCCTGCACAAGATCCGGCTGGAACCGGACAACGCCGTCGAACTGTTCCGTGAGTACGACCTGATCGTCGACGGCACCGACAATTTCGCGACCCGCTACCTCGTCAACGACGCCGCCGTCCTCGCGGGCAAGCCCTACGTGTGGGGCTCGATCTACCGCTTCGAAGGCCAGGTCTCGGTGTTCTGGGAGGACGCCCCCGACGGCCGCGGCATCAACTACCGCGACCTGTACCCGGAGGCCCCGCCGCCGGGCATGGTCCCGTCCTGCGCCGAGGGTGGCGTGCTCGGCGTGCTGTGCGCGTCGATCGGTTCGGTGATGGTGACCGAGGCGATCAAGCTGATCACCGGCATCGGTGAGACACTGCTCGGCCGTCTGATGGTCTACGACGCACTGGACATGAACTACCGCACCATCAAGCTGCGCCGCGATCCCGAGCGTCAGCCGATCACCGAACTGATCGACTACGAGGCGTTCTGCGGTGTGGTGTCGGAGGAGGGCATGGCCGCCGCGGCCGGGTCGACGATCACCGCCGCCGAGCTGAAGGATCTGCTCGACGCGGACAAGGTCGAACTGATCGACGTCCGTGAGCCGGTCGAGTGGGACATCGTCCACATCAAGGGCGCGACGCTGATCCCCAAGGACCGCATCCTCTCCGGCGAGGCGCTGGCCGAACTGCCGCAGAACAAGCCGATCGTGCTGCACTGCAAGACCGGTATCCGCTCGGCCGAGGCGCTGGCCGCGCTCAAGCGGGCCGGTTTCGCCGACGCCACGCACCTGCAGGGCGGTGTCGTCGCCTGGGCCAAGCAGGTCGATCCGTCGCTGCCGGTCTACTGATCGGGTAGCTGCACTGTTGCCGACCTCGCCGAAGGTTGCGGCGAGGTCGCAAAGTGGAGTGTGCCAGCGTGGCTTCGGGTTGCGGCGCCGCGGCGGGGTTACGGTACGGCCGTGACCTCAGTCGAACCTCCCGAGCATGTGCGCGCCACATTCGGACTTCGCGAAGTGACACCGGTCTGCCTCGGCGACTGGGACGGTGGCTGGCGAATGGGTGACGTGGTGCTGAGTCCGGTGGCCGATCACGCGCGGGCCGCGTGGTCGGCGAAGGTGCGCGAGACACTCGCGGTCGACGGCCTGCGGGTGGCGCGCCCGGTGCGGGCCACCGACGGCCGGTATGTGGTCTCCGGCTGGCGCGCCGACACCTACGTCGACGGCGCGCCGGAAGCGCGCTACGACGAGGTGGTCTCGGTGTCGCTGCGGTTGCACAAGGCGACGGCGCAATTGGACCGTCCCCGTTTCCTGGTCCAGCCCCCGGTCGCGCCCTGGGTCGACGTCGACGTGTTCGTCGCCGCCGACCGCGCCGCCTGGGAACCGGTGCCGCTGCGCAGCCTGCGCACCGGCGGCGTCCCGATCTCCACGACCCCCGACGCCCAGCGCAGCCTCGAACTGATCGGCCAGCTCTCGACCCTGCGCAAGCCGGTCCGCAGCCCCGACCAGCTCGTCCACGGCGACCTCTTCGGCACCGTCCTGTTCGCCGGCGCGCACACCCCCGGCCTCACCGACATCACCCCCTACTGGCGCCCCGCCATCTGGGCCGCCGGCGTTGTCGTCATCGACGCGCTGGCCTGGGGCGGCGGCGACGACGGACTCCTCGACCGCTGGTCCAGTCTCCCGGAATGGCCGCAGATGCTGTTGCGCGCGTTGATGTTCCGCCTCGCCGTACACGCATTGCACCCGCGCTCCACCCCCGAGGCGTTCCCCGGTCTCGCCCGCACGGCGGACATGGTCCGTTTGGCGTTGTAAGGGCGGATGTGCCGGGGCTCGCTGCTACCCGGACTGTCAGGGCAACAAGAGTTTTCGACGTGATCGCGGGTTCGGCCGTGCTAGATTCGAGCGGTGGTCCAGGCCGCTGCGGCGGCCCGCTGCGAGGGGTGCAATGGTCGAAATACGTCCAGCGGTAGAAGCAGATGTCACCGCGCTGAACCGTCTGGACAGTGTGTGCTTTCCGGCCGGCGATGTCGATCGAGAGCCGGCGTCTGAGGACGAACTGCGCGATGGTGTCCGCAAAGGACAGGTCTTCGTATCGATCGATGATGGGGCGATCACGGGATTCATCCACTATGAGCGGCCCACATCCGGTCACGTCTACATCAGCGCTGTCGCCGTGACTCCGCAGCTGCGCGGCCAGGGAATCGCGCGCGGCCTGCTCCATCATCTGCTGGCTGTCCTTCGGGCCGCTGAATCCGGTGTGACACCGTCGATTTCGACGGTCACCAGCCCGCGCAACTTTCCGATGCTGCGCCTGCTGCTGCACGAGGGATTCATCGCGCGCACGCTGATGCTCGGATACTTCGGCGCCGGACACGACCGGTTGTATCTGCAATACAAGGTGCGCATCGACTACATCGACCCAGACGAACGCTACCTGGTGCCGGTGCGTGCGATGCGCCATGTCGAGCAGTTGCTCTCCGACGACAACTACGTGATCACCGACTTCGTCCAGCTGCCTTCGGGGGATGCCTTCGAGTTCTGTCGTTTCGAGCGCGACGACCTGGCCGGACTGGAAGCCGACGAGACCACGACGAGTGTCACCTTCGCCGGCACCATTCTCGCCGCGATGACCTTTGTGCTCGGCACCGCGCTCGGCTCGGCGCAGTACCCGGACCCGGCCCGCGCGCTGCTGCTGGTGGCGACGCTCGCGACGACGATGGCGCTGGTCATCTACACCAACGCGGCCGGTGACATCGCGAGACTGCGCTCGCACGCGTTCGATCTGCACATGCGAGTCGGCAACGCGCTGTCGGAATACGGCGGGGTGTATCCGTTCCTGATCTCGCTGCCGATCACCTTCTCCGTGGTCACCAAGTCTGTCGTCGCGGGAGTCGCGGCCGCTGGATTGTTCACCGTGGCGCTGTGGCTCTATGAACGATCACGATTCTCGATCTCCCAGCGATTCGAGCAGTCCAAGGTGACGATCGCGCTGCGTGCGACAACAGTCGCTGCTCCCGTTGTCGGCGTTGTCGCGATGCGCTGGGTGTGGGCGTCGTGGGTATGGACGGGGGCTGTCGTCTGCATCCTGTCGGCGCTGGCTTCGATATTTCTGCTGCGACGAACCCGCGAGCGACTCGACGGGAAGTCGGGGCTCGGCCGTGACGTCCGCAGATAGGTTGTCGGTGGGCCGATGATCGTGTTCGCTGCCGCGGGTCTCGGCGGAGCCGGTCGATCGGTGACGAGCTGCAACCTCGCCTACCGGCTGGCGCTGCGCGGAATCACCACCGCCTACCTGGATTTCGACTTCGGATCGCCCACGGCCGGCGCGATCTTCGACATCCCCGCGATCGAGCACGGGGCCCCGCACGGCACCGGCTTGCACTCGTATCTCAGCGGCCACAACAGCGAGCCGAGCCGAGTCGATGTCCGAACGAGCACCGACCGTGATGCATTGCGTAGCAGGCGGTCGCGGGGCGGGAAGCTGGTGCTGATCCCAGGTGACGACGGCGGCGGTGAATTGATCGCGGGCAGCAGTCCGATGGCGGTGTCGCGCTGCCGGGAGCTGCTGCTCGCGCTGGACACCGAGTTCAAGGTGGTGATAGTCGACCTGAGCGCGGGGCGGTCGGTGGCGGCGCGACTTGCGCTGGAGGCGACGAGTCCACGCCAGATGCAGGGAAAGATGGTCGGCTGGCTGGTATTCCACCGGTGGACGCGGCAGCACCTGCTCGCGACACATAGTGTCGTGTATGGCGCGAGCGGCCTGTTACAGACGGGCGTGGCGCTCGGTTACGGGCACGAATCCCTGTTGGGCCGCGTACGGTTCGTCCGCACCGCGGTGCCGAACCTGCACCAGGACGGCTTGCAAGGCGGTGGGGCCTCGGCTGCGTGGATGTTTCGCCAGCACGAGACACTGCGATCCCTCGCCGCCAGGCGTGGATTGGGCACTGCCGGGTTGTTGGGGGAGACCCCGGTCGAGCCGGTGCTGACGGTGCGTGAGCAGATCGTGCTCGACTCCGATGTCGAAGCAGGGATAGCGAATCGGTCCACGGTAGCCGCGTTCGTTGAGTTGGCTCGCAGGCTTGTCGATCAGGCCACGTGGGAGCCGATCTAGGGTGCGAGGGGAGGAGGTCGTGGGCTTTGCCCACTATTCGGAAGCTACGGCGGTGGCGCGGGTCGCCGAGGTTCCGCTGGCCCACCTCTCCATCGAGGTCGGGCACCTGTATATGTCGGATTTGCAGGACGCGGCATCCATCGAGAGTCATTTCCGGCGAGTCGCGCCGATAGTCCAGGCGTTGACCGGCATAGCGCAAGGGCTGAGTGTCCCCCCGGGCGCACGTCCCAGGATCAGCACGTGCTTTCTCATCGATGACTACTTCCACAACGAACCCGGTCCGCAGCACGTGGTGCCTATGCTGCTGCGCATCGCCCTGGAGTGTGGCGTGCGGATCGACTACCTGGCACTCGAGTCCGGGTGCGCCCGGTTTCGGCGCGACCAGGATGCCGAGCGGCCGATTCCACTGGCCCAGATGGTCGCCGATTCGATCGTCGCCGAACCCGCACCGGGCAGCACCGGTCGTAGACCGCCGACGGCGGAATTGGGCTGGCTGTGCAATGGGAGCCGATCCAGTGACCACGAGCCCGAATCGGCGTTGACGATGAACTACCGGCCGCCGGTGGAGTTCACCGCGCGCGACCACTCGGTGTTCCTCGATGTGGAGTTGTGGTCGCATCGGCCGCCTGACGCCGAGCGGCAGTGGTCGTGTCCGCTGCTGGCGTCGGTGTGGCAACTGTTGCGCCTCGGCATGCTTCGGCATGAAGGAAAAGCCTTGGTGCAAACCGACTTTCGATCAGCCGAGGAACCGTGGCCGACCAGCTGGGATCAGCTTCCGAGTGTCCTGCAAGTGCAGTCGTATCCGGCGCCGTTCGCGGCCTTCCACGCGCTATCGATCTTGCCGCAGCAGTACCTGAGCGTCGAGCACGCGGTCGATGTGATTCTCGAGCACGTAGCCCTCGACCGGGATGTCGTCGCCTCGATCCAGGACCGGGCGCAGCACGAGGCCATCGCACTGACCGGTGAGCTGACCGATCGTCTCTCGCACTACTTCATGAGCCCGCGATGAGCGGTGATCAGCCTGCGGGCAACTCGTCGCTCGACGTCGAGCCGGTTGCGCTCCTCGGAGAGGTGCGTACCGGGTTGATCCCGACCTCGGCGGCGCTGAGCCGGGAGGAGGCGGTAGACCTGTTGACCCTCGTCGAAGGGCGAACCGTGCAATCGCGGGAACGTCCGATCAGCTGGGCCCGATCACCCAGCATTCCCGAGGGGGTCGATTGCCGGTTGGCGCGATCGGCGCGCAGTGCCCGGGGTGTCGGGACCGTCGCAACGCATGGCGTCATCACGGGCGGGCGGGTGTTGCAGAGTTCGGCGAGTGTCAACCTGACGGGGACTGCGAACAATCGCCGTCGTGGCTGGGGACACTATCTGGCGCGGATCGGTGTCGTCGAGGTGCTGGCACCGCCGTCGATGTCGCTTGGTGTCGAATTGGTCGAGGGTTATCTGGGGTCGGGCGCCGCGGCCGATACCACGCTCGATCTCGGGGCTATCGCGGCGCGGCTGTATACCCGGATACGCACCGACGCCATGCTCAACCAGAATCCGCCGATCCACTCGAGCTCGACCAGGCTGCGGTGGGCCGCGCGCTGTGTGCCGGGTGTGAACCCCGCGATGTCCTTCGTGTTGCACGACGACCAGATCCGTCTGGTTTCGATTGTTGTCGGGGAGTATCCCGAGCTCGTCGCCGTACAGCGCTTCTGCGAGGACCTCGCACTCCACGATTGGCTGTTGACGGTGCTGAGCGGGGTGCTCGACGAGGCCGAGATGGCTGAGCTGTCGCATACCGCGCCGACGCAAGTGCTCGCCCCACTGCTCGAACATCTTGTCCACCTCTGGCTACCCGGCGCTTCGACCCCGCCCGAGTTGCGCGGATTGTGGACGGGTCTGGAAGCCGATCCCGGGTTCACCGTGCAGTGGAGTTCGCGGATCGGGCAGCTGCGCGACCGGGTCGCGGTGGCGACACTGGGTGCGCTGATCCGCAGCCAGGCGCGCTGGTGATCACGGCCGGAACAGCTGCTCGGTCGTGTTCGGCGAACTCGGTCATCCTTCGTCAACCGGTCCGCGGTCTTTGTGCCACCGTCGACCGGTCGGGTCGCCTGCCGCCCAACCGTGAGTTATGCGGTGTACCAGCAGATCTCTGGGCTCACCGGCGCCGAAGTACTGCTCCTCGTGGTCCAGCCAGGTGAAGCCGGAGTCCTTGTACAGATTCGTCGCGGGCACATTCGACGGGCGCACGGTGATGAAGATGGCCTCGACCTGGGACGACCGGCAGCGGGCCACGGCGCGGTCGAGCAGCGACCGCCCGAGTCCGCGGCCCTGGTACCGCGCGGACACGGCCAGTCCGATGAGCCACGCCGAACGCTTGCCGACGGCCACCAAGGCATACCCGCACAGCGAGCCTGCCAGATCGGCGACCACCCAGTGCGAGCCGTGGATATCGAACAATTGCCGCAACGCGAAATAGGGGTAGGCCAGGGGCATGAATTCGTGCGATTCGAGCTCGGCGATGGCGGCCAGATCGTCGACGGTGGCGGATCGGAATCGTAGCTCTGCCTGCTCGTTCGAGGATTCCACTACCGCTCACCTCCGCCCCGGTGCAAGTCTGAACTCCAGGGTAGGGGCAGAGCCGTGATCGTGGCCACAACCACGGCAGGAATGTGTTGCCACACCGTCGAAAGCCACGTTCGGAGAGGGGAATCCGAACGTGGCTTTCGGGTTTCGGTGGGGGACTCAGACGCTGGCGTAGGCCAGTGACGGCACCCGGTCGGCGGCGAAGCTGGTGCGCAGGTAGCACCACCAGGTGACCGCGGCCATCACCAGGAACACCGCGGCGTAGGCCCAGAAGGCGGGGGCCATCGTTTTGAGGTGGACATTGGACAGGCGCAGCGCCTGCTGGACGACGAAGCCGCCCGCCGCGCCGACGGAGCCGATGACACCGATGGCGGCGCCTGCCTGGCGCTTGGCCGAGATGGTGGCCTCGGCGATGTCGATGCCGTGTTCGGAGGCGTACTTCTTGGCGGTGGCGTTGAAGATCGACGGGATCATCCGGTAGGTGGAGCCGTTGCCGATGCCTGCCAGGACGAACAGCACCAGGAAGGCGGTCAGGTAGAGCGGGAAGCTCTTCAGGTCCACCGCGAGGACGATGAACGCGACCGCGATCGACATGCCGCCGAAGACGTAGACGGTGATCTTGGCGCCGCCGCCGACCTTGTCGGCGACCCAGCCGCCGAACGGACGGCTGAACGAACCGACCAGCGCGCCGAGGAAGGCGAGGTTACCGAGGGTGGTGATCCAGCCGATCTTGGCCAGGTCGGGGAAGGTGGCCTTGATCAGCGTCGGGAAGGCGAAGGAGAAGCCGATGAACGAGCCGAAGGTGCCGATGTAGAGGAAGGCCATGATCCAGGTGTGCCGGTTGGTCAGGGCCAGCTTGTAGGACTTGCCGTCGGACTTCGCGTCGGCGATGGAGTCCATGAAGTACAGCGCGCCGACAGTCGCGACGACGACGAACGGCAGCCAGAACAG
This sequence comes from Nocardia sp. NPDC055053, assembly GCF_053608285.1. Taxonomy (NCBI): domain Bacteria; kingdom Bacillati; phylum Actinomycetota; class Actinomycetes; order Mycobacteriales; family Nocardiaceae; genus Nocardia; species Nocardia sp. NPDC055053. Next base: position 12,584 of record NZ_JBSGVD010000024.1, on the reverse strand, counting down.
CACGGCGAGGGTGATACCGAAGCGGTAGCCGCCCGCGTCCTTGGCCATCAGGTGGGTGCCGAGGGTGATCAGCAGCGGCACGATCAGCTGGGTCTGCGCGACACCGAGGTTGCCGCCTGCGGCGTTGAGGCCGAGCGCGGCGCCCTTCTTGCCCTCGGGGAAGAAGAACGAGATGTTGGCCATCGACGACGAGAAGTTGCCGCCACCGACACCGGCCAGCGAGGCCAGCACGAGGAACACCCACATCGGGGTGCTCGGCTGGTTGACGAAGTAGAGGATGCCGAGGGTCGGGATGAACAGCATCGCCGCGCTGAACGCGGTGAAGGCGCGACCACCGAATTTCGGGACCGCGAAGGTGTAGGGGATGCGCAGGGCGGCGCCGACCAGGGTCGGGACAGAGGTCAGCAGCAGGGCGTTGCTGACCGCGGTCGGGTTGCCCTTGCCGAGGCCGGCCAGGAACTCGAAGCCTGCCGAACCCATGGCGGTGACGATGGAGCCCCAGATCACCCAGATGCTGAAGCCGAGGTTCTCGGCGAAGACCGAGAACCAGAGGTTCTTGCGGGCCGTCTGCTTACCGCCGGCTTCCCAGAACGCCGGATCGTCAGGGTTCCACCGGGTCAGCCAGCGGCCCTTCCGCTGATATTCGAAGGACGGGGCTTCCGTCTCCTTGCCGGTGGCGGCGAGTGCGGTCATCGGCTTCCTCTCGATCGGGCTCGATAGCGGCGCAGGGGTTTTCGATGCGCTGCTTGCGGGGTCGAGATAACGGTAGGAGCCGGTTGTTGCGTGGCAATGGCCTCAGGTGACGTTCCAGCCAACTCAGCCTCACCGCCGAAAACGGGTGCTGGTGACTGCCCGGTTACATCAGCGGTCGGGGTACTGCGCGATGAGTGAATCGAGGAAGCAGCGGGTCGCTTGCATGGCCTTGTCGGCGTCGCCGTCGATGACGGCCTGCACGAGCTCGGCGTGCTCGGTGTCGTAGGCGTCGTCGGAGCGGGCGGTGCGCGCGTGGATCACGTGCTCGATGATCGGCAGCAGCGAATCGTAGAACTCCAGATACACCGCGTTGTGGCTGGCGACGACGATCGCCCGGTGCAGCTCCACGTCGGCGGCGATGGCGACCGGGTCGGGTTCGGACCAGTCGCGGTTGCTGCGTTCGGCGAGCAGGCGGCGCAGATTGGCGATGTCGGTGTCGTCGCGGCGGCGCGCGGCCAGGCCGGCGGCGGTGGTGTCGAGTGCTTGGCGGAGTTCGAGGATGTCGCGTTCCTCGGCGTCGGCGAAGTACTTGGCCAGGGTGCCGCCCACCTCGGAGGTGGCGATCACATAGGTGCCCGAACCTTGGCGCCGTTCGAGCATTCCCGCGTGCACGAGGGCCTGGACGCCTTCGCGCACGGTGTTGCGCCCGGTCCCGGTGAGCTCGGTGAGCTCCGGTTCGGTCGGGATCCGTTGGCCGACAGGCCAACGGCCGGAACGGATTTCGGCCCGAAGCTGCTCGGTGACCTGGGCGATGAGGCTGGTTCGCCGGACGGGTTGCACGTCAGCAAGGGTACCGCTGCTCACAAATCATTGCACCGATCATGGGGTCATCCTATGATTTGCGGATGCCGCCTCTCCGCGAATTCAAGCCAGACTCGAGCTCCGGGTCGACCGTGCTGGGCGACCGGCGGGATGCGGTTGGCCAGGTCAGCCCGTCCCCGGCGAGTTACCCATGTGCTCCGGAAACCAGTCGTCGGCTCTCGGCATTGGTTCAAGGCCGCCTGCTTGTGCTGGCGGCCATCGTCATGTCGGCGCTCACGCTGCGCGCCGCGGTCACCGCGTTCAGTCCGCTGGCGGAGGAGATCGGCGCCGATATCGGGTACGGGACCGCGATCGTCGGCGTGTTCGGCATGCTGCCGACCGCGATGTTCGCCGTCGCGGGGCTGGTGACGCCGCTGCTGGTGCGCCGTTTCGGGCTCGAGCGCACGGTGCTCATCGCGATGCTGCTGGCCGGGACGGGGTCGCTCACCCGCGTGTTCTCCGCGGGCACCGGCGAGCTGCTGGCCTTCTCCGGCGTGGTGCTGCTCGGTATGGGCATCGGCAACGTGGTGATCCCGCCGCTGGTGAAGCGGTATTTCGCCGATCAGCTGGCCGCGATCAGCTCCTTGTACATCGTGATGGTGCAGTTGAGCACTGTCGTGCCCGCGTTCGTCGCGGTGCCGCTGGCCGAGGATCACGGGTGGCGGATCTCGATGGGTGTGTGGGCGCTGGTCGGCTTCGCCGCCGCGGTGCCGTGGCTGTTCGTCCTGCGTGATCGCAAGGGTCGCGACCGGGTCGACGTCACCGCGCTGCCCGCCGAATCGTCAACGGCCGCAGGCAAAGTCTGGCGTTCGCCGGTGGCCTGGGGGATGGCCGCGATGTTCGGTATGACCTCGCTGACCACCTACGCGATGTTCGCCTGGCTGCCCAAGATCCTGTCCGACGCGGGCGCGAGCGCCGGTTTCGGCGGCAGTATGGTCGGCCTGTTCGCGCTGATGGGCCTGATCCCCGCGCTCGGCGCGCCGACCGTGGTCTCGCGGATGCGCAATCCGTTCCCCGTCGTCGTCGGCTGCATGGTGCTGTTCGTCATCGCCTTCGCCGGCCTGCTGCTCGCGCCCATGAGCGTGCCGGTGCTCTGGGTGGTGCTGCTGGGCCTCGGCCCGAGCACCTTCCCGATGGCGCTGACGCTGATCAACCTGCGCACCCGCACCCCGCGCGGCTCGGCCGCGCTGTCCGGGTTCACCCAGGGCGCCGGTTACGCCGTCGCCTGCGTCGGCCCGTTGCTGTTCGGCATGCTGCACACGTGGACAGGCGGCTGGGCGGCCCCGTTCGCCATGCTGCTCGTGGCGCTTGGCGTACTGCTCGCGGGCGCCTGGCAGGCCTGCAAACCGCGCATGCTCGAGGACACCTGGAATTGATCGCGGAAACTCACCGCTCGAGTTGCGTGGGTGTGCGTCAAGAGTAATGCTGTGTAGATCACACCTCACTGGGGTTTCTGGCAATTTCCGGCTGCTTCCTTACCTGTTGAAATCGCCACGTCACATGCCGGAAACAAAGGCCTCGATCTCACCCCTATGACCGGGCCTTTGTGAGAAACCGTTGATTCGGGCGCAATTTCCCGCAGCATTTCGGCAATACCCATTTCCTACCGTTGGGCCATCGCACTTTTGGGAGGCCCAACTTGAGCACGCTGAAGCGTAACCACGACATCGAGCACTGGGATGCGGAAGATGTCGCGGCCTGGGAGGCCGGCGGCAAGGACGTTGCCAAGCGCAACCTGATCTGGTCGGTGTTCGCCGAACACATCGGGTTCTCGGTGTGGTCGATCTGGTCGGTCATGGTCCTGTTCATGCCGCAGGACAAGTTCGGCATCGACCCGGCGGGCAAGTTCTTCCTGGTCGCCATGCCGACGCTGGTCGGCGCCTTCCTGCGCATTCCGTACACCGTGGCCACCGCCCGTTTCGGCGGCCGCAACTGGACGATCTTCAGCGCGATCCTGCTGCTGGTCCCGCTGCTGCTGACGCTGTACTTCGTCAACCAGCCGGGCACCTCCTACACGACCTTCCTGGTCGTCGCGGCCTTCGCCGGCGTCGGTGGTGGCAACTTCGCCTCGTCGATGACCAATATCAACGCCTTCTACCCGCAGCGGCTCAAGGGCTGGGCGCTGGGCATGAACGCGGGCGGCGGCAATATCGGCGTGCCGGTGATCCAGCTGCTCGGTCTGCTGGTGCTGGCCACCCTCGGCGGTGAGTACGCCTCGGTGATCTGCGCGGTCTACCTGGTGCTGGTCGGTGTGACCGCGGTCGGCGCTGCCCTGTACATGGACAACCTGCGCAACCAGAAGGCCGACCTGTCCTACATGGTCAAGGCGCTGCGGGTGCCGCAGTCCTACGCCATCGCCTTCCTCTACATCGGCACCTTCGGTTCGTTCATCGGCTACAGCTTCGCCTTCGGCCAGATCCTGCAGATCAGCTTCAAGGCCGGTGGCGACACCGCAGCCCAGGCCGCCGTGCACGCCGCCTCGATCGCCTTCATCGGCCCGCTGTTCGGTTCGCTGGCCCGCCCCTACGGTGGCAAGCTGGCCGACCGGATCGGCGGCTCGCGGGTCACCCTGGTCACCTTCTTCGCGATGATGGCCGCGGCGCTGGTCGTCGTGTTCGCCAGCACCCAGGCCGACGCGAACAACGGTGTCGCCACCGGCGCGGTGATGACGATCCTGACCATGGGCTTCATCGCCCTGTTCATCCTGTCCGGTTTCGGCAACGGTGCCGTCACCAAGATCATCCCGTCGGTGTTCGACGCCAAGTCCAAGTCGCTCTCCGGCACCCCGGCCGAGCAGGCGACCTGGTCGCAGAACACCTCGGGTGCGCTGATCGGTTTCGTCGGCGCCATCGGTGCACTCGGCGGTGTCGGCATCAACCTGGCGCTGCGCACCTCCTACGCCACCACCAACTCGGCGACCGCCGCCTTCGTGATCTTCATGGGCTTCTACGTGCTCTGCGCCCTGGTCACCTGGGCAGTGTTCCTGCGCCGTCCCCGCTCCACGTCCATGGTCTCCGGCTCCGATGTCGTGGTCGAGGCCGAAAACCTGGTCCTCGAGGCCGAATCCACCGCTTCGTCGACCAAGTCGTCGGCTCGCTGACAACCGACCACTACCAAGGAGGTCACTCTCATGAACAGCACTCGCAAGACAGTGGTCGTGGTCGGCCACGGCATGGTCGGACACCGCTTCGTCGAGGCCCTGCGCTCGCGCGACGAGGCAGGCCAGTGGCAGGTCGTCATCCTCTCCGAGGAGAAGCTGCCCGCCTACGACCGCGTCGGCCTGTCCTACTACGTCGGCGCCTGGGACCCCTCGGCCCTGGCGCTGCCGGGCAACGAGTACCTCGGTGACGACCTGGTCGACCTGCGGCTCGGCCAGCGCGGTGCCGCCATCGACCGCGCCGCCAAGACCGTCACCACCTCCACCGGCGATGTCATCTCCTACGACGCGCTGGTCATGGCCACCGGCTCCTACGCCTTCGTGCCGCCGGTCCCCGGCCACGACCTGCCCGAGTGCTTCGTCTACCGCACCCTCGACGACCTCGACGGCATCCGTGCCGCCGCCGATGCCGCCGGTCCCGGCGCGCACGGTGTGGTCGTCGGTGGTGGTCTGCTCGGTCTGGAGGCGGCCAACGCGCTGCGCCTGATGGGCATGACCCCGCACGTGGTCGAGTTCGCCCCCCGTCTGATGCCCGCCCAGGTCGACGACGGCGGTGGCGCGGTGCTGGAGAAGCTGGTCTCCGACCTCGGCCTGAACGTGCACACCGGTGTGGGCACCGCCAACATCGAGCAGGTCGGCGGCGGGGTCAAGGTGACCCTGTCCGACGAGTCCGAGATCGACGCCTCGCTGGTGGTGTTCTCCGCCGGTATCCGCCCGCACGACGCGGTCGCGAAGGAAGCCGGGCTCGAGATCGGCGCGCGCGGCGGCATTCTCACCGACCTGAGCATGGCCACCTCCGACCCCGACATCTACGCCGTCGGCGAGTGCGCGGCCATCGAGGGCATCTGCTACGGCCTGGTCGCCCCCGGTTACACCACCGCCGAGATCGTCGCCGACCGCCTGCTCGGCGGCGCGGGCGAGTTCCCCGGCGCCGACATGTCCACCAAGCTGAAGCTGATGGGCGTCGACGTGGCCTCCTTCGGTGACGCGCACGGCACCACCGAGGGCGCGCTGTCGGTGGTGCTGCACGACGCGGCCAAGGGCACCTACGCCAAGCTGGTCGTCTCCGACGACGCCAAGACCCTGCTCGGCGGCGTCCTGGTCGGCGACGCCACCGCCTACGCGGCGCTGCGCCCGCTGGTCGGCCGCCCGCTGCCCGCCGACCCGGCTTCGCTGATCTCCCCGGCCGGTGCCGAGCTGGGCGCCGACGCGCTGCCCGACGACGCGCAGATCTGCTCCTGCAACAACGTCAGCAAGGGTGACATCTGCGGCGCGATCGCCGAGGGCGCCTGCGACATCGCCCAGGTCAAGAGCTGCACCAACGCCGGTACCTCCTGCGGTGGCTGTGTGCCGATGATCAAGAAGCTGCTCGAGCAGTCCGGCGTGGCGATGTCCAAGGCGCTGTGCGAGCACTTCGAGCAGTCGCGCGCCGAGCTGTTCGACGTCGTCGCAGTGACCGGCATCCGCACCTTCTCCGAGCTGATCGCCAAGCACGGCAAGGGCACCGGCTGCGATATCTGCAAGCCGACCGTCGCCTCGATCCTGGCCTCGACCTCGAGCGAGCACATCCTCGAGGGTGAGCAGGCCGCGCTGCAGGACACCAACGACCACTTCCTGGCCAACCTGCAGAAGAACGGCACCTACTCGGTGGTGCCGCGGATGCCCGGTGGTGAGGTCACCGCCGAGCAGCTGATCGTCATCGGTGAGGTCGCCAAGGAGTTCGGTCTCTACGTCAAGGTCACCGGTGGTCAGCGCATCGACCTGTTCGGCGCCACCGTCGATCAGCTGCCGCCGATCTGGAAGCGCCTTGTCGACGCGGGCATGGAGTCCGGTCACGCGTACGGCAAGTCGCTGCGCACCGTGAAGAGCTGCGTCGGTTCCACCTGGTGCCGCTACGGTCAGCAGGACTCGGTCGGCATGGCCGTGCTGCTGGAGAAGCGCTACCGCGGCCTGCGTTCGCCGCACAAGATCAAGCTGGCGGTCTCGGGTTGCGCGCGTGAGTGCGCCGAGGCCCGCGGCAAGGACGTCGGCGTGATCGCCACCGAGCACGGCTGGAACCTCTACGTCGGCGGCAACGGCGGCCTGACCCCCAAGCACGCTGTGCTGCTGGCAGGCGAGCTCGACGACGAGACGCTGATCTCCTACATCGACCGCTACCTGATGTTCTACATCCGCACCGCCGACCGCCTGCAGCGCACCGCGCCGTGGCAGGAGGCGCTCGAGGGTGGCATGGACTACCTCAAGGCCGTCGTCTGTGACGACAGCCTCGGCATCGCCGCCGACCTCGAGGCCGCGATGGCCAAGCACGTCGAGGGCTACAAGGACGAGTGGGCCGCCGTGCTCGAGGACGAGAACAAGCTCTCGCGCTTCGTCTCCTTCGTCAATGCCCCTGACGAAGCCGACCCGACCATCTCGTTCGACGACAGCGGCGAGCGCAAGGTTCCAGTGCTTCTCGGCCTGCCGGGCATGCCGGTCGGTGTTGCTTCGGACACAGCAGCAGCCGGGAAATAAGCGCTTAACTCTGCGGAAACAGGGCGCCTGTACCAATAGGTAAGGCGTTCGGAGGAGGAACCGACGATGACCGTTATCGACACACCCACCATCACCATGGAGACGGCGACCTGGACCCAGGCGTGCCGGCTCGACTTCCTGATCCCGGGCCGCGGCGTTGCTGTCCTGCTCAAGGGTGGCCGGCAGGCCGCGCTGTTCCTGCTCACGGACGGCACGCTCGCCGCCGTCGGCAACATCGATCCGTTCGGCAGGGCCGCGGTGATGTCGCGCGGCATCGTCGGTGACCGCGGCGGTGTCCCCGTCGTCGCGTCGCCGCTGCTCAAGCAGGCTTTCTCGCTGATCGACGGACGCTGTCTCGACGACGAGACGCAGTCCATCCCGGTCTACGCCGTGCAGCTCGACGGTGGCGTCGTCGCGGTATCCAACGAGCCGGTGCAGGTCGCGGCCCTCGAATCCTCGGACGGCTGATTTCATGACTGCTCCCACCGACAGTGGTTCCTGCCTTGCCGGCTTCACCATCGGCGTCACCGCCGCCCGCCGTGCCGAGGAATTCGGCACCCTGCTCACCCGCAAGGGCGCGAACGTGGTGTCCGCCCCCGCCATCCGCATCATCCCGCTGGCCGACGACACCGAGCTCGAACGCGTCACCGAGCTGCTGATCGCCGATCCGCCGCAGATCACCGTCGCCACCACCGGCATCGGTTTCCGCGGCTGGATGGAAGCGGCCGAGGGCTGGGGTCTGGCCGAGGTGCTGCGCGACACGCTGTCCTCGACCCGGATGCTGGCTCGTGGCCCCAAGGCCAAGGGCGCGATCCGCGCCGCCGAACTGCGCGAAGAATGGTCGCCCGCCTCGGAGTCCTCGGCCGAGGTGCTCGATCACCTGCTCGCCGAGGGCGTCGAAGGCGTGCGGATCGCGGTGCAGCTGCACGGCGCGACCACCGAGTGGGAGCCGGTTCCCGACTTCTGCGAGGTGCTGCGCTGCGCGGGCGCCGACGTGGTCCCGGTGCCGGTCTACCGCTGGGAGCCGCCCGCCGATCGCGGCCCGATGGACGCCATGATCGAGTCGATCATCTCCGGCAGCCTCGACTGCGTCACCTTCACCAGCGCTCCCGCGGTGGCCTCGCTGCTGATGCGCGCCAAGGAGACCGGCGTGCTCGAATCGGTGCTGCACGCACTGCGCGGGCGGGTGCTGGCGGCCTGCGTCGGCCCGATCACCGCGGCGCCGCTGGAAGAACTCGGCGTGCCGACCACCATGCCCGGCCGCGCGCGCCTCGGTGCGCTGGCCCGCCATGTCGCCGAGGAACTGCCGCGCAGGGCGAGCCGGATCTACGCCGCCGGTCACCTGATCAGCGTGCGTGGTGGCTGTGTCGTCGTCGACGGTGAGGTGCGTCAGCTGGCGCCCGCGCCGATGGCGTTGATGCGGTCGCTGGCCCGTCAGCCCGGCCGGGTCGTCTCCCGCGAGGACCTGCTGTCGGCGCTGCCCGGCGGCGGTGACGACACCCACGCGGTGGAGACCGCGATCGCGCGACTGCGGGCGGGTCTCGGCACGCCCAAGGCGATCCAGACCGTGGTCAAGCGTGGCTACCGGCTCGCGCTCGACGCCGCCGACTGCGCCGACACCCCGGCCCGTCCGCCGGTGCAGCCGCCGCACCAGGCAGGCATCGGCACGCCCGCCCGTTCGCCGCGCCCCGCGCAACCGATCGGAGTGTGGTGAGTACCGGCCTGCCGGGTGATCCGGCTCTGGTGCTCGTCGCGCACGGCACCCGCAGCGCGCGTGGCGTGGAGATGATCGCCGCGCTCGCCGACGCGGTGGCCGCCGAGCTCGGCGCCACGGTGTCCGAGCCCGGCGCCGAATCGCAAGGGGCAGCGCCCAATACGGCCCTGCGCACCGCCTTCGTCGACGTGCTCGGGCCGTCGCCGTCGGAGGTGCTGCGCGATCTCGACGGACCGGCTGTCGTCGTGCCCGCGTTCCTCGCCTCGGGCTATCACGTCTATCAGGATGTGCCGCGCGAGGTCGAAGAGAGCGGCCATCCCTCGGTCGCGGTCACCGCGGCCATGGGCCCGGATCCGGCGCTGACCCGGATCATGGCGGTGCGGTTGCGCGCCGCGGGCTGGCGGCCCGGCGACGCGGTGGTCTTCGCCGCCGCGGGTTCCTCGGACGCGCGGGCACGCCAGGACGTGCGCCGGGCGGCGGGCATGCTGGCCGAACAGCTCGGTGCGCCGGTGCGCATCGCCTACGTCGCGACCGGTACCCCGCGGGTTCCCGAAGTCGTCGCGTCCCTGCGGGAATCGGGTTCGGGGCGCGTCTTCATCGCCTCATACCTGCTCGCGCACGGCCTGTTCCATCAGCGTCTGCACGACGCGGGCGCCGACGGTGTCGCCGAGCCGATCGGTGTGCATCCCGCGGTGGTCCGGTTGATCGCCGACCGATACCGCACGGCCGCACAGGAACTGGTGCGCGCCGAGGTGCGCTGAGCCCGCCCGGCTGTCCGGCCGGTGAACGCCCGGATAGTCGACCGGTCGGTTTCGGTCACGGCGACTAGAGTTGGCCCGACTTCACATGGAGGGGGCAGGCACCGTGCCAGATTCGTCCGCAGATCACGAGATCCCGCGGCAGCAGGATGATGAGCTGACGTCCTATCCCGACGCGGTTCCCCCGCCACCACCCAACCCGGGTCAGGCCGTGCCACAGCCGCCGTACCCGAGTGCCCCGGCGGCGCAGGCGATCCCCGGCCCGGTCGGCGCGGTGTCGCCGTATCCGCAGGCAGGCGGCTATCCGGGTGCCCACGTCAACCCGGTCGGCAGCCCCTATCCGGCGGCGCCCGGAGCCGAGGCCGGTCCCCGGGTCGTCCCGCAGAACGTGCTGATGGCGTTCTACGTGATGCTGGCCGGCGCGGTGGTCACGGTGCTCGGCGCCGCCTACATGCTGACCACGATCGATCAGATCCGCTCGGACGCGCTCGAAGCATCGGGCGGGGTGTTCCGTGGCGACGACCTCGACATCCTCGTGTACGCGGGTCTCGCGGGCGGCGTCCTCACCTCGCTGGTGACGGCGGGTCTGTGGGTGTGGCTGGCCTTCGCCTCCCGTGCGGGCAAGAACTGGGCCCGCGTCACCGGCACGGTGTTCTTCGGCATCAATGTGTTGTTCTCCGTCGTCACCGTGATCAGCACGCTCGTCGCGCCCGAGGCCGACCTGCAGTCGCTGAGCTTCACCGTGGTGGGCGTCATCATCGGCCTGGCCGCGGTGATCCTGCTGTGGAATCCCAAGTCCAAGGCCTACTTCGCCCCGGCCCTGCCGCCGGGCTACCCGCCGTATCCCGGACCGCACGCTAACGGGCCGTGGTGAAGTTCGCCCGGTAGGTGCTCGGCGGAACGCCCAGCTGGCGGATCATGTGCTGGCGCAACGATTCCGCCGACCCGATGCCGCTGTGCCTGGCGACCTGATCGATCGGCAGCGATGTCGATTCGAGCAGTTCCCTGGCCCGGTGGATGCGCTGATGCAGCAGCCATTTCTGCGGGCTCAGCCCGGTCTCCTCGTGGAACCGCCGGGTCAGCGTGCGCACGCTGGTGTTGGCGTGCCCGGCGAGTTCGGCCAGCGACAGGGGAGTGTCGAGCCGGGCCAGCGCCCAGCTGCGGGTGGCCGAGAGCGACAGGTCGTCGTCGGGCGGTAGCGCGGTGTCGACGAACTGGGCCTGCCCGCCGGGGCGCACCGGGGTGACCACGGCGGCCCGTGCCGCCTCGTTGGCCACGGTGGCGCCGTAGTCCACGCGAATCAGGTGCAGGCACAGGTCGATTCCCGCGGCCGCGCCCGCCGAGGTGGTCACCGGGCCGTCCTCGACGAACAGCGCGTCGGCGCGCACGCGGACCGACGGGTGCGCGCGGGCCAGTTCGTCGGCCAGCGCCCAGTGTGTGGTCGCGGTCCGCCCGTCGAGCAGTCCGGCCTGGGCCAGGACGAACGCGCCGCTGCAGATCGAGGTGACCAGGGTGCCGCGCTCGACCGCCGCGCGCAGGGCGTCCAGGATCACCGGGTCGGCGCCGGTCCGGCTGCCGGTGCTCGGCACGATCACGGTGTCGGCCGAGTCGAGCACGTCGAGCCCGTGCGGGATCACCACATCGAAGCCACCCGAATCGGCAAGCACCACACCGGGTTCGGCGGTGCACACGAGCACCCGGTAGGCGGGTTCGCCGTCGACCAGCACCGACTCCATCAGCGAGCCCGGCATCGCCAGATCGAACGACTTCACCGGCGGCACGGCGACGACGGCAACGGTCTTCATGGCCTGATCCTTGGGATAGCTGGCATTCCGGCCACTAGTCTAGCCCCCGCCCGCGCGGCATTGTTTCCTGTGTGCCCGGCGAGATCGCCGAGCGAAACATGAAATATGTTGCTGGGAAAGGGAATTCGCATGACCAAGCATGTCGTGATCGGTCGCGGCGGCACCGCGTCCGCCACCGCACTGGTACTGGCCGAGTCCGGTGACCACGTGACGGTGATCAGCCGCAGTGGACTCGGCCCCGACCATCCCGGCGTCGACCTGGTCGCACTCGACGCCCTCGACACCGACGCACTGACCGAGCACGCCACCGGCGCCGCGACCGTCTTCAACCTGGCCATGCCGCCGTACCACACCTGGCCGGAAACCGTTCCGCCACTGTTCGGTTCGATCCTGACCGCCGCCGAAGCCGCCGGCGCGAACCTGGTCATGATGGGCAACCTCTACGGCTACGGACCCGTCGACGGCGTCGTCACCGAGACGACCCCGCTGGCGGCCACCGGCAACAAGGGTGCGGTCAGGGCCAGGATGTGGACCGAGGCACTGGCCGCGCACGAGGCGGGCCGGCTGCGCGTCACCGAGGTGCGCGCCGGGCAGTTCCTCGGCGCGGGCGCGGTGTCGATCTTCTCCCTGCTGGTGCAGCCCGCGGTACTGGCGGGCGCGCAGGCCAAGGTGCCGCAGGAACTGGACCTGGCGCATTCGTTCACCGCCATCGACGACGCGGCAGCCGCTCTCGTCGCCGTCGCCCGCGACGACCGCGCGTGGGGCCGCGCCTGGCATGCCCCGGTCATCACGACCACCGTGCGCGCGGTGGCGAGCAGGCTCTCGGCACTGGCCGGTGCGCCGGAGCCCGAGCTGGCCGTGCTGTCCGACGCCGAGATCACCGCGCTGGCCCAGGACGACCCGTTCTGGGCGGAACTGTTCGAGACCGAGCACATGTCGCACCGCGAATTCATCGCCGACGATGCCGCGCTGCGCACCACCTTCGGCGTCACCGCTTCCGCACTCGACGACGTCCTGCGCGGGGTGCTCCCCGGCGACCAGGCCTGACCGGAAACGGCGACGGCCGCCGCGGGTCGGTAGTCCGC